>JBGTJO010000234.1:0-1890 GCA_041745135.1 Aestuariivirga sp. | reverse complement strand
TATGTCCGGCGGCCTAACCTCTACGCCGTGCTCTCTGGCGTCGCGGACGATTTGAGCGGGCGCGTAAAAGCCCATGGGTTGGGAATTGAGAAGCCCGCAGGCGAACACTGCGGGGTAACGGCATTTGATCCATGAGGATATATAGACGAGAAGCGCAAAGCTCGCGGCATGGCTTTCGGGGAAGCCATATTCGCCAAAGCCCTTGATCTGGCTGAAACAGCGTTCCGCAAAACTTCTCTCATAGCCCCGCTCCACCATGCGGTTCACCATTTTTTTCTCCAGGAGGCCGATGGTGCCGCGCCTGCGGAAGGTGGCCATGGCACGGCGCAGCTCATTCATTTCACCGGGAACGAATTCCGCCGCCGTCATAGCCAGTTGCATGGCCTGTTCCTGAAAGAGGGGAACGCCCTTGGTGCGGCCGAGTATCTGCCTCAATTCATCCTTGTCACCAAAAGCGGGATCGGGAGAAGGATATTCTTCCGGCTCGAGCTTATCGCGCCTGCGCAAATATGGATGCACCATGTCGCCCTGTATGGGGCCGGGGCGCACGATCGCTACTTCAATTACAAGATCATAAAAACAACGAGGCTTAAGGCGCGGCAGCATGTTCATTTGCGCGCGGCTTTCGACTTGGAAAACGCCGATAGAATCGGCCTTGCACAGCATGTCGTAAACGTCTTCGTCCTTCTGCGGGACCGTGGCCAGTGTGTATCGTTTGCCGTACCACGCCTCGATCAAATCAAAACATTTGCGGATGCATGTGAGCATGCCAAGAGCCAGCACATCGACCTTGAGCATGCCCAGCGTATCGATATCGTCCTTGTCCCATTCGATGACGGTGCGCTCCTCCATGGCCGCATTGCCAATAGGAACGGTTTCATCTAAGCGGCCGCGCGTCAGCACGAAGCCTCCCACATGTTGAGAGAGATGGCGCGGAAAGCCCGCTATCTCACTTGCAAGTTCGATGACACGAACGAGCAAAGGATCGGCGGGATCAAGGCCCGCTTCCCTGAGACGGCTTTTGTGCATCTCCTCCATCACTCCGCCGCCCCAGAAGACACTCGCCAAGGCCGCCGTCACATCCTCGGAAAGTCCCATGACCTTGCCGACTTCGCGCACGGCGGAGCGGCCGCGATAGGAAATCACCGTGGCGGTTAGCCCGGCGCGATGGCGGCCATAGCGCTTGTAAATATACTGGATCACCTCCTCGCGGCGCTCGTGCTCGAAATCGACATCGATGTCGGGGGGCTCTTTCCGCTCCTCGGAGAGAAAGCGTTCGAACAGCAGTTCGATTTCATCAGGATCAACAGACGTGATGCCGATCACGAAGCATACGGCGGAGTTGGCGGCGGACCCCCGGCCCTGGCAGAGGATAGGCGGGGTCTGCGAGCGGGCGAAATTCACGATGTCATGGACGGTCAGGAAATAGGGCGCGTAATTGAGTTTCGCGATGAGTTTAAGCTCTTTGGCCAGAGAAACTCTCACTTTGGCGGGAACACCTTGGGGATAGCGCCCCTTGACGCCTTCCTGCACCAGATGTTCGAGATGGGACTGAGCCGTTGTGCCCTTTGGGATCGGCTCGTCGGGATATTCGTATTTCAGCTCATCAAGGGAAAAATTGCAGGCCGTAGCGATCTCCATCGTGCTGGAGATGGCTTCAGGATGTTCATGGAACAGGCGGGCCATTTCCTGTGGAGATTTCAGATGGCGCTCCGCATTGGCCTCAAGGTGAAAGCCCGCTTCAGCAATGGTGACGCCCTCGCGGATTGCCGTCACCACATCCTGCAAAACGCGGCGCGAGGGATGGTGGTAGAGAACATCGTTGGTGGCCAGCAATGGCGTGCGGGTTTTGTGGGCGGTTTCAGCGAGACGGTTGAGGCGGGCGCGGTC
>JBGTJO010000233.1:0-4826 GCA_041745135.1 Aestuariivirga sp. | reverse complement strand
TGGCGATGACGCTTTCGCCGAAGGTGCGCGAGCTGTCGTAAAGCACGCCGGCGTGCCAGGGGCGGGCCAGGCCGAAAAATATTGGCGTGAAGGAATGCATGGCGACGTGGCGGCTTTTGCGGCCGGCGTTTTCACGGGCCGCGAGATGTTGCGCGAGCCGGTCGTGGAAGGGCGTGAAGATGAGATTGTGGCGGCGCTGTCTCTCCGGTTCGCTCAGGCTGGCGTTGCCGGGGATGTCGGTGCTTTCAGAACGCTCCGGAATGCTGGAGGGAACTCGGAGAGGCCGGTTGAGATCGATGAGAAGGCGCGAATAAGTGCCGAGAAAAGCTGGTGCGCCGAGCCTTTCGGCCAAGGCTCGCGTCACGGCGGCGGCGCCGATGTCCCAGGCAATGTGGCGGCGGAGGTCCGTATCACCGAGGCCGAGCCCTTTGTATTCGGCGGGGATGTGGTTGGAGGCGTGCTCGCAAACCAGGACGATATCGCTTTGACCGCCTTCGTTGACGATCTCGATGGGCTCGGGCCAATCGGACATCAATAGAGGGTCCGGTAGAGTTCGCATATTGCGGATGGTGTGTGGTTTTTGAGATGGGCTAGCTCGGCTTGTTTTTCGCCGGTGAAGGTTTCGATGAAGGCGGGATCGAACCAGCTCGACACCGTTTTATCGGCGGCAAGGGCTGCGAGAGCGGCTTCAAGATTTTCCGGCAGGCGGACGAGGCCGAAGGAGGAGCGTTCCTTTTCAGTCATTGCGGTTGGGTCGCCGGTTACGAGTGGAGGCGTGGGCAATTTATTGGCGATGCCTTCGAGTCCGGCGCGGATGACCCCGGCAAGCGAGAGGTATGGATTGCCGGTGGCGTCGGCGGCGCGGTACTCGATGTTGAATTGCTTGGCCGGATCCCCGCCGCCGATTGAGATTGTTGGGCAGATGCGCAACGACGCTTCACGGTCGCGCTCGGCAAGCCAGGTATAGGATGAACTCCAGCTATGGGGCTTTAGGCGATAATAGGAGGGAACGCTCGGGGCGGTGAGCGCAGTCAGGGCCGGGAGATGGCGGAGGACTCCGGCGCAGAAGGCGCCAGCCTGGTTGGAGAGGCCTCCAGGATTGGCGGCGTCATAGGCTGCGGGCGTGTTTTTGGCATCGAGGAAACTGAAATGAATGTGAAGGCCGTTGCCCACCGCATCGGGTGCGGTCTTGGGCGCGAAACTGGCGCGCCGGCCAAGATTGCGGGCGACTTCGCGGGTGATCTCGCGGATCGCGACCGCGCGGTCGGCGGCGGCCAGCGCATCGGCGGGCGCGTGGGTGACTTCGAATTGATCGCTGCCGAATTCCGCGATGATGACTTCGGGCAATATGCCGGCCTCCTTCAGAGCCGCCATCACTATGGGTCCGAAGGGATCGGTGCGCCGCAACGCCTCGAAGGAAAGGGAATGGCCGGGCGGAGAAGCTCCGCCGAAAAGCTGAAATTCATGTTCGAAGGCGGCGCGCATCGACAGGCCGGTGGCGGATTTGAGATCGGCCAATGCGCTGATCAGCATTGAGCGGGTGCAGGCGAGCCAGGGCGTGCCGTCGAGTTCAACCAGATTGCCGGGCACCATATGAAAAGGCGTAACCGATCCGGTTTGGGTTGTGCGAAAGCGTGCGTTCAGATCCGGGATCAAACGCAGATCGCCGGAGGAGCCCCAGGGATTGGGATGGGCTATGGAATTGAAAGGTGTGAGCGACAGATTGGCCTGGAGCCAGCCGACGCCGGTAACCGCCAGCCTCTCAAGCTTGCTTTCGACAATCGAGCGCCCGCGGGTGATGGCGCAGATATCCGTCGTGACGATGGCAACGAGGCCTTCCAGCGCTGCTGTCATGATACTGCGGTCCGGCTAAAGGATCGAAGTTCGGAAGTGCCGCAAAAACTCTCTCTTTCCGTCACCCCAGCGAAAGCTGGGGTCCAGCTTCCGGACAAAAACTCCATCACGTCCTGCATGTTTCCGGCTCCAAAGCTGGATTCCAGCTTGCGCTGGAATGACGGCATAAAGGGAATGACACCATTTGCGGACATTCGAGCCTTGCTCATGCATTTTCCGGCAAATGACCGTAGCCGTGATGATGTCATGAAGGCGATCCCAGCGCCTTGAAGCGGACGGCCACCGTGTCGGTGTCGGCGATCCAGCAATAGCCGCCGAAGGCGCGGAGGGCGTTGTCGTGGCGCTCCTTGGTGGCGGCGGCACAAGCATCCGACACGCAGGTGACGAGATAGCCACGGTCGGCGGCGTCGCGCACAGCCATGTCGACACACTGGTCGGTCATGATGCCGGCGATCACGAGGTAGCGGATGCCGAGATTTTTCAGGATGTAATCGATGTTGGTGGAGTTGAAGACGCCGGAGGAGGTTTTGGGCAGCAGGATTTCATCTTCGAAGGGGGCCAGCGCGGGCACAGGCAGGCCCTCGGGGCGGTGCGGAGGAACGTGGATCGGCGTCATCTTGTGATCGAGGGAGCGGTCGCGGCCGTCTTTGGTCAGGCTTTGGATGATGGTGTGGATGACCTCGACGCCGTTGGCGCGGGCGGCGGCCAGCAAGCAGGCCTGGTGCGGGATCGTGCGGCTTGATGTTTCGCGGTAGAAATAATGTTTGGGGCCGCGATCCGTGTGCGCAGGATCGAGGCCCGGCTCCAGCCAGATGCGCTGCATGTCGACGAGGAGGAGGGCCGTTTCGCCGGCGCGATAGGGGGCATCCCGTGTCGTCATGCTCGTTGATCCTGTCTGCGATTTTTGCGGCCGGGGGATTTTCCGTTTCCGCCATCGTCCACCGTCACGGCGTTGGCGTGGCGCACGCCTTCGAGCCGTTCGATGCGGGCGCGCGCTTCATCTCCCTCGGTCGAGACGATATGGGCGACGAGGGCTTCCATCTGGGCCATGGCGGGGGCCAGCGTGTCATAGGGTGAGGCCACGTCAAGGGGGCTCACGATGGTGACCTCGGCTTTCTCCGCGATGGGCGAGAGCCATTGATCGGTGAAGAGCAGGATGCGCACGCCGCGCTCGGCTGCCTGCTTTGCATAGGCCATGACATCAAGTTGATAACGCCGGTAATCGAAGACGACGAGTACGTCGCGGCGGCTGAGGTCGGCCAGGGTATCGATGGCCTGCGCCGACACGGCGCCGAGATCGCGTATGCCGGGGCGGAACTGTGAAAGGTAGCCTGCGAACATGCCGGCGATGTGGCGGCTGAAGCGACCGCCGAGGAGAACGACCTCGCCCTTTGCTCGCATGATGAGTTTCGCGGCCCGCCCGTAGCTTTGCTGGGGCGTCATGGTAATGCATTTCTCGTGGGCCACGCCCACGGAGCGCAGATAGGACACGATCGCGCCATCGTTCTTGCCGTTCGGGCGTTTGGCTTCCATCATCAGCAGCGGCGAGTGCAGGCGGGATTCGACTTCGGCGAGCAACTTCGACTGGAAATCGGAGAAGCCATCGAAACCAAGCTTCATCACGAGGCGGACGACGGTGGGGTCGCTCACGGAGGCACGCCTGGCCAAGGCTGTTGCCGTGCCGAGGCCCGATGTCGGGTAGTCGGTCAGCAGCAGGCGAACAATCTTCTCCTCCGAGGGGGTCAGCGCAACGTCCTGCCGCATCAGAACGTCGCGTATGGCAGTTGCCTTGCTGGATTTTGGCATGAAGAAGTCATTACAGAACTCTCCGTAGTAGTCAATTATGAAGAGATATTGACAGCGGCAATAAAGTGGCCTTAGCTTTTACGCATGGAGCGCAAGAGCGATGTCATTGTGGTGGGCGCGGGGATCGTAGGCTCAAGCGTTGCCTACCACCTGGCTGAAGCCAGCGTGGCTGTGACATTGATCGAGCAGACCCATCCGGCCGGGGGACCGACGGGAAAATCCTCAGCATTGCTGCATGCTTTTTATCTGATGCCGGAACTGTCGCAGCTGGCGCGGCGGGGCACGGAGATTTTGCTGGCGCTGCCGGAAATTTCGGGGGAGGGACCGTTCGTCACGCAGGTCGGCATGATGTGGGTGTGCGGCAAGGAGAATGAAGCGAGCTGGCGCGCCGCGGCGGAGCGCATTCGCGGCGAGGGTTCGGCGATCGAGACGCTTTCGCCCGAAGAATTCGCGGATGCGGCGCCGGGGTTTTCGCGCGAGGATGTGGCGGTGGCATTGTGGGAACCGGAATACGGCTACTGCGATGCATTTGGCGCCACCAATGCGATTGCGCGGGCGGCGCGTTCGCGCGGCGCGAAGGTCATGCAGAACACGGCCGTCGCGCGGTTGCTGGCGAAGGGTGGGCGCGTTACGGGGGTTGAGCTTCAGGACGGCACGGTGCTGGAGACGGACAACGTTGTGCTGGCGGCGGGGCCGTGGACGCGGCGGCTGCTGGCGACGGTCGAACTCGATCTTCCGCTGCATATCGAGCGCCATCCCATGGCGGTGCTGGAGGCCGATGGAAATGCACGCGAGATCATGCCTTTCGCATGGTGTGACGACATCTGCTGCAATTATGCGCGGCCCGACAATCAGGGTGTGATCCTTGCGGGGACTTGGGCAGGAGGCGGCACTGGCGTTCGCCACGGCGAGGCCCAACGCCCGCGCTTTGTGGATCGCCGAAAAGTGCAATGCTTCAGTTGGAGCGTTGGCGAGCGAATTTTTCGCCGCCAATGGCATCGCGGCGCGCGGCATCGAGGTCGCCGGAACATGATCGAAACGCCTTGGCCCGGTCTGCGGCTTTACGCGCGCGACTGCGGCCCCATCGATCCCTACGCCGCCGAAAACGCCGCGCTTTTTCGCGGCGAAGAGGCATTTGCGCGCGATGTCGAAGGCTGGAAACGCTG
>JBGTJO010000232.1:0-2853 GCA_041745135.1 Aestuariivirga sp. | reverse complement strand
GCCCATTCGCTCCAGGTGAAGTGACCGGCCTCATGGAGCTTCACGGCCATGGCGAAGGCCTGCGCCTCCCAGGGCTCGCGAAAGACGAGCTCCCCGTCAAATGGGTTCAAGATAAGGCTCCCACAGGTCGATATGGACGTGATCGGGGCTTTCTCTGCCCCACAGTTCGCGGGCCGAGAAGCGCACGGTGTAGAGCCATTGTGGGTCCTCGCCCTTTCCATGGGCGGCGGAATCCGGGAATATGTGAGTGCCGTGCGCCACAACGATCTCGCCTGCTTTGCCCCTCGCGTAGCGCGGCAGGCGCGTGTGGCCTTCGGGATGGATATTTCTGGCTCGGACTTTGTCGCCAACCGAGAATAAGTTCTGCCGGTTGGAAGGGCGGTTGGCTGGTCCACCCTTGGCGAGAGTGGCTGGAACCATCTCCGCCGTGAGCAGTCGCTTCACAGGTTTTGCAGGCGCCTGCATGCGGCCTGAAGCGACCTCGGCGGGATCGATCAACCCGTGCTCGATCATTAGTCTGGCGAGGGCTTCGAGCCATATCTCGTAATAGCTCGACGACCAATAATTCAGTGCTGGAATTTTCTCGCGGGCGTGGCGTGAGGCGTCTATGTTCCACGAACCCGTTGCACCCATGGCCAATGTGAAGGCGAGGACGCGGCGCTCCCAGTCCGCGTGAAAGACGGGTTCATCGGTTTCCGGCCTGACCGGACCGAAGCCGATCTGGCCGCCCATATCCTGTGGACCGTTCATGCGGGGTGCTTCGCCAATCCGGTGCCGATCATCGAGTCCCGGGTGACGAGGCTCGCCAATTGCTCTTCGCTCCAGTCCTCGGTTCCCGCGGGCCGTAACGGAATCACGAGATATCTCACCTCGGCCGTTGAATCCCAAACACGCAGCTCGACATTCTCTGGGAGGCTGATACCGAATTCGACGAGCACACCGCGCGGATCAATGACGGCGCGTGAACGGTAGGGCATGGATTTGTACCAGACCGGCGGGAGGCCCAGCACGGGCCAGGGATAACAGGAGCACAGGGTGCAGACGACCATGTTGTGAACCTGCGGCGTGTTGAACAGGGCGACCATGTGCTCGCCCTGGCGGCCTTCGTAACCTAGCGAGACGATGGCGGCGGTGGCGTCCGTTTTCAACCATTCGGCGTAGGCTGGATCGCTCCAGGCTTTCGCCACCACGCGGGCACCGTTGCGTGGGCCGATCTTTGTTTCATAGGTATCGATCAGAAGATCGAGAGCCGCGGGATCGACATAGCCTTTCTCCACCAGCAGGGACTCCATGGCTTTCACGCGGAGTGCTATGGGCGAAAGCTCCGAGGCTCCGTGATCGTGGTCGTGTCCATCGTGTGCCATATTGTGTTTCCTTCGGTTCGCACTAGCATAAGCAGCAAAAACTTTTGGGGAAAGGCGCATGAGCAAGCTGGAAGGGGTGCGGGCCTGCGTGTTCGATGCCTATGGCACGCTCTTTGACGTGCATGCGCCTGTCGCCAAGCTGGCGGCGGAGATTGGCCCCAAGGCCGAAGATATCTCGCAGCTCTGGCGGCGGAAGCAGCTCGAATATACGTGGCTTCGCAGCCTCATGGGCGTTCATGCGGATTTCTGGCATGTGACCGCCGATGCTCTCGATTATGCGCTTGAGGCCTACGAGGTTTCCGAGCCCGGCCTCAAGGATGAGATCATGGCGCTTTATCTCAAGCTCGACGCTTATCCCGATGTGGCCGAAGCGCTGCGGATGGTGAAGGGGAAGAGCCAACGTACTGCAATTCTGTCGAATGGCAGCCCCTCGATGCTTGATTCCGCGGTGCGCTCCGCAGGATTGGAAAAGCTTTTTGACTTTGTGCTTTCGGCCGAAGATGTCGGCGTCTACAAGCCGAGCCGGCGCGTCTACCGCCTTGCCATGCAAAAGCTGCAGCTTCAGGATGCGCCGTCGATTTGCTTCGTCTCCGCCAACACATGGGATGCGCAGGCGGCGGCGCAGTTTGGATTTCAGGTGGTGCGCGTCGATCGCTTTGGAGCGAAGGATGACCGCATTCCGGGAAGGCCGAACAGGATAATAGCGAATTTGTCCGAACTCGCGGCGTTGATCTGATTCTCCTCTCCCAGAGGGAGAGGAAGGGGCCCAAGCGAAGCGAGGGCAAGGTGAGGGGTTACGGTGACTGACGATCAGCACCGTATCCCCTCATCCTCCCACGCGTTCCGCGTGGGCCCCTCCATCTTCCCATTGGGAGAAGGGAATAGTTATGCGGTGCGGCGGGCGGGGGTGTGGCGGGCGGCGGCGTAGTTGCGTATCGCATCGCCGAAGGCGGTGAAGAGCTTTACTGAGTCGGGATTGTTGAGCGCCTTGTATTCGGGGTGCCATTGGGTGCCGAATGCGAAGGATTTGGCGCCTTTGACGGATACGGCTTCGATGATGCCGTCGGGTGCGGTGGCTTCGGCGATGAGTCCGGGTGCAAGCTTCTTGATACCCTGACGGTGGATGGAATTGATCTTGGTCTCGCGCTTGCCGAGCATGCGCTCAAGCTCGCCGCCGGGTGTTATCGCGATTGGGTGGCTCAGGCCGTAGCGCACATCGGTATCTTCCGACTTGGGCGCCCGGTGGTCGAGGCGGCCGTGGCCCTTCTGCAATTCGGCTTCAAGCGTGCCGCCCATGACGACGTTGAGTTCCTGAAAGCCCCGGCAGATGCAGAACAGGGGAATGCCCCGTTCGATGACGCGCTTGATGAGCTTGAGTGTCACGGCGTCGCGGGCGTGATCATAGGGCTCGTGATCGGCGGAAGGTTCCTCGCCGTAATGCGGGGGATGCACATTCGACACAGCACCCGTCATCAGGATGCCATCGAAA
>JBGTJO010000231.1:0-13048 GCA_041745135.1 Aestuariivirga sp. | reverse complement strand
GTTCGCGGTAATCGGCGACGTCGAAGGCTAACCCCGACTCCTTCCGCATCGCGTCGACGAAGCCGTCGACGGGGCCGGTGCCGTGGCCGCTGATCGACTTCACCACGCCGCGATCGGTGATCTTCGCGGTCAGGCCCTGCTCGCCGTGGCCGGGCTTCGAGCGGTGCTCGAGGAAAGCGTAGCGGCCGTTGCCTTCGAGATATTCGGTTTCGAAAGCCTGCCACAGGCGGGAGGCCTGGACTTCCACGCCCTCGCCATCGGCGATTCCCTGCACGATCTTGGAGAATTCCATCTGCAGGCGGCGCGGCAGCTCCAGCCCGTGTTCCTTCTCCAGGATATAGGCAATGCCGCCCTTGCCCGATTGCGAATTGATGCGGATCACCGCCTCATAGGTGCGGCCCAGATCCATGGGATCGATAGGGAGATAGGGCACCTCCCACAGCGGATTGTTGGATTGGGCCATGGCCTTGAAGCCCTTGCTGATCGCATCCTGGTGGGAGCCCGAGAAGGCGGTGAACACCAGATCGCCCGCGTAAGGATGGCGGGGATGGATCGGCAGCTGGGTGCAATATTCCGCCATGCGCGCGAGATCGTTGATTTCCGAGCAATCAAGGCCCGGGTCGATGCCCTGGCTGAACAGGTTCATGGCCAGCGTCACCAGGCAGACATTGCCGGTGCGCTCGCCATTGCCGAACAGCGTGCCCTCGACGCGGTCGGCGCCGGCCATGAGCGCCAGCTCGGTCGCGGCGACGGCGGCGCCCCGGTCGTTGTGGGGATGCAGCGAATAGATGAGGCTGTCGCGCTGCTTGATGTTGCGGACACACCATTCGATCTGGTCGGCATAGACATTGGGGGTCGCCATCTCGACGGTGGAGGGGAGATTGAGGATGAGCTTTTTGGCGGGCGTCGGCTCATAGACGTCGATCACCGCCTCGCAGATGTCCTTGATGAAATCGAGCTCCGTTCCGGTAAAGCTTTCGGGGGAATATTCATGGCGGGTGATGGCTTCCATGCCATGCTCGCGCTCGAGCTGGCGGATGAGGGTTGCGCCCTTCACCGCGATGTCGATGATGCCTTCGCGGCCTTGCTTGAAGACGACGCGGCGCTGCAATTCGGAAGTCGAATTGTAGAGATGCACGATGGCGCTGGCAGCGCCTTTGAGGCTTTCGAAGGTACGCCGGATCAATTCCTCGCGCGCTTGCGTCAACACCTGGATGGTGACGCCCGAGGGGATCTTGCGGTTGTCGATGAGGAAGCGGACGAAATCGAAATCGGTTTGCGAGGCCGAGGGAAAGCCCACTTCGATTTCCTTGAAGCCCATGTCGAGCAGCGCATTGAACATGCGCATCTTGCGATCCTGGCCCATGGGCTCGATGAGCGACTGGTTGCCGTCGCGAAGATCGACGGAGCACCAGACGGGGGCCGCGGTGATGGTGCGGCTGGGCCATTGGCGGTCCGGCAAGGGGATGGGGGGGAACGGGCGGTATTTCTCGTGCGGGTTGATCATCATGGGGAAGTTGCTTCTCGCTGCCTGGCTGGGTTGGTTAACGCCATCTCCCCGGAAGGCCCAGGCGTTGGCGCCCGGCCGGCCCTCAGGGGCAGCTAAGAAGGAGAAGCCCAAGCGCGCGCAAGGGGTGCGAGTTACAGCCGGAAATGGCGCGCGCAGTGGACATGGGATTGCTCATAACCCAAGGCGGGGCGTTCTGCAACGGGGAACGAAGTTCGGACATAGTTTGCTGGCATTGGCCCCTCAAGGTATAAAAGCACCCGGGGGATTCGCACCATGAAGCTTACTCTTGCGGCCTTGGCCATGCTCATCATCGCAGGTCCGGCGCTGGCCGATCAATGCCAGGACGACATCGCGCAGATCGATGCGGCGCTGGCGACCGAGGAGCTTGGACCCGACGAGCGCGCCCAGCTGGAGGATATGCGCAATCAGGCGGTGCAGCTGTGCGGCGCGGGCAATATCCAGGAAGGCCTCGATGTCACCGGCGAAGCCAAGGCGATGCTGAATATCGAGTGACCCTTCTCCCCTTTGGGGAGAGGAGAATTATTCGAAGGCGAGCACCGCGAAGGTGATGGCCAAGAGCGCGGAGATCCACACTCCGGATACGAAAAGCTGAAGCCGCGGGAGAAGCGATTGATCGCCGGTGCGCGCCATGCGGCCCGCCGTCATGCGGGTGAGGCCGTGGCTCAAGGTGAGCAGCACGACGAAGCCCAGCTTCGCAAGGAACCAGTGGCTGGGAACGCCGAAGGAATAGACAAGCCACCACAGGCCAAGGCCCGTGAGCCAGATCACGGCGATCACAATATCGGCGATCCGGGCCAGCTCGCGCCTGAGGAGTGCCAGTCCCGCGCGGCGTTCGCCGCTTTCCCCCGCCGCAATCCGGAGATTGACCTGGTTGGAGATGCTCATGCCCACCCCCATGGCAATGGCGATCAGGTGAACGATCAGAAGTAGAGTGCGCATGTCATCCCCTTTCACCTCTCCCCTGGGAGAGGTCGACCGCCGGCAGGCGGGCGGGTGAGGGGATATGGTGCAGCAACTGAAATATCTTGTCCCCTCATCCTCCCATCGCCTGCGGCGATGGGCCCCTCCTTCTCCCAAGGGAGAAGGGAATCAACTAAATCTCTAGCACACCTTCCATGAGTCGCACGGCCTGGCCGGCGACGCGGACCGCGGTGAGCTTGCCGCCGCTCACATCCGCTTCAAGATGGAGGTCGGAGGGCCGGCCCATTTCGTAGCCCTGCTCGATCTGCCAGGTGTGGGTGCCGTCTTTGAGTTTCTCGGCCTGGAGAAGCTGCTGGGCGAGTATGGCGGTGGCGGAACCAGTCGCGGGGTCTTCGGGAATACCGGCGGTCGGCGCATACATGCGTGATCGAAAATCGGTTTTGGGGCCATCGCCGCCGCGCGTGTAAAGATAGGCCATGTCGACGCCAAGCGCTTTGATCATGGCGGACCAATGGGGCTCTATGACTTGCGAAGTTGCAAGCGCCGCGCGTGTCTTGACGGGGACACACAGACACCTCGGGCCGCCCTCATCCAAACCTAAAACATGTCCATCGAATCCGATATCGGCGGGATCGAGCGAGAGGGCTCGCGCTGCATCCTTGACGGCCGGCAGCGGCCGGTCGACGCTAAACGGAACGACGGGTGCGGTAAACATGGCGCGGGGCGCTGCGCCCACGCGGCTCACCTTTACCGGGACGAGGCCCGCCTGCTCCTCCAGACGAATTTCCGTTTCGAAGCTGCAGCCCGGCTTGTATTTTTGTTCGGCCAGAAGGATGGCGCAGCCTACCGTCGGGTGGCCGGCGAAGGGCATTTCGCCTGTTGGAAAGAAAATCCGCACCTTGGCGGTGTTGGCGGGATCGGCGGGCTTCATCACGAAGATCGTTTCCGAGAGATTGAATTCCCGCGCGATGGTTTGCATCTGCTCCGTGGACAGAGCATCGGCGTCGAGAACCACGGCGAGCGGGTTGCCACCGAACTTGCGGTTGGTGAACACGTCGAGGGTGTGGAATTTAAGCTTCATAGCCACAGTGATAGTTGCGGCGCTAGCGTGCCGCAACACGGGAATTGTCCCGATTGTCCCCTCTATACCGTCATTCCAGCGCAAGCTGGAATCCAGCTTTGTCAAAAACGAATGAGAACTTGCAAGCTGAAGCTCGACCCCAGCTTTCGCTGGGTGACGGGAGAAAGGGAGAAGATGCGGGTGGCCCATTAACGGTGCTGAACGGCGCCATCGAGAGTTGGCATTCAAGCTGCATGGTAAATTCCGAACGCAAACGGAAAGACACTCATGTCGAGAACCTTCGGACAGGTTAGGACAGTCGCGGAAGCCTTACCCGCCCGTCCGAGGTCGGCGGAAATGACGCCGGGGCCGGGCTTTCGCATCCGCATGGAAATCGAGCGCCCTTCACCATCGCTCATCGCCATGTACCGGGATTTCGAGACGCCCGATATCTCGGACATTCTCAACCGCATGTATACGATGAGCCCGGAACTCCATAACGTCGTTAATGCCGCAACGCTGGTGGGGCCGGCCTGCACGGTGAAGGTGTTTCCCGGCGACAATCTGATGGTGCACAAGGCGCTGGATGCGGCCAAGCCCGGCGATGTCGTGGTGATCGACACCAGCGGCAGCCAACGCAATGCCGTGCTGGGTGATCTTGTGGCCAACAAAGCGAGGCATCGCGGCATAGCAGGCTTTATTGTCGATGGCCTGGTGCGCGATCTGCCCGGCCTCAAGGAGGCGGGCCTTCCCGTTTTCGCCCGTGGAGTCACGCCCTTCGGCCCTCTTCACCGCGGGCCCGGTGAACTGAATTATGCGGTGAGCTGCGGCGGCATCGTGGTTAACCCGGGTGACATCATTGTCGCCGATGCGAGCGGCATCGCTGTGGTGCGCCGGGAAGTGGCGGAGGCAACTCTCATGCGACTCCGCGCGCACAAGGCGCGCATGCAGCAATATGTGGCCGATGTAAAAGCGGGGCGATTCTCCAACGATTGGGTCGACCGCCAGCTTTCCACCGATCATTGCCTGGTGGAATGAATGACCTTGGCTTCGCTTTCACGGCGAACGGCGTTCCGCGCCTTGCGCCTCCTCGATACGCCCGGCGAAATAGCAAGGCTCCGCTTTGCAGCACTTCGGCGCAATTATTATGACCTGTTCTGGATCAATGCGGCGGAGCGCGTGGGGGCGACCTGCGAGAAGTGGGGCTATGGCTATCATTGCATTCGCCGCAACGGCCTCAGCGCAATCGTGCACCTGTCGGATGTGAGGCTCGACGATCACCTGACGCTCGATCTCATGGGCAACAAGCTTCTGACTTACCGGCTTCTCGCGGAACAGGGGCTCCCGGTGCCGCGCCACTACCGTTTCTCATTCCCGGACCTGGCCCCTGCCCTGTCCCTGATCGGCACAACCGGCAGGCCTATCGTGGTTAAGCCGCTGGGTGGGACAGGCGGCGGAAATGGCGTCACCACCGGAGTGACCTCGCGGGTGGATCTCATGAAGGCCGCCTGGCTGGCATCGCGGTTCGATCCCGATCTGATCGCCGAAGAACAGATCGAGGGCCACTCCTATCGGCTGCTTTTCCTCGACGGCGTGTTGCTCGACGCCGTGCGCCGCGATCCGCCGCGTTTGGTGGGCGATGGCAGAGGCACTATTCGCTCTTTGGTGCGTGCCGAAAACCGCAAGCGGTTAAATGAGAGGCCATTAACCGCGCTCAGTCCCTTGCGTCTCGATCGCGATGCCCTGAACTATCTCGCCGCCCAAGGCTTAACCCCGCGTAGCCGGCCGGGCGCTGGGGAATCGATCATCATCAAGCGCGCGGTTAACCAGAATAGCGCCGCCGACAATCACGCCGTCACCCATCGGGTTCATCCCGCGACCGTCGCCATCTGCGCGAAACTTGTCACCAATCTTGGCGTCAGGCTGGCGGGGATCGATATTCTGGCGCGTGACATTGCAAAGCCATTGGTGCGGGAGAACGGCTTGATCGGCGAGATCAATACGACGCCGGGCCTTCATCATCACGAGTTGGTGGCCGGGCGATCGGATGGCCATGCGGTGGCAGCCGCGCTGCTCGAACATCTCTTTCAGACGCGCTCCGGCATCATCATCCATGAGCCCGACCGCCAGCCGGATCGGCCACTCTTGAAGGCCGTGGGATGACGCTCGATACGACCGCACCTGTGCTGATCCTCGGCGGCAAGGAGAATGCCCTCTCGGTCACGCGGCATCTGGGCCGCCTCGGCATCACGGTGAGAGTGAGCGGACCGCGGGGTTGCTGGGCGCTTTTTTCGCGCCATTGCGCGGAAGCTTTCCGCGTTCCCCGGGGCGAGACGCAAGCCTCGTACTGGAAACGCCTGTTGCTCGGCAACGACCGCACGCTCGATGGCCATATCGTGCTGGCGATGAGCGATGAGGCCATCGAATTCCTGATCGACAATCGCGACCGTTTGGGCGCGCGCTATATTCTTGACGATGTCGATGCCGGCCTGCAGCGCGATTTCCTCGACAAGCTGCGTACCCTTGAACTGGCTGATGCCGCCGGAGTCGCGGCACCGCGCTACTGGAAGATTTCCGGCGAAAAGGACCTCGCGGCCATCACGGGCAAAATCGTCTTTCCCGTTGCCGTGAAGCCCATTCAATCTCACGCCTTCATCAAGGTCTTCCACGAGAAACTTTTTATCGTCGAGAAAGGCTTCGGCGCGCTTTGCGAGAAAGTGCGCCTCGCCTGGGCGAATGGCATCGAAGTTTTCATCGTCGAGATGATCCCGGGGGCCGATACGGCTCTTAGCAGCTATTATACCTATCGGCTCGCGAGCGGCGCGAAGCTCTTTCACTTCACCAAGAGCGTCATCCGGCGTTGGCCCGTCAATCGCGGCAATGCCTGCTATCACCGGACCGGATGGCTGCCGGAAACGGCGGCAGCGGGCGAAAAATTCTTCGACGCAGTGGGCCTCAGGGGCCTCGGCAACATCGAGTTCAAGCGCGATCCGCGCGATGGCAAGCTCAAGATCATCGAGGTGAACGCGCGCTTCACAGCCGCTCAGGAGCTCGTGCGCCGCGCCGGCGTTCAGATCGATCTTGTGGTTTACTGCCACCTGACGGGACAGGCTTTGCCTGGTGGCGTGCAGTCCTCGAAGGAGCTGCGTTACTGGTATCCCTTTCGCGATTTTCTGTCTTTTCTGGAATTGTGGAAACGCCGCGAATTGAGCCTTTCGGGTTGGCTCAGGAGCGTTGCATCGACGGCCCACGTGTTTCCACTTTTATCACTCGAAGATCCCGCGCCCATGTTGGGCGCCAGCCTCGCCATTCTGCAACGCCTGGCGCCATGACCCATGCGAATTGCGGCGGACATTCTTGAGCGTTTGATTTGTGAGCTGTTCACCGATGCCGGTGCGGGCGCTGCACAGGCGAGCGCCGTCGCCCGCCATCTCGTGTGGTGTGAGATGGTGGGGCGAAAGAATTTCGGCATCGAGCGCATCCCCATTCTGGTGGAACGGATCAAGGCCGGCGTGCTGGCGGCGGATGCGGATATGGCATTTGAGAAGCTGGGCGACAGCCTGGAGCGTCTGGACGCTTGCGGCGGTTTCGGCTTCGACGCCGCCGAACGCGCCATGCAGCGCGCCATCGAATTGGCGAGGCAGACCGGGATTGGCATTGTTGGCGTGCGCAACAGTAATTTCTTCGGGGCGGGCGCGTTTTACGTGAACATGGCGGCGCAGCGGGGGATGATCGGGCTTGCATTGAGCAACTCGTTTCCAAAGGTTGTGGCCCATGGCGGCATCAAGCCGGTGCTCGGCACCAACCCCTTTGCCTTCGGCGCACCGCGCCAAAACGGCGATCACCTGCTCTTCGACATGGCGACTTCCGCGGTCGCCGGATCGACCGTGCGCGAGCATATTGCGGCGGGGCATCCGGTGCCTGAAGGGGCACTCCAGCCATTTGGAGGGCCGAAAGGTTTTGGCTTATCGCTGCTTGTGGAAATTCTAGCGGGCATCATTACCGGTGCAGGCGTCAGCGACGGCGTTGCATCCATGTACAACGACTTCTCCCGCAACGGAGATAACGGGCATTTCATGCTGGCCCTCGATGTAACGCGCTGGATGAATATGGACATCTATTACTCGCGCTTTGAAACGCTGGTAGCCGCCCTCAAGTCGTCGGGCGATGACGTCCTGCTCCCGGGCGAGGTCCGCTGGGAGAACTATCACGAGAGTTTAACGAACGGCGTCTCCCTCGATGCGGCAATCGTCACTAAATGCAGGGCTGACATTCGCTCCATTCCGTCATTCCAGCGCAAGCTGGAATCCAGCTTCAGCGGTTGAGCACCCATTCAAAGCAAAGCGGGATTCCGGTTTTCGCCGGAATGACGGAAGTGGGAGTGGGAGTGGGATACTTGACTAAGAAATTGGAAAGCTGCCAGCAATGATTTGCAACTAAAGACGAATGAATGCTCGCTGGAGAATCTTTCCCATGACAAAGGTAAGCGAAGCGAAACAGGCCTCAAACCGGAATATGCGCTCCGCCAGCCGTTATCTGCTTCGGGGCTTCTGCGCGCTTGCGGGATGGTTCCTCGTGTATGTCGCCGTCGGAAACGTCATTGGTTTCATCACCGCGCATAGGGGTCAACCTTGGCCAACCTGTTGGCCATACGTAACTATCGGTGGGATTATCGAAATAGATTGTATAAATAGTATCGTAACTGCGTTCTGGAGTTTTTTCGCCGTTGTGCCAACAGCTGTTATTCTTTTTCCTGCAGCCGCGATTGCCTTTGTCTACGCGGCAGTAAAGAATTTCGGTCCTGAGGGTGATGGAGTAGACTATTTCTACGAGGCGCTACTAAGCACATTTTTCAGCATACCGATCTTGCTTACGTTCTGGGCAGGGCATCGCTATTGGCAGCGGCGCTTTTCCAGGATCGGAACACTACCTATCCTGGTGATTGTTGCTCAAATCGCTATTCGCGCCTACCAGATGTAAGCGCTTCGCCTGAGCAGCCTCCTGGGCATAACACCGAGGCAGGCGTTCCACTATGTCAGTTCCGCGCGCGGTCCACGAGCTTGTTCTTGGCGATCCACGGCATCATGGCGCGGAGTTTGGCGCCGACTTCCTCGATATTGTGGCTGTCGTTGCCGCGGCGGATGGCTTTGAAGCGGGCGCTGCCGGCGCGGTATTCCTGCATCCACTCGGAGGTGAACCTGCCGGACTGGATATCCTTCAGCACGCGTTTCATCTCCGCCTTGGTTTCGGCATTGATGATGCGGGGGCCGGTCACGTACTCGCCCCACTCGGCGGTGTTGGAGATCGAGTAGTTCATGTTGGCGATGCCGCCTTCGTAGATTAAATCAACAATCAGCTTCACCTCGTGCAGGCATTCGAAATAAGCCATCTCGGGGGCGTAGCCTGCATCCACCAGAGTTTCGTAACCGGCGCGGATGAGCTCGACGAGACCACCGCACAGCACCACCTGCTCGCCGAAGAGATCAGTTTCGCATTCTTCCCTGAAGCTCGTTTCGATGATGCCGGAGCGGCCGCCGCCGACACCGGAGGCGTAGGACAGTGCCAGGTCGTGGGCGTTGCCGGAGGCATCTTGGTGGATGGCGATGAGGCAGGGAACGCCGCCGCCCTTCTGGTATTCGCCGCGCACTGTGTGGCCGGGGCCTTTGGGGGCGATCATGATGATGTCGAGCGTCTTCTTCGGTTCGATAAGGTTGAAATGCACGTTGAGGCCGTGCGCGAAGGCAATCGCGGCGCCATCGCGGATGTTGGGGGCGATCTCGTCGCGGAAGAGGTCGGCCTGGAGTTCATCGGGAACCGCCATCATCATGAGGTCGGCCCATTTGGCGGCTTCCGCGACGGTCATGACCTTGAAGCCGTCGGCCTCGGCTTTCTTGGTGCTTGCCGAACCGGCCTTAAGGGCGACGGCGATATTCTTGGCGCCTGAATCCTTGAGATTGAGTGCGTGCGCCCGGCCCTGGCTGCCATAGCCGACGATGACGACTTTCTTACCCTTGACCAGATTAACGTCGGCATCCCGGTCGTAATAAACGCGCATGGTCTTTAACCCCCTGAAAGCTGGCGCGGGAATAGCGGCGGCGAGGCGCTGTGGCAAGGGTCAGGCGGTTTCCCGCGCCGCCCAGAGCAATCGCACACCCAATAGGCCGAGAAAGACACCGGTCACCCGGTCGATCCAGACCTTGGCGCGGACGTAAAGCTGGCGCACCGGGCCGGAGCCGAAGAACAGCGCCACGGCGGAGAACCACCAGATCTCGTTGAGTGCCGTCATGACGATGAGAGCCACCGTCATCCATAACGGCACGACGCTCGGCAGCATGGCGATGAAAATCGAGCCGAAGAAGACCGCGGCCTTTGGGTTGGAGACTTGCGTGATCATGCCTTTCAGGAACGGATTGGCAATTGTTTCGCCATTTGGGCCTTCGATGACAACCGGATCGCGGGCGTGAGCGAAGATTTGCCAGGCGAGCCAGAGCAAGAACAATGCGCCGAAGATTTTCATGGCGATGAACAGCGGCGGGAAGGCTTGAAAGATCACATTGAGCCCAAGCAGCGCCGCGCACGCCCAGATGGCGCTGCCGACGCCGACGCCAAGGGCCACCTTGACGCCGTCCGCCCGCGACCTCGCGACGGCGGTGCGCGCCGTGATGAGGAAGCTGGGGCCGGGGCTGATCACCGCCACCGCCTGAACGAGGCCGATGGTGAGAAGTGTAAGAAGCTCAGGCGCCGCTAATTGCATCACGGAACATTCGCACGGTTTCCGCCATTCCGAAAGTCAGCGCGTCCGCGGTGATGGCGTGGCCGATCGATACCTCCGCAAGGTTTGGGAGAGCTTTGACCAATGCGGGAAGATTGGCGCGGGTGAGATCATGGCCGGCATTGAGTCCGACACCGGCCTCCGCCGCCGCCCTGCCCGTGGCAATGACCCTGGCAAGCTCGCGCTTCGCCTGCGCCGGTTCGAGCGCGCCGCCATAGGGCCCGGTGTAAATTTCGACGCGGTCCGCGCCCACCGATTTTGCCAGCGCCGGCGCGTAGGGATCGGGATCGATGAACAGCGACACCCGCATGCCCTTGCCTTTCAGCCTGGCAATGGCCCCTTTCAGGAGAGCGTTGTTCATCACGATGTCCCAGCCATGATCGGACGTGCCTTGCGCTGGATCGTCGGGCACGAGCGTCACCTGATCGGGGCGGTTTGACTCCACCAGTTGGAGGAAACGCTCGTCAGGAAAGCCTTCGATATTATATTCGCGGCCGGGAAATTCCTTGGCGATGAGATCGCGGAGTTCGGGGACATCGGTGGCACGGACGTGGCGTTCATCGGGGCGGGGATGAACCGTGAGGCCCTTGGTGCCCGCCTCAAGCGCGGTTCGCCCCAGATCCACCAGCGACGGCCACGGCACGTGCCGGCGGTTGCGCAGATAGGCGATGGCATTGACATTGACCGAGAGCTGACAGGGCATTGCCCGTCATAGCCGTCCATTGGACCGCCAAAATGGTCCGGTTTCAGGAAATAATGTCAGACCGCTTCGTCCCCCTTCCCCCTTCGCGGGGGAAGGGGGCGCGAAGCGCCGGATGAGGGGGCGGCTTCAGCGAGTCAGTTGTTCGAGGACTGGACTCGTTGAACCAGCCCCCTCATCCGTCTCGCGCCTGCGGCGCGATCCACCTTCCCCCCGAGGGGGAAGGCAGGAAATGCTAAATCTTCATCCCCTCCGTGCCCCGGCTGATACCGGCAACGCCGGTGCGGGCTACCTCGACAAGGCCCAAGGGCACCATCAGGGAGATGAATTGCTCGACCTTGTCGGTCTTGCCGGTGATCTCGAAGATGAAACTGGTGGTGCCGGCGTCGATGACGCGGGCGCGGAAGGCCTCCGCCAAACGCAATGCCTCGACGCGCTTCTCCCCCTGCCCTGCGACCTTCACCATGGCGAGCTCGCGGGTGAGCGCGTTGCCCATGACGGTGAGGTCTGCCACCGAATGGACGGGCACCATGCGCTCGAGCTGATGCTTGATCTGCTCGATCACGTTGGGTGTGCCCGTCGTCACGATAGTGATGCGCGAGACATGAGCCTCATGCTGGGTTTCGGATACGGTGAGCGACTCGATGTTGTAGCCGCGGCCCGCGAACAGGCCGATGACGCGCGCCAGGACGCCGGGCTCGTTGTCGACGATGACGGCGAGCGTGTGGGTTTCGACCGCAGCCTTCGCGGTATCGAAGAAATAGGCGGAGCCTGTGGAAGGCAGATGAGGCTTCATGTCCATTCTCCTACACCAGCATCTTTCCTTTAGCGTCGACGGCTGAGCCTACGTCCTCGTCGGGGACGTCCTCGCCCATCAGCATTTCGTTGTGGGCCTTGCCGGAGGGGATCATCGGGAAGCAATTGGCCATGCTTGCCACGCGGCAATCGAAGATGACCGGATGTGGCGTGGCGATCATCTCCTTGATCTTTCCGTCGAGCTCCGCGGGCTTTTCCGCCTTGAAGCCGACACAGCCGTAGGCTTCGGCCAGTTTGACGAAATCGGGGAGCGATTCCGAGTAGCTTTCCGACAGGCGGTTGCCATGGAGGAGCTGCTGCCACTGGCGCACCATGCCCATGTATTGGTTGTTGAGGATGAAGATTTTAATGGGCAGGCGGTATTGCACGGCGGTCGACATTTCCTGCATGGTCATCTGCACGGAAGCATCCCCGGCGATATCGATGACCAGCGATTTGGGATGCGCCACCTGTACGCCGACCGCCGAGGGCAGACCGTAACCCATGGTGCCGAGGCCGCCGGAGGTCATCCAGCGGTTGGGCTCCTCGAATTTGAAGAATTGCGCGGCCCACATCTGGTGCTGGCCCACTTCGGTGGTGATGTAGACGTCCTTTCCCCGGGTCAGCTCAAAGAGACGCTGGATCGCATATTGCGGCATGATGACATCCGCGTTGTTGCGATACTTGAGACAATCCCTGGTCTTCCAGCCTTCTATCTGCTTCCACCAGGCCTCCAGCGCCTTCTTGTCAAGCGCATGGGATCTGGATTTCCAAACGCGCATCATGTCTTCGAGCGCGTGGGCGACATCGCCGACCACGGGAATGTCGACGCGCACCGTCTTGTTGATCGAGGACGGATCGATGTCGACGTGGATTTTCTTGGAGCCCGGTGAGAAAGCATTGAGGCGCCCGGTGATGCGGTCATCGAAGCGGGCGCCGACGCAGATCATCACATCGCAATCATGCATGGCCATGTTGGCTTCGTAGGTGCCGTGCATGCCGAGCATGCCGAGCCAGTTCTTGCCGCTTGCGGGATATGCGCCGAGACCCATGAGGGTCGAGGTGAGAGGAATGTTCGTCATGGCCACGAAATCGCGCAGCAGCTTCGAGGCGGTGACGCCGGAATTGATGACGCCGCCGCCTGTGTAGAACAGCGGGCGTTTGGCGGTGGCGATGAGGTCGACCGCGGCGCGGATGGCGTTCTGGTCGGGCTTGACGCGCGGACGATAAGTCTTGTGCTCGATGTTCTTGGGGCCGACATATTTGCCG
>JBGTJO010000230.1:0-3779 GCA_041745135.1 Aestuariivirga sp. | reverse complement strand
GCCGCCGACCGCGCGGTCGCGATCCGCGAGATCACCCGCGAAGTCGCCCGCAATCTTGGGCGGCGCGCGAGTTTCGCGCCCAAGACCGCGCCCGATGCGGTGGGCAACGGCCTTCACATTCATTTCAGTTTCCTCGATGCCAAAAACACACCCGCAACCTATGACCCCGCCAATCCTGGAAACCTCTCGAGCCAAGCTGGCGCCTTCTGCGCCGGAGTCCTCCGCCATCTCCCGGCCTTGACGGCATTCACGGCGCCAAGCGTTCCCTCCTACTATCGCCTGAAGCCCCATAGCTGGAGCTCATCCTACACCTGGCTTGCCGATCGCGACCGCGAGGCCGCCTTGCGCATCTGCCCAACGGTCTCAATCGGCGGCGGCGATCCGGCCAAGCAATTCAATGTCGAATACCGCGCCGCCGACGCCACCGGCAATCCATACCTCTCCCTGGCCGCCATAATCCGTGCAGGACTTGAGGGCCTGGCAAATAAATCACCCACCCCGCCACTCGTTTCCAGCGACCCAACTGTAATGACTGAGCAGGAGCGCGCCTCCCTCGGCCTCGTCCGCCTGCCGGAAAACCTTGAAGCCGCGCTCGCAGCTCTTGCCGCCGACAAGACGGTTTCGAGCTGGTTCGCTCCCGCATTCATCGAAACCTTCACCGGCGAAAAGCAAGCCGAACTCGCCCATCTCAAAAACCACACACCATCCGCAATATGCGAACTCTACCGGACGCTCTATTGATGTCCGATTGGCCCGAGCCCATCGAGATCGTCAACGAAGGCGGTCAAAGCGATCTCGTCCTGGTTTGCGAGCACGCCTCCAACCACATCCCCGCTGAATACAAAGGCCTCGGCCTCGGTGAAAAGGACCTCCGCCGCCACATCGCATGGGACATCGGCGCCGCCGCTGTGACACGGGTACTCGCCGAAAGGCTCGACGCGCCAGCCTTTCTCGGCACCTATTCGCGCTTGCTCATCGATCTCAATCGCCCCCTCGGCGTGCCCTCCAGCATGCCCGAGCGCTCCGAAAGCACCGACATACCCGGCAACACCGGCCTGACCGAAGCGGAAAGGCAGCGCCGCCACGATCTCATCTTCACGCCGTTCCACGCCCGTCTCGCGCAACATCTCGCGGCCCGCGAAAACGAGGGCCGCAAAAGCCGTCTTGTCGCCATGCATTCCTTCACGCCGGTATTTTTCGGCATCGTCCGCCCCTGGCATGCGGGCGTGCTTTACGATAGCTCCCGCGCCTTTGGCGAAAGCGTCATCGCCAGCCTGCGCCGCGACGGCACCTTGAACGTCGGCCACAACGTCCCCTACACGATCAGCCGCGCCGACGACTACGCCGTCCTCGTCCACGGCCACGACCGCGGCTCCCCCGCCATCCTGATCGAGGTGCGGCAGGACCTCATCGAAAGCAATGAAGGTGTCGCCGAGTGGACCAGCCGTCTTGCTTCGGCGCTCGCCGAGAATTCACAATGACAACGCACCCCTCCATCCGTCATTCCAGCGCAAGCTGGAATCCCGCTTGGCAACCGGAAAAATGTCGGAGGGAATTTAGATTTTCAGGCGAAGCTGGATTCCAGCTTCCGCGGGAATGACGAAATATGGCAGCATCGATGGCTAGGTCCAATCTTTCACTCCGCGAGCGCGACGCGACAACCATCGCCGAAATCGGCAAGCTCCGCTTCTCGCCGCTAAGCCTGATCGGCGGCAAAGGCAATCGCCTCGTCGAAGAAGGCGGCCGCGAATTGCTCGACCTTTCCGGATCGGCCGGCGCCGCCCTGCTCGGCTACAGCCACCCGGCAATCACCGAGGCCGTCGAGACTTCCGTGCGCAACATGGCGGGCGCCAGCCTGCTGCTCTATCCCAACGAACCCGCAATCTCGCTTGCCGAAAACCTCTTGCGCCTGACACCCGGCGAAGGCGAGCGCCGCGTCTGGTTCGGCCATTCCGGCTCGGATGCCAATGACTGCGCCATGCGCGTGCTACAGGCAGCGACGGGCCGCAACCGTTTCATCTCCTTCATCGGCTCCTATCACGGCAACCTCACGGGCTCGATGGCAATCAGCGGCCACACCGCCATGACCCACACCCTGCCGCGCGCCGGTCTTGTTCTGCTCCCCCACCCTGATCCCTTCCGTCCAAAATTCAGCGCCGAGGATGTCCTCGCCCTGCTCGATTATCAGTTCGAAACCACCTGCCCGCCGCACCAGGTCGCCGCCATTTTCATGGAACCGCTGATGTCCGACGGCGGCCTGATCGTTCCGCCCCCCGGTTTCCTCGCAGCCCTGCAACAACGCTGCCGCGCGCACGGCATCAAGATCGTCGTCGATGAAGTGAAAGTCGGCCTCGCCCGCAGCGGCCTCATGCATTGCTTCGAGCACGAGAGCCTGGCCCCTGACCTTGTCGTCTTCGGCAAGGGCCTGGGCGGCGGCCTACCGCTTTCCGCCGTCGTCGGCCCGCAAGAGATCATGGACCACGCCCCCGCTTTCGCGCTCCAGACCACGGCCGGCAATCCCATCGCCACCGCAGCAGGCAGTGCGGTTCTCCGCACGATCGAGAAAGAGAAACTCGCATCTCATGCTGCGCGCATCGGCAAGCTGTTTGCCGATTCACTGAGAACCCTAACCGATAAACACAAGATCATCGGCGACGTGCGTGGTCGCGGCTTGGCAATCGGCGTCGATCTCATCAGCAACCGCCAAACGCGCGAACCCGTGCCCGCGGTGACCACCGCCAAGATCATCTTCCGCGGCTATCAGCTGGGTGCGGCCTTCAGCTATGTCGGCCTCAAAGCCAACGTCCTCGAATTCACCCCGCCCCTCACCTTGACGGAGGCCGAAGCCGCCGAAGGCATCGCCATCATCGACCAGGCGATGACCGACGTCGCGGAAGGCAAGGTCGCCGACGCCGACGTCGCCTCCTTCATGATGTGGTGACTTGTCCTCGCCCCGCGCGAGCGGGGAGAGGACATAAACCTACTCACCCCACCACCGAGCGCGCCTGGATATCCCGCTCCAGATCGCCATAGCCCGTAAAGCGATATTCATAAGCCAGCCCAAGCTGCTTCGCCGCTGCCATGGCGTTCTTCGCCAGTTCCTCATCGCGCGTCTGGGCGAGATAAACGATCTTCGTATAATTCCCGAAATACATGGGCAGAAGTTCCGGGTGCCGGTCGAGCCCAAGCCCCGCCCAGATCAGCTTATCGAAATGCCGGGCGAGATAATCGGTGAGGAAAAAGGCCGTGACATCTCCCTCGCTCGTCCGCTCAAACGCGTCGTTGCCGGAATAGAACGAATAGCAATGGGGGCCGCCAATCCGCTCCACCCCCTCTTCCTCCAGCAGCTTGTCCAGCTGCCCGCCGGTGCCGCAATCGCCGTAAAGCACGAAGATTGACTTGTAACGCCCCTTGGCCGCACGGATTTTCTCCCGCACCCCAGGCACGATCTTCTGCGGCGTATTGTGCCATTTGCCCGGCAGGCACTGGACATCGAAGGCCGTCCAGCGGTTGCGCTCGATCAGATCGACGATCTCCCGCGCCAGCGCCCCGCAGGCGATGAGCAGCACATCGCCTTTGCCGGCGGCAAAATCGAATTCATCGGCGGGTTTGAGGTTAACGAGGGTCATCGGGTCATCTTGCCTCACCCATATGGTGTTGCATGGGGAATTTCCGCCGCATGAGCGATGATATTCGTCCATTGCAGTAATCAGATTTTCTGATAATCTGATTATCAGATTGGAGCCGCCATGACTCGCATTTCAGCCACGGAAGCCTCG
>JBGTJO010000229.1:0-4234 GCA_041745135.1 Aestuariivirga sp. | reverse complement strand
TTATACGTATTGCGGTCAGATTGAGAAACAATTAGTTTCCCGCGCGCAATCAGGGGCGCGAAGGTCAACTCGTTTCATGGACAGCTTTGAATTCAATAAGATCGCCGGGGCGGTTCTGGGCACGGCGCTCATGGTTTTCGGCCTCCAGGCTGCCTCTGAAGTGATCTATCATTCCGAAAAACCGGAAAAGCCGGGCTACGCCATCGAAGTGGCCGATGCTACGGCAGGCGGCGAAACGGGTGGCGAAGAGGCTGCGGCCGTCCCCTTGGGAACGTTGCTCGCCGCAGCCGATCCCAAGAAGGGCGAGGCCGCAGCCAGGGCCTGTGCCGCCTGCCATACTTTCGTGAAGGACGGGCCCAACAAGGTGGGCCCCAATCTGTGGAACATCGTCGAGAGAGCGCACGCCGCGGTTCCGGGCTTTGCCTATTCCGAGGCCATGAAGGCCAAGGCGGCCGAGCCTTGGACGTTTGATGCCCTCAATGCCTTTATCAAGAATCCCAAGGGACACATGCCCGGCACCAAGATGGTCTATGCCGGCCTCAAGAAGGATACGACCCGCGCCGATCTTCTGGCCTATCTCGCCACGCTCTCGGATGCGCCGAAACCGTTGCCTGCCCCGTAACGGCCTCAATGCTTTCCAAGAATTAACACCGGCGAACCCTCGCCGGTGTTTTCTTTTCGGAGCACAAACGCGTATTCATGCGGACCCACGATCAGGAGCGACAGCCTGTCATGACGTTTTCCCGCCGATCCCTTCTCAAACTCGCCGGTCTTGCGCCGCTGACAAAGATCATGGGCGCGCAGATCGCCCATGCCGAGGACCGCGAGTTCCGGCACGCGCTTACGCTGTTCAGCGATGTCAAATACGGTCCCGACTTTCCGCATTTCAATTATGTGAATCCGCAAGCGCCCAAGGGCGGACGCGTGCGTTTCGCCGTGGTGGGATCTTTCGACAGCCTCAATCCTTACAGCTTCAAGGGCGAGACAGCGCCCGGCGCCACCAACGAGACACTGCTGGTTTCAGCCCTTGATGAGCCTTCGACGGAATATGGCCTGGTTGCATCCGCAGTATGGCATCCGGAGGACCGCTCGCAAGTTGTCTATCGCCTGCGGCCGGAAGCGCGCTTCCACGACGGCAAGCCGATGACGCCGGAAGATGCGATCTGGAGCATGGAAGCGCTGCGCGAATCCCATCCGTTTTATAATTCCTATTACAAGAACATCACCAAGGCGGAGCAGACGGGCGAGCATGAGGTGAGCTTCAGTTTCAGCGCCACGGGCAATCGCGAGCTGCCGCTGATCACAGGACAATTGCCGGTGCTGCCGAAACACTGGTGGACGGGAAAGGACGCCAAGGGCAAGCAACGCGATATCAAGGAAACGACGCTCGAAACGCCGCTTTCTTCCGGGGTTTACAAGGCGGCGGAGATAAAAACCGGCGTTTCGGTGAAACTCAAGCGCCTCGATGACTATTGGGGCAAGGATCTGCCGGTCAATATCGGCCAGGATAATTTCGACGAGATCGAATACATCTATTTCCGCGACGCCAATGTGGCCTTCGAAGCTCTGAAGGGCGACCAGTATGATTGGCGGCTAGAAAATTCCTCCAAGATCTGGGCGACCGGCTACGCCTTCCCGGCACTAAAGGATAGCCGCGTCCTCAAAGAGGAAATCAGACTGAAGAATGTCGAGGGCATGCAGAGCTGGGCCTTCAATCTCAGGCGCAAGAAGTTTCAGGACCAGCGGGTGCGCCGCGCTTTCAACTTCGCTTTTGATTTCGAATGGTCGAACGCCAATCTTTTCTATGGCCAGTACACGCGTTCGCGGAGCTATTTCAACAATTCCGAGATGGAGTCGAAGGGCCTGCCCGGCCCTGAAGAACTCGCAATCCTCGAGCCTCTGAGGGGACAGATTCCGCCTGAGGTGTTCACTGAGGAATATAGAAACCCCGTGAGCGTGACACCGCAGGACCGGCGTAAGAATCTGCGCGAAGCCTCGCGGCTGTTTGCGGAAGCGGGCTGGAATGTGACAGCGGATGGCGGCAGATCGGTTCTCAAGAACGACAAAGGGGAGTCGCTGCAGGTTGAATTCCTGCTCGACTCGCCCACCTTCGAGCGCATCGCCCTCCCCTATCAGCAACAGCTGGAATTGCTCGGCATCGGCGTTCGCATCAAGACCATCGACAGCGCCCAATATGAGCGCCAGACGCAAACCTTCGATTACGACATCATCGTTGGAAATTGGGGCCAGTCGCTCTCGCCGGGCAATGAGCAGCGCGATTTTTGGGGCAGCGAAGCCGCGGACAGGAATGGCAGCCGGAATTTTGTTGGCATCAAAAATCCTGCAATCGACAACATCATCGAAAAAATCATCTTCGCAACCGACCGGCCCGGTCTCATTGCCGCGTGTAAGGCGCTGGACCGCGTTCTCATGTGGAACGATTACGTGGTGCCCATGTGGTACATCGCCTATGAGCGCACCGCGCGCTGGGACCGCTTCGGCAGGCCCGCGATATTGCCGGATTATTCGGCAGGCTTTCCATCGATCTGGTGGTGGGATGAGGATAAGGCCAAGAGGGTGGCATCGCTGAAATGAAGCGGGGCCTCGCCGCAGCCCTCTTGCTCCTGGTAACGGCGCCGGCCCACGCGGAACCTCGCCACGGCCTGTCGGCGTTCGGCGAACTTAAATATGGGCCGGACTTCGCGCATTTCGAATACGTCAATCCGCAGGCGCCGAAAGGCGGGCGCATGGCGCTGATCGGCCCCGCTGCCATCAACACCTTCGACAGCTTCAACGGCTATATCCTCAAGGGCGATCCGGTCCAGGGTTACGAGTTGATGTTCGATACGCTCATGGCACGAAACATGGACGAGCCCGATGCCGTTTATGGCCTTGTCGCAAAAACCGCCGATGTGGCGCCGGACCGCAAGAGCGTCACCTTCGCGTTGCGCCCCGAAGCGAAATTCGCCGACGGCTCGGCGCTGACCGCCGAGGATGTCTGCGGCAGCTTCCGGCTGCTCTCCACAAAGGGCGACGAGCGCATCAAGATCACGATCAGGGATGTGGAGACGTGCGAAATTCTCGACACCTACACTGTGCGCTACAGCTTCAAGGGTGAGAATGTGCGCGATCTGCCGCTGGTCATTGCCCAGTTGCCGGTGTTTTCGAAAGCCCATTACAGCAAGGTAGATTTCGCCAAGTCCGGCCTTGAGCCGCCGCTCGGATCGGGCCCCTATGCGATCAACAGTTTCCGCGAGGGGGAATATGTGACTTACGGGCGGCGCGACGATTACTGGGCAAAGGACTTGCCGGTCAATCGCGGCCGTTACAATTTTGATGAGGTGCGCTTCGACTATTTCCGCGAACGGACGGCGGGGTTCGAGGCGCTGACATCGGGAGTGATCGACCTTCGCGAGGAATTCACCTCGCGCGATTGGGCCACGGCCTATACTTTTCCGGCGCTCGCGGACGGGCGGGTGAAGCAAACGGTGCTGCCCGATGAAACGCCCTCCGGCGCGCAGGGCTTCTTCTTCAATCTGCGTCGTCCTAAGTTTCAGGACATAAGGGTGCGCCGGGCGTTCAACCTTGCCTTCGATTTCAAGTGGACCAACGCCAATCTTTTTTACGGCCTGTATGACCGCACCGAGAGTTTCTTCGAACTGTCGCCGCTCAAAGCAGTAGGCCTGCCTCCGCCCGAGGAACTGGTTCTGCTCGAGCTGCTGCGCGGTGAGCTTCGGCCAGAGGTGTTCGGGCCGCCGGAGGTGCCGCGGCCAAGCGACGGCTCTGGACAGGACCGCAAGCTGTTGCGGGAAGCGTCGCAATTGCTCGACGATGCTGGCTGGAAAGCGGATGGAAACCTGCGGCGGAACGAGAAAGGTGAAACGCTACAGGCGGAATTCCTGATTGAAAGCCCGGTGTTCGAGCGGGTTTTAGCACCTTACGTGAAAAACCTGCGCCTGCTTGGCATCGACGCGACCATCCGCACGGTGGATGAGGCACAGTACCAATCGCGGCGCGAAGATTTCAATTTTGACTTGATCTTGAGCCGCTTCGCATCGGGGGTTACACCCGGAACCGATCTCCGGGTTTTCTTCGGCACGGCCTCCGCCAATGCGCCCGGCACCTATAACATGTCGGGCGTGGCGAGCCCCGCCATCGATATGCTGATCGAGAAGGTCGTTTCCGCCGATACTCGCGAGGAGCTCGATATTGCCGGGCGGGCGCTGGACCGGGT
>JBGTJO010000228.1:0-2430 GCA_041745135.1 Aestuariivirga sp. | reverse complement strand
GGACACCCGCTGCACGGCCAGCATCTCGGCCGCGGCACGCTGGCCACGTAGTTTTTCGGCGAGGCCTTCGGCGTTCTGGACCTCGGGCGTGCGTTGCGGCTCGCGGCCTTCCGGCGAAGGCTGCTGGGCTTGCGTCCGGGGCGCCATAGGAGCGAGCTTAGTCACCGGCTGGGGGTTTGTCCCCTCCGGCTTTGCCGCTGGCGGTGGTTTGAATTCATCCGAAATTTTGGGCATCCCTTTCGCGCCGAACCCCATGCGATCCCGCCACTTGGGTTTATCGGTGCTGGTGCCGTTCGTCGAGTCCTGATCCATCCTCTGCCGTACCCACTCTTACATCTCGTCGGCGGGCCTCACGCCCAGGATCCGGAGGCCATTGGCCAAAACATAGCGAATTACGCGCAAAAAAGCGAGACGCGTTATGGTCGTTTTGGCGTTGTCCGGCAAAATAAATCGCAATTGCGGCGACTCTTTGCCCTGATTCCACAACGCGTGAAAGTCCCCCGCCAAATCAAACAGATAGAAAGCGATCCTGTGGGGCTCATGGGCGCTGGCGGCGGCCTCGACCACGCGCGGGTATTCCGCGATGCGGCGGGTGAGCGACAATTCGGCGGGATCAGTCAACAGGCTGAAGTCAGGCGTGCCATCGCGGAAGCCCGACTCAGCCGCGTTCCGCAGCACCGAGCAGGTGCGGGCATGGGCATACTGAACGTAGAACACCGGATTATCCTTCGACTGCTCCGTGACCTTAGCGAAATCGAAATCAAGCGGCGCTTCGTTCTTGCGGTAGAGCATGATGAAGCGGATAACATCCGGGCCGACTTCATCGACGACTTCGCGGAGTGTCACGAATTCGCCGCTGCGCTTTGACATGCGCACGGGTTCGCCCGCGCGGTAGAGTTTGACGAGCTGGCACAACCTGACGATGACCTCGACCGCTCCGGGACCGGCGATCGCCGCCGCCACAGCTTCGATGCGTTTGACATAACCGCCATGGTCGGCGCCGAGCACGTAGATCAGCTCCTTGAAGCCGCGGCGGATCTTGTTGCGGCTGTAGGCGACGTCGGAGGCGAAATAGGTGTAGGAGCCATCGGGCTTAAGCAGCGGCCGGTCCATGTCATCGCCGAAGGCGGTGGCGCGGAACAAGGTTTGCTCGCGGTCCTCCCAGTCTTCCGGCACTTCGCCCTTGGGCGGCGGCAGGCGGCCTTCATAGACATGGCCGGCGGCGCGCAGGTCTCGTACCGTGTCGGCGACCTCGCCGTTTTCTTGCAAGGATTTCTCGGACGTGAAGACATCCTGCCGGATATTAAGCGAGGCAAGATCGTCGCGGATCAGATCCAGCATCATGGCGACAGTCCGTTCGCGCACCAGGGGCATCCACTGCGCTTCCGGCTTATTGAGGAGACTGTCGCCAAATTCTTTTGCGAGCGCCTCGCCGACCGCCTTCAGATAGTCGCCAGGATAAAACCCTGACGGAATAGCGCCGATGCTTTCGCCGAGCGCTTCCCGGTAGCGCAGATAGGCCGAGCGCGAAACCGTATCGATCTGCGCGCCCGCGTCGTTGATATAGTATTCGCGCGTGACCTGGTAGCCGGCAACATTCAAGAGCTCGGCAAGCGCATCGCCGAAAACGGCGCCCCGGGAGTGAGCCACATGCAATGGCCCCGTGGGATTGGCGGAGACATATTCGACATTGGCCTTGATGCCGTTCCCAATCGAAGAACGCCCGTATTTCTCGCCCTGACGCAGAGCCGATTCAAGCACGCGTGGCCAGAACTGGGGCTTGAGGCGCATGTTGATGAAACCCGGCCCCGCGACTTCGACGGTGGCGATGTCGGCATGGTTGCGAAGTCTTGTGGCAATGGTTTCGGCGAGCTGGCGCGGCGGCTTGCCAAAGTTTTTCGCCAACACCATCGCCGCATTGGTGGCAATGTCGCCGTGAGTGGCATCCCGCGGCGGCTCCACGGTGATGCGGGTGAGGTCGAGCGGACCCAGGCCCTGCTCTTTTGCCAACGCCACAAGCTCCATTTGGAGAACGTCGAGAAAATGAGAAAAGAGATTCATGTCATCCCAGACGTTTGAAAATCCCTTCTCCCCCTGGGAGAAGGAGGGGCCCATCGCGATAGCGATGGGAGGATGAGGGGATTAGGTCCTGCAATTGAAGGACCGGGTCCCCTCACCTTCCCCTTGCTTCGCAATGGGCCCCTTCCTCTCCCAAGGGAGAGGGAAATAGGTAAGCGCCCCTAACGAAAAAGAGGATCGAGGTCAAACAGGCGTTTGTGCTGGTCGAGCGCGTAGCGGTCGGTCATGCCGGCGATGAAATCGCAGACTTGCCGGGCGAAGCGGCTGCGGTCGTCGGTGAATGAGTCCTCGCGCCAGTTCGGCGGCATCAGCTTGGGATCGCCCAAATAGGCCTCGAAGAGATCGCGCACG
>JBGTJO010000227.1:0-13663 GCA_041745135.1 Aestuariivirga sp. | reverse complement strand
TGGGGCAGCGCCATCGCCTGGGATTGGCTTTCAATGAGATGGTGAAAAATGGCGAGGTGGATGCGCCCATCGTCATCGGCCGCGATCATCTGGACTCGGGCTCTGTCGCCTCCCCCAACCGCGAGACGGAAGCGATGCTTGATGGTTCCGACGCGGTTTCGGACTGGCCGCTGCTCAATGCGCTTCTGAATACGGCAAGCGGCGCCACCTGGGTTTCCATCCATCATGGCGGCGGCGTCGGCATCGGTTACTCGCAACATGCGGGCATGGTTATCGTGGCCGACGGCACGGCGGATGCGGCGCGACGGCTTGAACGTGTTTTGTGGAACGACCCTGGAACCGGCGTCATGCGCCATGCGGACGCCGGTTACCATATCGCCATCGAATGCGCTCAAGAACAGGGATTGAAGCTTCCCAGCCTAGCGTCCTAAAAAAACGAGGCCCGTCACCAGGCCTCGTTTCGATTGTATAGACGGCTGAACTTAACCACGGGCGCCTTGATGCGCGGAATGCATGAAAGTCATGCACTCATCCATCTTGTTCGCGGCCATGGCGGCCCGGGCATTTTCCAGTTCTTTTATGGAAGTTGCCTTTTTCTCGGCATCGGTCATCGCATCGATGTCGGTCTGATACCTTGTCATGGTTTCTTCATCGCATTTCCCGGTTGGGTCATGATCGGCATAGGCCGGCGCGAACATGGCAAGTCCAAACGCGGCGGCAATGAGGGTGGATTTCAGCATACTTTCGTCTCCCTAGGGTTTGGGGTGGTTAATTACCGCCCATTAATCAACGCCCTAACCGGAGGAGTGTTCCTGTCCTCTGTGATCACGAAGCCGTGAAGTATCACCCCGGCGCGATTTTCACGCCGGGGTTGTAGCGGCACTTACTTGAGGAGGTCCGTCCAGATTTTGGTGTAAAGCTCGTTCACCTCGGGCGAGCAGGTTTGCGAGAATTCACTAACCGCCGCGTACTCCGCCGGCACGATGATTTCCGGCGCGGTCTTCATGTCTTCCGGCATGAAGGGTTCTGAACCCTTGATGCCGTTGGCATAGCGCGCGAAGCTGGACAGCATCGCGGCATTTTCCGGGTCCATCACGAAATTCTGGAAGAGCTTGGCGTTCTCCACGTTCTTGGCGTCCTTGAGGACGGCGAGATTGTCCATCCACAGCAGCACGCCCTCTTTCGGATAGCCGTATTTGAGATCCGGATTTTGCAGGCGCTGGCGGAAGGCGGAGCCGTTCCAGTCGCTGGTCGCGGACATATCGCCCTTGCCCATTGGCACGATGGTGGAGTACTCCATCGACAGCCAATCCGGCTTTGCGGCCATCAGCGTGTCGCGCACCTTTTTCAGGATTCCCTTGTCGTCGGTGCATTGCTCGCCGCCATGGTATTTGATGGCGCCATACATGACATCGTGCATTTCGGGTACCAGGTTGGTCTTGCCCTTGAGCTCAGGCGGCACATTGAAAACGATTCCCCAGGTGTTGATGTCGCCCTTGTAGACCTTGGTGTTGACGGCCATGCCGACGGTGCCCCACTGCCAGGGAACCGTGTAATGGCGGCCCGGATCGAACGGCGCTTCGGCCCATTTCGCTTCCACATTCTTGAAATTCGGCATCTGATCGGGCCGCGTTTCGAGGAGCAGGCCCTCCTTGATCCAGATCGGCACGAAATTGGCCGAAGGCACCACCATATCGAAGCCGTGGCCGCCCTGGCGGACCTTGGCGAGCGCCGTGTCGTTCGAATCGTAATCGGTGACCGTCACCTTGACGTCGTGCTCTTTCTCGAATTTCTTGATCATCTCGGGGCTCGTATAATTGCCCCAATTGTAGATCTGCAGCTCGCCCGCGGCACTGGCCGCGCCGGCTCCTGCAAGCAGTGCGGCCCCGAAGACCGCGGTCATCAATGTCCACTTCATGTCACGTCCTCCTGTCAGCTTTGGTTTTTATCAGTGTTTCTTCCTGCTGATAAAGAAGAACACCGTCACGATCATGACCGAGAATATCAGAAATACGGTGGAAATAGCATTGATTTCCGGCGTTACCACGCGCCGGTATTGGCCGAGCATATAGGTCGGCAATGTATCCCTGCCCGCCAGATTTGACAAAGTGGTAGCAAACTATGATGCCGTCTTGTCCGCCGGGTCCCATTCGGCAGGGTTATCGGCGGAGGCCTGCCATGAGCAATGACGAATTATGTTATCTTTCGGCGACCGAAGCTCTCAAACTATTCAAGTCTCGTAAGCTCAGCCCCCGGGAGCTGCTCGCCGCCCTGATCGCACGGGCAGAAAAGATCAATCCCGCGATCAACTGCTTCGCGGACCGCTATTTCGACGAGGCCCTGGCGCAGGCAACCCTTTCCGAGCAGGGCTACATGAAGCGAGGGGCGGAAAGTGTGGCTCTCGAAGGCATCCCCCTGGCCGTAAAGGACGCCCAACGCGTTGCGGGAAAAAGGACTACGAACGGTTCTCTGATCTTCAAGGACGCGCGCGACGACCGTTCCGACCCGATGATCGAGCGCTTGCAGCAAGCAGGCGCCATCATTTTCGCGCGCACCACCACGCCGGAGTTTTGCCTGTCGGGTGTCACCCATTCGCGCATCTGGGGCGTTACGCGCAATCCATGGAACCTGGATCATACGCCGGGCGGTTCATCCGGCGGTTCCGGCGCGGCTTTGGCGGCGGGCCTCACCACACTTGCCACGGGCACCGACATTGGCGGCTCGATCCGCATTCCGGCTGCGGCCTGTGGCATCGTCGGCTTCAAGCCGCCGCATGGCCGCAATCCCGATGGACCGCCCGGGAACTACGACCGCTTCAACCATTGCGGCCCCATGACGCGGTCAATTGCCGACGCCGCTCTGATGCAGTCCGTGACTTCGGGACCGCACCCGCTCGACCATGATTCACTTCGCGATACGGTTACCCTTCCCGCGAAGGCAGTGAGTATAAAGGGCATGAAGATCGCCTATTCCATAGACTTGGGCTATGTCGAGGTCGACCCCGAGGTGCGGCAGAATACGCTCGCGGCTCTCGAGATCTTTAGAGGATTGGGAGCGAAGATTGACGAAGTGAAACTCGGCTGGACCGAGGACGTCGATCTGGACAGCCTCCACTGGTTCAACTCCATGGAATTCTGCCGCCAGACGGTGTGGCACCGGGAAAGCCACGCCGGCGTGATGACCGATTATGCGCTAAAAATGGCCGATGCCGTCGTGAAGGGCACGCATATCGACGACGTGCACAAGCCTTGGGCTCGCGCCAATGAAATGTACCGCACGCTAGGGCCGGTGCTTGCAGCCCATGATGCGTTCATCTGCCCGACCAATAATTACCCGGCCGTGAAAGCCGACCATGATCCCTGGGACCAAAGCTTCACGATAAATGGCAAGAAAGCCGATCCCGAATATGGCTGGGTGATGACCCACCCGTTCAACATGTTGCACAATTGCCCGGTGCTCGCCCTGCCTTCGGGCTTTGCGTCGAACGGCGTGCCGACCGGCATCCAGATTGTCGGCCGCACCTGGGACGACGCGCGTGTTTTCCGGGCCGGACTCGCCTATGAAAAAGCCGTGGGTGGATGGTACACGGCGAAGGAAAAGCGGCCCACATGTAATTGAGCAAAATATCGCGATCAGTATGGAACGAGGCCCATTACTGGGCCTCGCGTCGTGGGTTTTTTCCTTTACTTCAGAAGATCCGTCCAGATTTTCACATAGAGTTCCTGCACCTCCGGCGGGCAGGTGGGCGTGAATGCTCCGAGCGCCATCGAAGCTTCGGGAATGTTCACTTCCGGCGCCGACTTCATATCCTCGGGCATGAAGGCCTCGGAGCCTTTGATGCCATTATTATAGCGCGTGAAGGCGGAGAGCATGGCGGCGTTCTCAGGCTCCATCATGAAGTTCTGGAACAGCTTGGCGTTCTCGGCATTCTTGGCGTCTTTCAAAACCACGAGGCTGTCCATGAAGAGCGGGAAGCCTTCTTTGGGGTAGCCGAAGACGAGATCGTCGTTTTGTAGGCGCGCGCGGAAGGACCAGCCGTTCCAGTTGACGCCGGCGGCGATATCTTCCTTGGCGTATTTCTCAGGGTTGGCGTAATCCATGGAAATCCAGTCGCGCTTGGCGGTTTCCAGCTTGTCGCGGGCCTTCTTCAGGATTTCCTTGTCGCCGGTGCAGGGCTCGCCGCCCACATATTTGACGGCAAGATGCATGACGTCCGCCATCTCCGGCACGACATTGACCTTGCCTTTCAACTCGGCCGGCGGGTCGAGGAAAATAGCCGACGTGTTGGGATCGCCCTTGTAGATTTTGGTGTTGACGAGGACGCCGGTGACACCCCACAGCCAGGGCACCGAATAGCGCCGGCCCGGATCGAAGGGCACATCGACCCAGCGGGTATCCATGTGCTTGAAATTCTCCATCTGGTTGGGACGCGTTTCAAGCAGCAGGCCTTCCTTGATCCAGATCGGCATGTAGCCGGCCGATGGCACCGCCATATCGAAGCCGTGGCCCCCCGTCCTGACCTTGGCGAGTGCCGTGTCGTTCGAGTCGTAATCGGTGATCGTCACCTTGACGTCGTATTTTTCCTCGAACTTCTTGATCATCTCGGGGCTGGTGTAGTCGCCCCAGTTGAAAATCTGCAGTTCGCCCGCCGCATTGGCAAAGCCGGTTGAGGCAAGCACTACGGCCGCGAGCGCCGCCGTCATCAACTTCCACCGCATGTAGGTCCTCCTGTCGTCAATGTTTCTTCCGGCTGATGAAAAAGAACACTGTCACAATCATCACGGAAAGTATCAGAAATACCGTCGAGATGGCATTGATTTCCGGCGTCACCACGCGGCGGTATTGGCCCAGCATGTAAGTTGGGAGCGTATCCTGCCCGCCGGATTTGACAAACTCGGTGATGACCACGTCGTCGAGCGAAATCACGAAAGCCAGCATGAAACCCGACAGGACGCCGGGCCACAGCAGCGGGAAAGTCACCCGTTTGAAGGCCTGCCATGGCGTGGCGTAAAGATCGGCGGCGGCAGTTTCCAGCGTCAAATCCATGCTTTCCAGACGCGCGCGGATCGGCAGATAGGCGAAGGGTATGCAAAAGGCCGTGTGCGCCGCGATCAGATAGCCAAGTCCCGAATATCCCGTCCATATCTTGATGCGCGAAAAGAAGATGAGCAATGCCACCGCCGTCACGATTTCCGGCACCATGAGCGGCTGGTTGATGAAGGCGTATTTGAAGGTAAGCCCTCGATAGTGATCGGTGCGCGTGGTGGCGAGCGCCGCCATGGTTGCCGCAACCGTGGCAATCGAGGCGGCGATCACGGCGATGTTGAGAGACCGGAGCGAGGTTTCGATTACCTGCTCGTTGTTCCAGGCCGCCACGAACCAACGCAAGGAGAACCCTTCCCAGATGGCAATCGAGCTTCCCGCATTGAACGCGTAAACCACCAGCGTCACGATCGGCAGATAGAGCACGAAGAAACAGGCAATCGCCACTGTGGTGAAACCCGGCAGACGCTTGATGGCAAATCCCCTAGCTATGTCGCCCTCCCGAAGCCGCGGCATTGCGCACATAAACCAGCAGCGCCACCATGACGATGGCCATCAAGGTGATCGACAGCGCAGACCCCAATGGCCAATCGCGGCCCTGGCCGAACTGCAGGTCGATGAGATTTCCGAGCATCAGGCTTTTGCCGCCGCCCAGCAGCCGCGGCGTGACATAGGCGCCAAGCGCCGGGATGAATACCAGGATGGATCCCGCGATGATGCCGGGCTTGACCAAGGGAATGATGATGCGGCGGAGCACCTGCAAGCGGCCGGCGTAGAGGTCATAGCCCGCTTCGATCAGGCGGAAATCGAGTTTCTCCATCGAGGCATAGAGCGGCAGCACCATAAGCGGCAAAAAGACATAAACCATGCCCACCATGATGGCGAAATCGGTGAACATCATCTGGATCGGCGCATCGATCAGTCCCACCCCGCGCAGGAACGAATTGATGATGCCTTCGTTGCGGATGAGCTCCTGCACCGCGAAGGTGCGGATCAGCAGGTTGGTCCAGAACGGGATAGTGACCAGGAACAGCCAGACGTCGCGCCAGCTTTCGGAACGGGTGGCGATGAAATAGGCGGTTGGAAAACCGAAGATCAGGCACAGCGCCGTCGTGGCGAGTGACAATTTGATCGAGCGCCAGAATACCGTGAGGTGAGCATCCGCCACCGTCACCGTGTCATCGAAAATATCGCGCTCGAGGATCACCTTGAACCAGCCGTCGAGCGAGAACTGCCAGAACTTCACATCGCCATAGTCGCCCTTCACCAGGAATGAGTAGAGAAGCATGATGAACAGCGGGCCGATGGCGGCGAAGAAGATGATGGTGAGAGCGGGTGCTGACAGCAGCCAGCGATTTCTTATATCCTTTCGCACCGCTGCTTCGCCAATTTCCTCGGCGTTTGCCATGCTCAATCCTTTAAAACCCGCGCCGCGCCATCATCGAATGTCACCCCAACCTTGCTGCCTGCCACGAAGCAATCGTTGCCGCCATGGCTGTTTTGCTGGCGCACGATAAATTCGGAACCGTTCTTCAGCCTAACATGATAATGCGTATCGGTGCCGAAATAGACGACGGTTTCCAGAACGCCTGCAAGCGTGGCCTTGGCCGTCGCCTTCACCAGATTCGCGTGTTCGGGCCGGACCACCACGGTGACGCGGCCTTCCGGCAAAGCGCCGTCCGGAACGCCGGTTGCGACAGTCGGTCCCAGTGCTAGTTTTACCTTGGCCTCGCCCGCCTTGGCCTGAACCATCTCGCCTTCGAGGAAATTCGTTTCCCCGATGAAATTGGCGACGAAACGCTCGGCTGGCCGGTCGTAGATTTCGTGCGGCGATCCCACCTGCAGGATCTTGCCACGCGACATGACGGCGAGCCGGTCCGACATGGTGAGTGCTTCTTCCTGATCGTGGGTGACAAAGATGAAGGTGATGCCGGTTTCGAGCTGGAGGCGCTTCAGCTCGATCTGCATGTCCTTGCGGAGTTTGTAATCGAGTGCTGACAAGGGCTCGTCGAGGAGCAGTACTTTCGGCTGCGGCGCGAGCGCCCGGGCGAGCGCTACGCGCTGTTGCTGGCCGCCGGAAATCTGGCTGGTCTTGCGGTTCTTGAGCTCTTCCATGCGCACCAGGCGCAGCATCTTAGCGGTGCGCGCTTCGATCTCTTTTCGGGACTTCCCCAGCATTTCAAGCCCGAAGCCGATATTCTGCGCCACCGTCATGTGCGGGAACAGCGCGTAATTCTGAAACACCGTGTTGACCGGACGCTTGAAGGGCGGGAGGGGAGCTATGTCCTCGCCATAGAGCAGGATCTCGCCATCGGTTGGAAAATCGAAGCCGGCGATCAGGCGGAGAAGTGTCGTCTTGCCGCAGCCCGAGGGGCCGAGCAGGGTGAAAAACTCGTTTTCGCGGATGCTGACGGACACATTGTCGAGCGCTGTGACGCTATCCTGCCCCGCCCCCTGAAACAGTTTGGTGACGCCCTTCGCCTCGATGGCCGATCGGCCTGCTGCCAAGATTGCCCTCCCCAGGAACTTGTGATCCTAAGCGCAGCCGCAGGGCTTTGCCAATGGGGGGGTTAGCAAAATGCCATTTCTTTCATACTCTCCCTCCCCACAAGGGGGAGGGAGAATTGATGAGCGCGTCTAAACCCATCGTGCTTTAGACCGACCAGCCGCCGTCGATCACGAAGGTCTGTCCGGTGACGAAGGCCGATTCATCGCTGGCGAGATAGACCACCAGATTGGCGATCTCGGAAGCTTGCGCCATGCGGCCCATGGGCTGGCGGGCGATGAAGGCAGCCTTCGCCGCTTCGAAATCGCCCTGGGCCTTCATGCGTTCGAACAGCGAGGGACTCTCCACCGTGCCGGGGCAGATGGCGTTGACCCTAATGCCCTTGGCCGTGAAGTCGGCGGCGAGCGCCTTGGTCATGCCGATGATGGCGGCCTTGGTGGCGCTGTAGACGAAGCGGTTGGCAACGCCTTTGATCGAGGAGGCGGCGGAGGCCATGTTGATGATGGTGCCTTTGCCTTGCGTGAGCCAGCCCGGCATGAAGGCCTTCATCATGCGGTAATGGGCCTTGACGTTGAGGTCGAAGGAGAAGTCCCAGGCCTTCTCGTCAGTCTCCATGATGGTACCGGCGTGCACATAGCCCGAGCAATTGAACAGGATATCCGGCGTTCCGACCCGCTTCGCCGCGGCGTCCACCTGATCCTGCTTCAAAACGTCGAGCCTGAAAGTTTGAATGCCGCTCTGCTCCTTTTCCAATGTCGCAAGCAAATCCTCGCGGATGTCCGTGGCCCACACCCGGGCGCCTTCCCGCGCCATCGCAACGGCGCTGGCCCGCCCGATGCCCTGGGCGGCCGAGGTTATGATTACCGTCTTGCCCGACAGCCTAGCCATCGAGAAAACCGTCAAGGGTGTTCACGGTGTTGACGCCGATGGCGTCGATCGCATAGCCGCCCTCCATGACGAAGAGCGTGGGCAGTTTCAGCTTGGCGATGCGGGCACCACAGCTTGTGAAGTCATCAGAGGTCAATTTAAAGAAACTGATGGGATCATCCTTGAAGGTGTCGACGCCAAGCGAGATGACGAGCGCATCCGGGGCGTAGCTTTTGATTCTGCGGCAGGCGGCGTCGAGTGCCTTGCTCCAGACGTCGTAACCGGTGCCCGGCGGCATGGGGAAATTGAAATTATAGCCATCGCCTTGCCCCTGGCCCTTTTCATCCTTGTAGCCGAGGAAATAGGGATAGGCATCCTCGGGCTGGCCATGAAGCGAGCAGAACAGCACATCCTTGCGTGCGTAGAAAATATCCTGGGTGCCGTTGCCGTGGTGGAAATCGACATCGAGGATGGCGACGCGCCTTGCGCCATCGTCGCGAAAACCTTGCGTGGCGATGGCCGCATTGTTGAGGAAGCAGAAGCCGCCGTAGAGATCGTCATGGGCGTGATGGCCGGGCGGCCGGCAGAGCGCGAAGGCCGATGGGGCGCCGCTTGCGACGATCTTCTGGCCGGTTAAGGCGACGGCGGCGGAGGCTTTTGCGGCTTCCCCGCTGCCCGCTGTGATGCATGTCTCGACTGAATGGGTGTAATAGCCGACCTTGCCGTCGATATGCCGGGGGCAACGCTGGCGAAGCCCGCGGTTGGGAAAACCGGTGGGCACGATTTCTCCGAGATAACCGGCCGCCAGCCATTCCTCCCAGGCGGTTTCGAGGAACTGGAGATAACCCCTGTCGTGGACTTTGCGGACGGTCTTCATTTCGAGAGCCGCCGGTTCGACCAGATCCGTCATCTTCCGCTTCTTCAGTTCACGGAGGATATGCTCCATGCGTGAGGGGCGTTCGAAGGGCGTGACGAATTGTCCGCCGAAGAGCTCGCCTTTGGGGAAATGCAGGCGATGGCGGTCGCTGTAGACGATTTTCATGGTGCTCTCCCCGCGGGAGAGTTGCAGTGGGGAGCAGTTCCGTCAAGCTGTCTCATACTAGTTCGTCATCCCGGCGAAAGCCGGGACCCACGCTCAACAAGGTACGGATTCCCCAGAGTCTTCACGCGGAAATATGGGTCCCGGCTTTCGCCGGGATGACGGATCTTTGGAACTAATTTATCAGGACGATCTGGCTGGAGCCGGTGATGCCGGCGGGCACGGGAACGTCGGTGTTTTCGTAGTCGGAATTGAGCACGAGTTCGGGGCCGTAGTTGAGCTCGATGGTCTGGGCGATGATGGCGGTGTAGGCCGACTGATCGGCAACGGCCTTCTTGGCATCGATGATGAGGCCTCCCACCGGGAGATATATCGTGCCGACCAGGTTGCGCGCATCGTCACTGGAAATCTGGTGCTTGAGCTGCTTTGGCAGATTGCGGTCCTCGAAGAGCAACAGGCCGGCCATGGGGCCGCTGGTGGGGGCAGCCAGGGAAATATGGGTTTTCTGGTCGAACTTGATTTCCTTGGGATCCTTGCCGGTCAGGTAGAAGCCAACGCCTTCGCCCGCAACCGTTGCCTCCCCGGTTATCCTGAACTCGCCATCCTTGATGATGTAGATTCCCGGCTTGAGCGTGACATTCGCGGCGGCGTCGAGCTTCAGGCCGCCGCAATAGACGCCGGGATTGAGAGTGACCGATTTATTTTTGGCGAAGACGAAATTGGTGTGATCGCAGGAGCCGACCGAGGGAGCGGGACGGCCCGCCAGTGGATCGGCGACCTTCGGGCAATCGGTAATGGCATGGGGCTGGACCGTGGCCGACTTGCTGATGGAGGTGCCGCCCGCCGAACAGACAATCGATGCCCGCAAAGCCGCGCCATCCTTGACCTCGAGGCCCTTGCTGTCCGTGGAATTGGAAAACACGCCGCAGTCGTTGCCGGTGAGGCGGGCATTCGAGTCGAGATAAACGGACCGGTCTTTATCCTCAAGACCCAGCACGCAGATGTTGTTGCTGCCTTCGAAGCTGGCCGTCGCGGTGACGGTGATGGGCGTCACTCCGGCCATGAGGACATGAGCAAAAAAAGGCGTCCAGTTTTCGCTGATGTCGACCTTGACGGCGGAAAACTTGCCGACCACTGCCGCATTGACGGAAAAGTTTGAGCCAGCCAGCGTTTCCTTCGTCGCGACCGATTCTCCGGTGAGCGCATAGGCTGCGAAGGATTGGGCAGCGCTGGTCACCTGGTGCGTATTGGTGCCGGCCAGCGGAATTTCCCGGGCGCCAGCGATGGCGGCGGCATCGGCGGCGGATTGAAGATTGGCCCTGACCTTGGTCATCAGGGCAAAATCGGTCGCAATCCCCAGTGCGGCCAAGATGGCGGGAAGTGCTATCGCAAAGGAAACGGCGATGCCGCCGCGGCGATCATGCGCCAGACGGCGGAGCGCCTGCGTAAACCGTGGCAATAGCTTTGTTTCGCTGCTCATTCACGGGTTTCCTGCCGGAACGGTACCTTCGAATGAGGGAAGGCTTTGCTAAAAAATTCAATCAAATTTGAGCGATCTGGCGCGGGATCGCCGCCTGCCCCGGCTGCGGCCGGAACGGCAGCCAGATCGCCACCAGCATGCCCTGTCCGGGAGAACTCTGGAACAGCAGTTCGCCGCCATGGGCTTCGGCTATGGACTTGGCGATGGGGAGGCCGAGCCCCAGACCCTCCACGGGGCGGCCATAGCTCATATCATCCTGGACGAAGGGCTGCAGGCAATCGCGCAATTTCGCGGCACTCAGGCCAGGCCCGTGATCGCGCACGGAAATGATGGTCGAGCCATCCTCCTTGCCGTGGGCGCGGATTTCCACAGTGCCGCCGGCGGGCGAGAATTTGATGGCGTTGTCGATGAGCTTCTGCAGGGCCTGGCGCAGCAATCGCTGGTCGCCAGCGGCATGGAGATTTTCGTCCGGTTGGCGCGTGACGATATTGATGTTCCGTTCCCGGGCCTTGGCCTTCAAGCCGACTAGACTGTCGTCGATCAAATCGCGCACCGGACATGAGACGATCTGCTGCCGCGAAGGACCCGACAGCGCTTTCGACAGGATCAGGATATCGCTGATGATGGCGTTCAGCCGTTGTGCCGCGCCCACGACATGCTGGAGCTGTTCGGCCTGGGCTGGATCGACCTTCTGCCGCAACGCCTCGCTGAGCACCTCGGTGAGGCCGATGAGTGCGGTGAGCGGCGTCTTGAGTTCATGGCTCAGCACATGGAACAGGCCGTTCTTCATCTTGCTCGCCGTCACGGCCTCGATCTGGGCTTGCCGAAGTGCCCGCTCGATTTCGCCATTGCGCATCACGAAGAGCGCGTGATGGGCGAATTGCGGCCAGTTCATGGGCTTGGTTACGAAGGATGAGGCGCCGAGCTCATAGGCCTTTTCGACCGAACTCCGGTCGTTGTTGCCGGTTGCCACGATCACCGGCAGGTCGACGGAGCGGGGATGCTGGCGGATGTGGCGCAGCAGCTCGAAGCCGTTGAGTTTGGGCATGCTGATGTCGACGACCGCGAGATCGAAATCTTCGCGCGACGTGAGCTCGCGGCCGGTTTCGCCGTTTTCGGCGTGCGCCACATCGAAGCCCACGGCCTTGAGTTGCTCGCCCATCACCTCTCTCAGGATGGGATCGTCATCGACGACCAGCGCGCGCTTGCGCGCCGGCTGGGCCGTAGGTCCCGGGTTTGGCTGTGCCGTCATGGGCGCACTATCGGCGCTTGTGGTTAACGGGGCGGTAATGGGTGGTTCTTCAGCCGAATTTTAACAAGTGCTGGTTAAGCCCCTCTGCATGGTTCAGCAAGAAAGCGAGCGGCCTTCGCAGACCGTCCGTGTCCGGAACAGTATTGGCCGCAGGATTACCGTTCTCGTGGCGCTTGCCGTGCTGTTGTCGGTGTTTCTGGCGACCAGCGTGTTCTTCTTCATCCAGGCGAAAAGCAGCATCGAAGCGCGGCGGAACCAGCTTGAGGCAACGGCCTATGTCTTCGCCTCGGCGATTGCCGATCACGCGGCGACGGGCGACCGCCAGGAGGCCTTTAAGGTGCTGCGCTCAATCAGCCGCGTTCCCGATATTTCCTATGCCGTTGTCACCGACGAGAAAGGCAAGCAGATCGCCTCCCTCGGCAGCACGGTCATCATCGACGGCACGATGCTCAAGAGCGGCGGCGTGCTTGAGATTTTGCGCACCGCCGCCTTTCCCATTGCCGTCGACATCATCAAGGCAGGCGAGCCCGTGGGCCGCCTCACTGTCGTTGCCGATATCGGCGGGCTGCGCCGAGAACTGCTTCTCGCTCTCCTCTCGACGCTTGCCGTTGCCTGCCTCTCCGGCATCGCCGGCGTGATGGTGGCAAGGCGGCTGCAACGGCGCATCACGGCGCCCATCCTGACTTTGACCGAGACCATGCGGCGGGTGCGCGACACCAAGGATTATTCCGCCCAGGCCGAAGCCATCTCCGATGACGAGACGGGCGTTCTGGTCGAGACCTTCAACGGCATGATCGCCGAGATCAACAACCGCGACCGTTCGCTCGAGCGCCATCGCCAGACGCTGGAATCAACCGTATCCGAGCGCACCCGTGAATTGCGGGTGGCCAAGGATGCGGCCGATGCCGCAAACCAGGCGAAATCGGGCTTCCTGGCCACCATGAGCCACGAGATACGGACACCGTTGAACGGGTTGATGGTGATGGCGGAGCTGCTGGCGGCGGCCGAGCTTGAGCAGCGCCACCAGCGTTACGCCGAGGTGATCGTCAAATCCGGACAAAGCCTGCTCACCATCATCAACGACATCCTCGATCTCTCGAAGATCGAGGCGGGGAAGATGGAGCTTGAAGCGATTGCGGTCGATCCAGCGGGCATTGCCGGCGATGTGACGAGCCTGTTCTGGGAGCGCGCTTCTTCCAAGGGCCTCGATCTCGCGGTCCGGGTCGCCCCCAATGTTCCGCGCCTGATCAGCGGCGATCCCGTGAGGCTCAACCAGATCCTGTCCAACCTCGTGAATAACGCGCTCAAATTCACCGAAAAGGGCCAGGTGCTGATTACGCTGCAATATGAGGGCGGGCGGCTCTCCTTCACCGTGACCGACAGCGGCATCGGCATTCCGCGGAACAAGCTTGATCAATTGTTCGAGGCTTTCTCCCAGGCGGACCATTCGACGACGCGGAAATTCGGCGGCACCGG
>JBGTJO010000226.1:0-7300 GCA_041745135.1 Aestuariivirga sp. | reverse complement strand
TTCTCGCAGCGCCAGTATGACTATGCGCGGGCCAGGCGGGACATGGATGTCTACACGCCGCAGATGATCGTTGAAGGCGGCAATCATTTTGTCGGCAGCAATCGCGGCCCCGTGCTGGCGGCCATCCGCAAGGCGGAGGCTGTGCCGGTGGCCGTGCCGTTGAAGCTGACCGGCAAGGGCAGAGAATTGATCGTCGAGATCGGAAGCGCCACGTTCACCGGCGAAGCGACGGTTTGGCTTTTGCCGATCGCACCGGAGGTTCCGGTAAAGATTCTACGGGGTGAAAATGCCGGAGAAGAAATCTCCTACCACAATATCGTCCGCGGACTTGTGCCTGCGGGCATGTGGAGCGGCGAGGCCAAGACACTGACCTCGCCGAAGGACGGCGTACTCCGGCCCGATAGCAAAGGCTGCGTGGCGCTGTTGCAGCGGGGCAAGGCCGGCCCCGTCCTTGGCTGCGCCCAGTGGCGTGAAGTGTCGGCCACCTGATCAGGCCGCCTTTTTCAGGAGTCCACGGTTGATCAGGCTTTCGGCGATCTGGATCGTGTTGAGTGCCGCGCCTTTGCGCAGATTGTCGGAAACAATCCACAGGTTGATGCCATTCTCAATGGTCGCATCCTCTCGGATGCGGGAAATGAAGGTGGCGAAGTCGCCGACGCATTCAATGGGCGTCACGTAGCCGCCATCCTCGCGCTTGTCGACGACCATGCAGCCCGGCGCCTCGCGCAGGATTTCGCGGACCTCCTCGGCGCTGATCTCTTTTTCGAACTCGATATTGACGGCTTCCGAATGGCCGACGAAAACCGGCACGCGCACGCAGGTCGCGGTGAGCTTGATCTTGGGATCGAGAATCTTCCGGGTCTCAACGTTCATCTTCCACTCTTCACGCGTCTCGCCCGAGTCCATGAACACGTCGACATGCGGGATGCAGTTGAAGGCTATCTGCTTGGTGAATTTCTTGGGCGTGGGGGAATCGGTCACGAAGATGCCCTTGGTCTGGTTCCACAATTCGTCGAGGCCCTCCTTGCCGGCACCCGATACCGATTGATAGGTGGCGACTACGACGCGCTTGATCTTCGCCACATCGTGCAGGGGCTTCAGCACCACGACGAGCTGGGCCGTCGAGCAGTTGGGATTGGCGATGATGTTGCGCCTCGTCTTGCGCCGCATGTACTCTTCAAGCGCCTGCGCGTTGACCTCGGGAACGATGAGCGGCACCTCCTGGTCGTAGCGCCAGCAGGAAGAATTATCGATGACGATGCAACCCGTGGCGCCGATTTTCGGAGCCCACTCCTTGGCGACGGCGGAGCCCGCCGACATCAGGCAGAAATCAGCTTGCGCGAAGTCGAACCTTTCAAGATCCAGGCATTTCAGGGTGCGCTCGCCATAGGAAACCTCAACGCCCATGGAGCGCCTGGAGGCGATGGCAAAAACCTCATCTGCCGGGAATTCGCGCTCGGCCAGGATGTTCAGCATCTCGCGCCCCACATTACCGGTGGCGCCGAGCACTGCAACTTTGTAGCCCATGGTTAAAGACTCCTTAAATCGGCCCGTGCTCACGGGCATGTTGGTGCCTGCGCCCTCCCCCGGATGCGAGCAAACAGGGAGAAGGCTTACGCCGTTTTCGTCGTGTTGGTGAGTTTGGCCGAAGCAGCCAGGCCGGTGCGACCCGCGTTTACGGCGCAGGCCGGATCAGCAATGGCTAAAGAAATGACCATGGCCCTTCCTAGCAGGTGGCGCCTTTCTGTCAATACAAGGGGGTTGGCACAGGGTCTCCGTCTCGCTATCTGAACGGGTTCGCGGTCCATGATCTCGCATGCGGAGAGGTGGCAGAGTGGTCGATCGCGCCGCACTCGAAATGCGGAGTACGGGCAACCGTACCGGGGGTTCGAATCCCTCCCTCTCCGCCAGCTCTCAAGTCATGGTTAGTTGAACTCTGCCTTGTCCGGAGGGAAGATCATGGAAGTAAACGAAAATAGTAGATTCTTTAGGTATGTGTGGCGGCTGAACGCCCTCGTCATAGCGGGAGCTGCGATTCTCTGTTTGTTGATCGGCGGCTTTGTTGGAGCAAAAATTTTTTGGGACCAAACCGGGGCCGCCGAATAACCGACGTCGTAAATGTCGGGGAGCAATCAAACGTAAAAAACGACTTTGTGCTTGGTTACCCTCAGACAATAGATGGAACCGACTATGTCAGGGTGCCGCTTTACCGCGATCAATCCTACGATATGTCTTATTATTCCAAGAGCAGCGGTGGCAATGAAGTCAATTATCTTTTTTTGAATAACGGCACCGGTGGAAGCAAATGGCTGACCGGCACGACTGATCAGCTATTCGTTTCCGACATCGTCCTTTTCGAAAAAGTCAGAGATTCGGGGGAGTTTTCCAATGAGGGCGGTAATCGAACAACCGGCATTATGTATGCCGTTGTGGAAAACGACACGGATGGTGACAATCGCCTATCTGAAAAAGATGAGATCGCCGTTGCAAGCAGTCTGGTAGATGGCTCCAATTACAAGAAGCTGATTGATAAAATTGATCGGCTGTATGCTTTGAAGCAGATCGCAAATGATAAAGTAATGATTTTATACCAGAAGAATAGAGAAAGCATGGCCGAAATATACGAAGTTCCTTCCATGAACCAGTTGTTTCAAGGGGCCATTCCCAAGGTAAATCTGAACTGATCGGTGCGCTGGCTAGTTCCGCAAGAGCGCTGCGCTTTCCAGTCAATCATTCGGCGGCTACAGGCGCGGCGCCATCCGTTGTGCTAGCTTGCCGCCGCGCAGGCGCATGGCCCATGATGGAGTAGATGCAGGGCACCACGAAAAGTGTGAGCAGGGTGCCAAGGCCCATGCCGCCGACGATCACCCAGCCGATCTGTTGCCGGCTTTCCGCGCCGGCACCCGTCGCCAGGGCCAGGGGGATGGCGCCCAGGATCATGGCGGCTGTCGTCATCAGAATGGGACGCAGGCGAAGGGCTGCCGCCTCGATGATCGCCTCGCCGCGGGGGTGTCCCGCAGCCTGTAGCTTGTTGGTGAAGTCGACGATAAGGATGCCATGCTTGGTGATGAGCCCGATCAGGGTCACGAGTCCGATCTGCGAATAGACATTGAGCGTGCCGCCCGTGAGCCAGAGAGCGCCCAATGCGCCCGTCATCGACAGCGGCACGGAGAACATGATCATCAGCGGATCGCGGAAGCTTTCGAACTGGGCGGACAACACGAGATAGATGAAGGCGAGCGCCAGGATGAACACGAAGGCCAGGTTGGAACTGGCATCGCGGAACTCGCGTGTTTGGCCGGTGAGGTCGGTGATGGTGCCTTCGGGAAGAACTTCGCGGGCCGCCTCTTCGACTGCGGCGATGGCTTCGCCGAGCGTGTAGCCAGGCGAAAGATTGGCTTCGATAGTTATAGCGCGGAGCTGATTGAAGCGGCGCAAGTCGCGGGGCGCCACGCTTTCCCGGACTTTGACGACGTTCGACAGCTGAACCATCTGGCCATCGGTATTTCTCACGAAAATGCGCGAGAGCGTTTCGGGTGAAGCGCGCTCTTCCGGCGGCAGGGCCACGGTCACGTCGTATTGCTCCGAACCGATCTGGAAGGTTGAAACATCGCGTCCGCCAAGCAGGGTTTCAAGCGTGCGGCCGATGACTGAAATATCAAGGCCAAGGTCGGCGACGCGGGCGCGGTCGATGTCGACATCGACCTCGGGCTTGTTGAGGCGCATGTCGGTGTCGATGTCATCGAGGCCCGGGTTGTCTTCGAGGCGTTTGACCAGCGCGTTGGCGAGATCGTTCAACTCAACATAGGACGCCGAGGATTGGATAACGAACTGGAAGGGTTTGCCGAAACCGCGCACGCCGAGCGAAGCAGGGTTGGATGCGGAGGCCTGCACGCCCGCGATCTTGCGGAGCTTCGGCAGAATGTTCTGGGTGATCTGCTGCTGCTTCACCTCGCGGTCATCCCAGTCCTTGAGGCGGACATAGGCGTTGAACTGCGTTACTTCGCCCGAGCCCACGATGAGGAGGTAAGACTGCAACTCGGGAACAGAGGCGAGCAGCTCTTCGACCTGCGCGGCGTAGCGCTTGGTGTAGTTGAAGCTCGCCCCTTCGGGTGCACTTCCGGAAACGCGGATCGAACCCCGATCCTCCAGGGGCGAGAGTTCCGATTTCATCTGCGTGAACAACAAGCCGCCGGCGCCGCCCACGAGAAGTGCCGCCAGAATGACGATCCAGCGTCCTGCCAGCGTCAGGCGCAGCCCTGCCTTGTAGCCGCGCTCAAGCCGGTCCAGCGTTCCCTCGACAGTTCGCGTAAAAATATTGCGCTTTTCCGAATGCTTGAGGAGCCTTGAACACATCATCGGCGTCAGCGTGAGTGCTACGAAGCCTGAGACGATGACCGCGCCTGCGAGAGTAATGGCAAATTCAAGAAACAAGCGCCCTGTGCGGCCCGGCGTGAAGGCGATGGGCGCGAAAACGGCGGCCAGCGTCAGCGTCATCGCCACCACGGCGAAACCCATCTCGCGGGCACCCGTGATAGCCGCCGCCACGGGCTTCATGCCATTCTCGATATGGCGGTAGATATTCTCCAGCATGACGATGGCGTCATCCACGACGAGACCGATGGCCAGCACCATAGCGAGCAACGTCAGCGTGTTCACGGTGAGGCCTGTCGCATACATGATGGCGAAAGTGGCGACGAGGGACACTGGAATAGTCACGAGCGGAATGAACGCGGCGCGCACTGAATGCAGGAAAAGCAAAATGATAAGCAGCACGAGGATGGTTGCCTCGATGATGGTGATGAACACATTTTCAATGGAGCGCTCAATAAAAATCGTGGAATCGAATGCAACCGCCACTGAAGTCCCGTCCGGGAGCTCCTGGTTGAGGCGCGGAAGGATGTCGCGGACAGCGCCCGCGACATCGAGTGGATTGGCGACGGCTTGCTTGACGATGCCGATGGACAGCGCCGTCTCCCCGCCATAGCGGCTTTCGCGCCTGACATCGGCGGTGGCAAGCTCTACCCGCGCCACATCGCCAAGTTCAACCTGCAATCCGCCGGCGGATTTGAGGACTACGCGAGAGAATTCTTCCGCAGTGCCAAGGGCGGTGCGCGACAGAACGGTGAACTCACGCTCGGTGCTCTCGATGCGGCCCGCCGGGATTTCGGCGTTCTGCGTGCGGATGGCGTTTTCCACATCCTGCACGGTGATGCCATAGCCCGCGAGGCGCGCGGGATCGATCCAGATCCGCATGGCATAGCGGCGCTCGCCGTTCACGGTCACGTCGGCCACGCCATCGAGGTTCTTGAAGCGGTTGACTATGAAGCGGTCGATGTAATCGGTGAGTTCGAGCGCGTTCATCGATGTCGAGCCCACAACAAGGTACATGATCGGCTGCGCATCGGCCTCGACCTTCGAGATCACCGGCTCGTCGATTTCATCGGGAAGGGCTCGCCGCACGCGGCTCACCCGGTCGCGCACGTCGCTGGTGGCTGAATCGACATTGACGCCGATGCGGAAACGGATGGTGATGCGGCTCGACTCGGCGCGCGAGGTCGATTCGATGATGTCGATGCCCTCGATGCCGGCAAGCGAGCCTTCGAGCACCTGCGTCACCTGGCTTTCGATGATCTCCGCTGACGCGCCGCTGTAGTTGGTCGAGACGGAGACCTGCGGCTCGTCGATATTGGGGTATTCGCGGATCGTCAGCCGGCTGAAGGACATCAGCCCCGCGAGCAGCAGGACGAGACTCAGAACCGTGGCGAACACAGGACGGCGGATAAATATCTCGGTGAAATTCATGCCGCTCGTCAGTCCACCGCTGGTTGCGTGGGGACGACCTCGATCGCGGCGCCGTTGCTGAGGCGCGTATTGCCTGCGACGATCACCTGGGCGCCGGCGGATAGCCCTTCGACAATCTCAATCGAACCGGGAATGCGCTTGCCCAGCCGCACGGCCGCCTCTTCCGCGATCTTATCCTTCGCCAGATAGACGAAGGCGCTTTCGCCGCGCTGGACGATCGCGGATTCGGGCACCAGCACGGCCTGGCGCGGCGGCCCTTTCACGGTGATACGGACGAGCAGACCAGGCCGGAGAGTCAGGGCCGTGTTCTCCAAATCGGCGCGGATCAGCAAAGCCCTGCCGTTGACATCGATCGAGGGGGCGATGGCCGAAATCGTTGCCGTGAAGGTTTCACCGGGGAGCGCGTCGGCGCTCACTTCGACCTCTTGGCCCACCGCAATGCGCGCTTGCTCAAGTTCCGGTACCGAAAAGCTCACTTGCAGGCGGTCGACCTTGTCGAGTTGGACAAGCGTCGCGCCGGCGGTGACATAGGCGCCCACCGAGACGGTGCGGAATCCCACGGTCCCGGAGAAAGGCGCAGTGACCGTAAGTTTCTTAAGGAGAACTTCGGCGGACGTGATCGCAGCACGGGCAACCTCCAGCTCGGTCAGCGATGTGTCATAGGTGACTTGCGCAACGGTGCCGGACTTTCTCAGCTTTTCGTTACGGACAAAGTTCGTTTCGGCGAGCGAAAATCTTGCCTTTGCTTCCGAAAGAGCGGCGTTGGCGAGATCGGCATCAAGCTTGAAGAGCGGCGCTCCCGCGCCCACCGTGTCGCCGTCCTTGAACAGTATTTCGGCCACCCGCCCGCTGGTCTCAGCGGAGATCATCACCGATTCATCGGCAAGCAGGGTTCCGATCGCGGAGATATCGTCGCTCAGCCGGGCGGCCGTGGCCTCTGCTACCTCCACGGGAAGCGAACGGCTATCACCCCGTTGCGCCTGAGCGGGTAAGCGCTGCTCTTCGGGCCTGGCTGTGGACCGCAGGCCGGAAAGCTCGACCAGGTCGACCCCGCTTTCCCGCACGCCGTAGGCGGACCCCACCAGAAGGACCAGTCCGGCCAATATCAAAAGCCATTTTAACATTTACGGTCCTGTTAACCCCTTGGCCCAAGATAGTCCGGATTGGAAAAATTGCCCAGATTATAAGACTCTGAAGAGGGTAGATTCCGTTCGCTCTGCCCGAGCCAGCATCCCGCATTAAAAAACTTTAATAGAAGTCGGAACCAATTGTGACGGAGGGCGTTACACCCCTGATTTGAGGGGGAATCGTTCGACTCCGCCTCAGTCCTCGCGCAACACAAAGGAGAGCCCTAATGAATTCGATCATTTATCTGGTTGGTCTGGTCGTCGTCGTGTTGTTCATCCTTTCGTTTTTCGGCCTGCGCTGACGCAATCCAACAACATCAGAGGTGATCAACATGGCAACAACACTTCCGCCTGCCACGACCGGAATA
>JBGTJO010000225.1:0-4359 GCA_041745135.1 Aestuariivirga sp. | reverse complement strand
AGGCCTGCAACAAGTCTCTTCTTCATCGATATTCCTTTTCTTTCCTGCAGCGGGGTGCTCGGCCTGATTGGCTCGTTCTTCCCCCCAGCCGCCGTTGGGACAGGTGACAATCGCGATAAACTGACGAAATGTGTTCTCAATAAGGGGAGAATGTTGCAATGCGAAAAGTTCCATGTACTCTCCTAAAAATAATTTAGAGAAGCAATTCACCGCTTATGAAATTTCTTGACCAGGCAAAGATTTATGTGCGCTCCGGCGACGGCGGCGCGGGTGCCGTTTCATTCCGGCGGGAAAAATTTATCGAGATGGGCGGCCCCGATGGCGGCGACGGCGGCAATGGCGGCGACATTTGGGTCGAGGCATTGGATGGCCTCAACACGCTGATCGATTATCGCTATCAGCAGCACTTCAAAGCTGCAACCGGCGGACACGGCATGGGCCGCATGCGCGCGGGTGCTAATTCCAAAGACATCGTTCTGAAAGTTCCCGCAGGCACGCAAATTTATGAAGACGACAATGAGACGCTGATCGCCGATCTGCCGAAGGTTGGACAGAAAGTGCGAATCGCCAGGGGCGGCAATGGCGGCTTCGGCAACGCCCACTTCAAATCCGCCACCAACCGAAGTCCGCGCCACGCCAATCCAGGGCAGGAAGGTGAAGAACGCTGGATCTGGTTGCGATTGAAGCTCATCGCCGATGCGGGACTTGTGGGGCTGCCCAACGCCGGCAAATCCACGCTGCTTGCGGCAGTGTCAGCCGCAAAACCCAAGATCGCCGATTATCCTTTTACCACGCTGCACCCACAGCTCGGCGTGGTGCGGGCGGCGGGAAACAGTTTCGTGCTCGCCGACATTCCAGGGCTGATCGAAGGTGCCCATGAGGGACACGGCCTCGGCACGCGCTTTTTAGGTCATGTGGAACGTTGCGCTGTGCTGCTGCATCTCATCGATGTAACCGGCGATGATCCGGTTGGCGCCTATCGCACCATACGCCGGGAACTCAAAGCCTACAGCCTAGCACTGGCGGGCAAGACTGAGATCATTGCCTTCAACAAGATCGACGCGATTTCCGAAAACGATCTTGAAATGAAACTTTCGGATTTCAAACGGCGCGTGCGCAAAACGCCGATGCTCATGTCTGGCGCTACAAAGATGGGCGTGGACGATGTGATGAAAAAGCTGCTGACCGTCATCGAAACGGGCAAGAAGGTGCGTGGCAAGGCGGAATCGGGGATCGCGGCCGACGGTTGGCGTCCGTGAGCATCGCGGAATGATGCGCCCGCCGCCATTCGGCGAGGGACAGCGGATCGGCCTCTTCGGCGGCTCCTTCAATCCCGCCCATCGCGGCCATTACATGGTGGCGCTTTATGCGCTGAAGCGGCTGCAACTTGACTGGGTGTGGTGGCTGGTCGCTCCACAGAACCCGCTCAAGCATTCGGCTGAAACGGCGGAATATGCCGCGCGGCTTGCCGCGGCGCGAAAGGTCGCCACGCATCCCCGCTTCATCGTGAGCGATCTGGAAAAACAAATCGGCGCACGCACCACGGCGGAAACGCTGGAGCGGCTGCAACCGCTGCTGAAGCGCGGCCGCTTCGTGTGGATCATGGGGGCCGACAGCCTCGCCAATCTCCATCACTGGAACGACTGGCTGGAGATTCCAGCCGCCCTGCCGCTCGCCGTTCTGGCGCGCCCGGGATATTCGATCCGCGCGCTCGCGGGAACGGCTGCAATCCGCTTCGACCGCGAGCGCGTGCCAACCCTGTTTCCAGCGCAATTGCCGGATCTTGTGCCGCCCGCCTGGTCTTTTCTCCCCATGCCGCTGCGGCCTGAAAGCTCGACGGCGATCAGGAAGGGCAAGCCCCTTGAACAGGCCGGGCGAAGGCCCTAATTTGAATTCGTTGTCTCCCTTAGGGACCGATCCCGCAGTCTAGATGCAAGACCTGCCCGATACAGAAGGACAAGACCCCTGAAAGCACCAGCGAAGAAAGCCGCTGCGCCTAAGAGCGCAGCGAAGCCGAAAGCCATTGCCAAACGCAGCGCCGCCAAAACGGCCAAGCCTGCCAAGCCAAGCCTCCTCAACACCATCATGGCCCAGCTCGATGACGCCAAGGCCGAAGCGGTCGTCACCATCAGCCTCGACGGCAAGTCGGCGATCGCCGACACCATGGTCGTGGCTTCCGGGCGTTCCAACCGCCATGTGGGCGCCATCGCTGGCCAGCTTGTCGAGAAGCTGAAGGGTTCAGGCCACAGGAATCTCCGGGTCGAAGGCCTGCCGCAATGCGACTGGGTGCTGGTGGACGCGGGCGATGTGGTGGTGCACCTTTTCCGTCCCGAGGTTCGGAGCTTCTACAATCTCGAGAAACTCTGGTCCGAGCACGCGCCGCAGGAACGCGTCGCCGTTTAGCGGGATGCGCGTCTCGGTTCTTGCCGTTGGCCGCCTCAAGGCAGGGCCTGAGAAGCTGCTCGCGGAAGACTACCGAACCCGCATCGAAGGACTAGGCCGTAAGGCCGGGATCACCGGGTTCAGCGTGAGAGATACCGCTGAATCGCGGAGCGGGACAGCGGCGGCGCGGATGGCCGAGGAGGCGTTGTTCTTCACTGGGGCGGCGCCACAAGCTTTCACAATCGCGCTTGATGAACGGGGCAAGGCTTTGGCGAGTGCTGGTTTCGCCGATCTTCTGCGCCGGCACATCGACGGCGGAACCGCCGAACTCGCTTTTCTGATCGGCGGGCCGGACGGCCACGCACCTTCGATCCGGGAAAAGGCCGGGCAGCTTCTCTCTTTTGGGCTCATGACCTGGCCACACCGCCTTGTCCGCGTCATGTTGTTTGAACAAATTTACCGGGCGGTGACGATTATGGTTAATCATCCGTATCATCGCGCTTGATCCGGGCAATCGATGACGTTTTCCTCAGGTCCAAGGCTGTTGGCCGTTGCCGCATCGTTCGTGCTGGCGATCGTTGGCGCTCGCGCGGAAACGAAGGATGGCTCCCAGGAACTTTCGACCGTCGAGCAACAGCTCCAGTCGTCCAAGGCCGAGCAGGAGAATATCGCCGCGGGGATTGAAGCGGCGATCCGCGAGCAGGAAGAGATATCGGCCAAGCTCGTCGCGATTTCGCAGAAGATCCAGGCGGCGGAAACCTCGATCTCCGGCAGCGAGGCCGGGCTTCTGAAACTCAGCAAGGAACAGGTGACGATCCTGGCCAAGCTTGGTGAAAAACAGGACGTGCTCTCGGAGCTGCTGGCGGGCCTGCAACGGCTGGAACAGAATCCGCCGCCTGCGCTCGTGGTTGAGCCCGACGACGTGCTTGCGGCCCTCCGCGGCGCCATGATGTTCGGCACCATCGTGCCGGAGCTTCGCGAAGAAGCCGACGCGCTGGCGCGCGATCTCGCCAGGCTTGAGCAGTTGCAAACGGGGATCGCCCAACGCAAAGCCGCGATCGGTGCCGAGATCGCCGCACTCAAAACGTCGCGCGATGACATGACCAGCCTCATCGAGACCAAAAAGAAGCTGGTGGCCGCCGCAAACAGCGAACTGGCAGGCGAGCGCGAACGCGCCAAGCAATTGGCCGGGCAAGCCAAAAGCCTCAAGCAATTGATGGAAAACCTCGCCGCCGAGCGCAAGCGCGCCGAAGCCGAGCGAGCGAAACTGGCCGCGGCCGCCGAAATCGCCCGCCGCAAAAAGGAAGCGGCCCTGCAGCAGCCGCGCATGGCCTTCACCAGCATGAGAGGCAAGCTCGCCTTTCCGGCCCAGGGGCAGATCGTCAAGCGATTTGGCGACGCTGACGGGCTTGGCGGCCACATCCTGGGGACGGCGATCGCCGCCCGCGGCGGCGCCCAGGTGACCGCCCCCGCCGATGGGCGGGTCGAATTTGCCGGCCCCTTCCGTTCCTATGGCGAGGTCTTGATCCTCAACCCCGGCGGCGGCTATCATATCCTTCTTGCCGGAATGGACACCATTACGGCTGCAACGGGCGAATTCCTGCGGGCGGGAGAACCGGTGGGGCGGATGGGAAACGGCCCATCTTCGGTCACACTTTTGGGTGAAGGGCTTAAAGATGGCCGCCCCGTCCTGTATATAGAGTTTCGCAACGATACAGAGGCTATCGATTCGGGTCCGTGGTGGATCGGCGGCATGAAAGAGGCACGTGGATAACGATGAAAACTCAGATTGGCAGTCAAGTTCGGAATATCGGCCTGGTTCTGGCGGGAGCGGTCTCGGCCAGCGTGCTGTGGCACGCCTTCGGCAGCGCGGATGCCGCCTCCAACGCGGACACCTATAAGGCGCTCAATCTTTTCGGCGACGTGTTCGACCGGGTCCGCGCCGATTATGTGGAAGCACCCAATGAGAACGAGATG
>JBGTJO010000224.1:0-5723 GCA_041745135.1 Aestuariivirga sp. | reverse complement strand
GAGCGGGATTTTGCGGCCCAAGCCCTGTTGCAGAACCTCTTTGAGAGGGGCGGCCGCGCGCAGATCGAGCACCGGGTCGAGCGCCATGCTCAACCGTTCAATCGAGGCCTCCGGCAACGGCATCCTACCCTCCCAATCGGGCGCAGCCGGCTGCAACGCAACCGGCACAAACTCACCGTTATGTTGAAGGCAGTTGGTTAATAACTCGAAAATTAAAGGGAGAGATCAGTGGCCGGCGGCTGCACCGGCTGGCCTCCGGTCGTCATGGCCGCCATAGAGCAGACCGGGAACGGGCCTGCTCCCCGCCATCGCGTCGTTGCCGGAGGTCTGCGTCCCGGCTACGGCGTCCTTAGGCCCGATGACAATGGCCTCAGCCGCGCCCCAGGGCGTCTGCTCGACGATTTTGTGTCCCATTTCGATCAATACCTTCTTGGTATCGTGCGAGAGCGCGAAGGGCTCGACAGCTATTTCGTCTGGCAGCCATTGGTGGTGAATGCGGGGGGCGTTCACCGCCTCCTGAACATTCATCCTGTGATCCACGACATTCAAAATCACCTGTACGACGATGGTGATGATCCGCGAGCCGCCGGGCGAACCCAGAACCATGAAGGTCTTGCCGTCCTTGGTCACGATCGTCGGGCTCATGGAGCTGAGCGGCCGCTTGCCCGGCGCGATGGCATTGGTCTTGCCCTGCACCAGCCCAAACAGATTCGGCACTCCAGGCTTTACGGTGAAGTCGTCCATCTCGTCGTTGAGAAAGAACCCCGTGTCGCCGGCGATCACTTTGGCGCCGAACAGGGCATTGACGGTATAGGTCACGGAGACAGCGTTGCCGGCGGCGTCGACGATCGAGTAATGCGTCGTTTCAGTCCCTTCATGAGGCGGAATGCTGGGCAAAACTTCCTTGGATGTCGATGCCCTGGCTGGATCGATCCTGGCTCTGATCTTCGCCGCGTAGGCTTCGGAAAGCAGCCGATCCAACGGATTGTTTACGAAAGCAGGATCGCCGAGGAGAAAATTGCGGTCGACGAAGGTGTGGCGCATCGCCTCGACCATGAAGTGAATGGCGGCAGCCGAATGGAAGCCCAGCTCAGCGATTGGATAGCCCTCGAGAATATTGAGGATTTCACAGATCGCCGTCCCGCCCGAACTAGGCGGGGGCGCCGAGATCAGTTCGTAGCCCCGATAATTGCAGCGCACCGGCGGGCTTTCGGTCACGGTGTAATCCGCGAAGTCTTGCTCCGACAGAACGCCGCCATTGGCTTTGCTGGCGGCCACGATCACATCCGCGATACTGCCCTTGTAGAAGGCGTCGGCGCCCCGTTGCACGATGAGCCTCAGGGTCCGCGCCAGATTCTTCTGAATGAGAATATCTCCGGCCTTCCAGGGCTTTCCGCCATTGAGAAATATGGGCGCGACATTTACCTCACTCGCAAAATGCGTTGCCGATGCCGCCAGAATGTCCGCATCGCCCTGGCTCAGCACGAATCCGTCCTCGGCCAGCTTGATGGCTGGGGCCATGACTGCCGCACGGTCCATGGTGCCGTATTTTTCCAGCATCGTATCGAGGCCGAGCACCGAGCCCGGCACGGCGACCGCGAGATAGCCCTTGAGGCTGAGGCCCGGCACGACTTCGCCCGTAGCGTCGAGATACATGGTTTCGGTTGCCGCCGCGGGGGCCTTTTCGCGGAAATTGATGAAGATATCGCGGCCATCGGCCAAGTGCAGCGTGGCGAAACCGCCGCCGCCCAAATTGCCGCAACAGGGATTGGTGACAGCCAGCGCATAACCCACGGCGACCGCTGCATCGACGGCGTTGCCGCCCTGGCGCAATATCTGGACGCCCACGGCTGTGGCTTCATGTTGCGATGTGACCACCATGCCGTTCTCGGCAGTGACCGGCTGGCGGGTGACCGCCCAGGTAGCCTGGCTGCCGACAAGGCATAAGCATAGAGTTAAAACATCTAATTTGAATATGCGCATGGCGGAGCGCCGGTTACAGGCACGTCTCAATAACAGGAGGTCTTGGCGTAGCAATGGATGCATCAATGGATTTTTGAAATCTCTCTAGCTCAGTTTTTTTTGGTATAAGGCCTTCAACTTCCGAGTACAGTTCGCATTGCACTGGAAATTTGTCTCGGGATGTTTGACGTGCATTCTCAAGCTCGGCCTTCGTAACGGGCGACAGGCTATTTGTGACAATAAAATTTTCAATTTTCTCGATTGCCAGATCCAGAGTTTCTCTGATTTCTGTTTCTTCCGGACGGCATTTATCCATCATATTTTTCAAATCGACATAGATGAACTGTAGGCAGAGTATGGCGCCACCTCCGCTGTGATCCACGCTTAGGATTTCACCATCTTCAAGCTCCCACATAGACACACCGCCAACAAATTCCAAACGATGCAATTCCTTATCATTGTCAATTTTGCGTGTTAGCAGCTTTGTACCTAGGGGAATGTTTAGTTTTGCCCAAGGTGTCTTGGCATAATCTTCTGGCGACTTGATAATAACCACTTCTGAAGGAGCATTGTCCGCTGACGCGTGCGATGTCATATGCAGGCATGATATGATGGCAAGCACAGCCATAAAATGTCTGCGAGAATTAAGCATTTGTAACCCCGCAACCTAATTGTTCGAACAGTGGCGGAAGAGGAGGGATTCGAACCCTCGATACGCTGTTACACGTATGCACGCTTTCCAAGCGTGTGCCTTCAGCCACTCGGCCACCCTTCCCGCGAATGGCGCGCACTATAGACATGAAAGTTGGTCGATCAAGCATTGTTGAGTGGTGGCAAGGCTCCCGCAGCCCTATATGAACCTCACGAACGGGAGAAAAGTGATATGTTCTTCAGCCGCCGCAAAACCGAGATCGCCGATGCCGCGAGCGCCCTTCCCGGCCGCGCTGCGCCGATCCCTACCGCCGCCAGCCATCATGTGAACGGCAATCCGCTGAAAGGCCCATACCCCGCGGGCAGCGAAACGGCGGTTTTCGCGTTCGGCTGCTATTGGGGCGCGGAGCGCAAGTTCTGGACCATTCCCGGCGTCTGGGTAACAGCGGCCGGTAATGCCGGAGGCCACACGCCCAACCCCACCTATGAAGAAGTGTGTAGTGGCGGCACGGGCCACGCCGAATCCGTGCTCGTCGTCTATGATCCTTCGAAGGTGAGCTACGAGGCATTGCTCAAGGTGTTTTGGGAAGCCCATGATCCAACCCAGGGCATGCGCCAGGGCAACGATATCGGCACGCAATACCGTTCGGCGATTTACTGGACGACGCCCGCCCAGCGCGATGCAGCGCTGGTCTCGAAGGCCGTCTTTGAAAAGGCGCTCGCAACCAAAGGCTACGGCAAGGTGACGACGGAAATCGCCGAGGCCGGGCCTTTCTATTTCGCCGAAGGCTATCATCAGCAGTATCTCGCCAAGAACCCCCATGGTTATTGCGGCCTGGGCGGCACAGGCGTCACCTGCCAGATCGGCACGGGCGTTCCCGCCTGAGAAACGGACATGAACCGCCGAAGCTTGCTGCTCGCCGCCCTGGCGTTGCCGGCCGTCCCGGCTGAGGCCGCCATTCTCACATTGCATGGAAGTTCCGTCCGTCTCGATATCGAAGGCGCAGCATCGGCCGAGCAGCGATCCTTGATCGAGGGCTGGGTGCGGAAATCCGCCGCCGCCGTTGCCCGTTACTATGGCAAGTTTCCAGTGCCCAGGGCGAGGATCCAGGTCATCATCACGGAGGGCGATGAGATCGGCGGCGGCGTCACCTATCCCGGCCGCATTCCCGTCATTCAAATCCGGCTCGGCCAGGGGTCTACCGCCGCAGTCATGATGACCCATGATTGGGTCATGGTGCATGAGATGATCCATCTCGCCTTTCCCTATATGGGGGGTAAGCACAACTGGATGGCGGAAGGCATCGCCGTCTATGTCGAATCGATTGCCCGCGTGCAGGCGGGGCATGTGCCCGAAGCGCAGATCTGGCGGGATTTCGCCAAAGCCCTGCCCAAGGCGGTGCCGAGGGAGAACCGGGGCTTCGAGTTGAGCACGTCGTGGGGCATGACCTATTGGGGCGGGGCGCTTTTCTGCCTTTTGGCGGACATCGCCATTCATCAGCAGACGGATAATCGCGCCGGGTTGCAAGAGGCGCTTCGCGCCATTAACGCGAAGCGCGACTTCCGCCGAGAATGGGATTTCCGCGAGACATTGAAGATCGGCGATGACGCAACCGGAGTGACCGTGCTCACCTCGCAATACGAGGCGATGCGCGACACGCCCGTGGATGTAGACTTTCCTGCGCTGTGGACGAAGCTCGGAGTGATATTCGACGGCAACGCCGTTACGTTCGATAACGGAGCTTCCTTGGCTTCGACCCGGAAGACCATCACCTCGACGTCAATTGCCGGCTAGATTAGAGCCTCGAGCGGTCTATTCGACCCAGAATCCGTGCCTACTCCAGATCCTATTGAAGGATCCGATGCTCAAAGACTCTCCCTCCCCTGTAACATAGTGATAAGAAAATATCCCTTGACACTGTTCCTGTTATGTTCTAGCGAGTGGGGATGGACTGGGCCCGGGCCATCGAGATCAATCACGCAGCGCTCACCCGTATCGTGGCAGCGCTCATTGCCATGGTGGGGCTTGCGGCTGAAAGCGCTGCGGCGCGGTTGCCGCGGCCTCTCTACCGCAGGGCGCTCAGCGTGTTGCGCCCGGCGGAATCGGCGGTTCGCCGCCTCATCGTCATCGTAGCCAGGGGTGTCGTGGTGAAACCCCGTGCGGTCCGTGCGATGCCCAAAGGGCTGACCCTCGCAAGGGCTGGCCGCGGCGCCACGTCTTTTCAACTCTTCGATTCTCGCAAGCGTTTCGGCCCCATGCGGCCGCGGAGCGCCGGCCCCAAAATCGCGCCCCGCGTTTTTGTTTTCGGCGACAGCCCGTTCGCGCCGCTGTTTCAGCTTCAGGAGTCAGGCGGCGCTGAAGCTCTGATCGATGATGGCATGGTGGGCGCTCGGCGTCTTCTCCGCCGTCTCGCGGCGGTGAGGATGGCGCTTGAAGACCTGCCGCGCCAGGCACAGCGTCTTGTGCGCTGGCAAGCGCGGCGCGAGCGGATGACAAGCCCCAAGTTCCGCTCGCCGCTTCGTCCAGGTCTTCCGCCCGGCTATTGCAAGCAGCAAAAACACGAAGTCGACGCGGTGCTGAGAGAATGTCACGCGCTGGCGAGCGATGCGCTCAAGGAAGATACGTCTTGAGCGCGATGTTCGTCATCTCCAGGATGAGGGGGAAGGATTATTGCAGCTATACGTCCAAATTGGCCACGTTCAGCGCGTTTTCGCGGATGAAATCGCGGCGGGGCTCGACGACATCGCCCATGAGTTTGGTGAAGATCTGGTCGGCCTCGTCAAGCTCGGCCACTTTCACGCGAAGCAGCGAGCGGACATTTGCGTCGAGGGTCGTTTCCCAGAGCTGATCGGGGTTCATTTCGCCCAGGCCCTTGTAGCGCTGCATGGCGATGCCCTTGCGGCCCGCGGTGAAGACGGCGTCGAGCAAATCGAGAGGGCCGTGAATGACCGTATCCGAGTCCTTGCGGCGGAGCTTGGCGGGTTTGGTATAGATCTCCTGCAGATGCTCGGCCTTGCGGTCGAGGCGGAGCGCATCGGCGGAAGCGATCAGCTTGCCGTCGAGCGTCCAGCTTTCGGTCACGCCACGCACTTCGCGCGTAAAGGTAAGA
>JBGTJO010000223.1:0-4300 GCA_041745135.1 Aestuariivirga sp. | reverse complement strand
GAGCGTCGAGCAATAGGGGCAGATGATCTCCTTCGCCTCGCCCATGTCGAGGAAGACATGGGGATGGTCGAAGGGGGGCCTGGAGCCAATGCACATGAACTCGCCGGCACCGATCTCGATTGTGGCAAGCCCCATGTCGTTATGGAAATGCGGTGTCGCGTCCGAAGCCATGTTGCCCCCTGAAAAATCTTGAGCGAACGGGCGATTAGCATATGTTCCGTCCCGTGCACAGTTTCAATTCGGACGGCGTTCAGATCGCGTATGAGGATGCGGGCGCCGGTCCGCCCATCTTGCTGATCCATGGCTTCGCCTCGAATGGCCGCGTCAACTGGGAGGCCACAGGCTGGGTGAAAACCCTGGTGGAGGCCGGACGCCGCACCATCACCATCGACAACCGCGGACACGGGGCGAGCCAGAAACTCTATGACCCCGATTTATATCCCGCACCGGAAATGGCGGAGGACGCGCGCCGCCTGCTCGATCATCTGGAACTGGAGCGCGCCGATGTCATGGGTTACTCCATGGGCGCCCGGATTGCCGCGTTTCTGGCGATCAATCATCCAAGCCGGGTGAACCGCGCCATCTTTGCAGGATTAGCCTCACGCATGATCACCGGTGTTGGCGGCAGCGAAATCATCGCCACGGGCTTGGAGGCTCCATCGCTTGCGGATGTCGCCGAACCCGGAGCGCGCGCCTTCCGCATCTTTGCCGAGCAGACAAAAAGCGACCTCAAGGCGCTCGCCGCCTGCATGCGCGCCTCGCGGGTGAAGATTACGGCGGCTGACCTCGCGCGGGTTTCTCTTCCAGTCCTCGTCGTCGCGGGCGAAAAAGATGAAGTCGCTGGCGATGTCGCAACATTGGTGGCCGCTATCCCCGGAGCGAAGGGCCTCACGCTGCCAGAGCGCGGCCATATGAATGCCGTTGGAGATCGGAATTACAAGACCGCTGTGCTCGAATTTCTTATGGACGCCTCTAACAGATTCGACCCGAGTCGTAAGGCTCGGTAAGTTTATTTATGGAAGAATGTCCCGAAGGTTCTTAAACAAATATCGGTTACCTTCTTTCTCGTAAGGCAAGAAGTAAATTTCGTGCCTTTTCATAAAGCGGTCGATCCCTTCGCTAAATCTTGTCGCTTTCCTTTTTTCGCTAACAACAACGAGTCGGCTTGCTGATGCGTGTTCGTTGTAAATTAATACCTGTCCGCAGGCGAGGATCAAATCGTGTGTCGTCGCCCATGGTTTAACCTCAAATAGTACGGACGTTTTCCCTTTTTCTACCAGAATATCGGGCGCTGCAATCTTACAATCTCTAATTTTGTAGCCGAGTGCTTTTAGTTTCCTTAGCAACTCGTGAGCGATTGGACTCTGACGAGCGGTAAAGGTGGCTTCTGATCTTGTTCCACCATGCGATGTGCCAGGATCAAATCCCTTCCTAGTTTTCTGATCTGAGGTTTTTCCTAAGTATGAATTGAAACGGCTGTTGTGATACTCAACGACTCTTTCAAGAAAACTTGGGTCATTAATATAAGCGATCTTGTGATATCGATGGCCACTAATGTTTGTCATAGGACTTGGAAGCCAAGGTCTATCTCTACCGTCGCGTGTAAAGACGCGACTATCGTGATATAATGCCGTCCCTTGTTTGTCCGTTGCGAAGGCGGCTGCTGTTAAGCTACCTTTTGACTTTGGGCTGTAAGTGGCAAAGCCTAACAAATTTTTCTCCCCTCCTGTAGAAGATGCCCCCTCGAGTTGCAGCCCAACCCAATCCCAATGCATCCAGAGTCTGAGATTGAAGTCCGAAAAGCCGGATGCACCGATATAGTTGCGAAGGATGACGACTGTGCCATAATCCTCATGCTTGGCAAACCGAGGCTTCAAAGTTCCAAGAAGCTGTGTGAGCGCTTCGCGTTGTGAAACTTTAGATTTAATTCTCTGCAGCATTAGGTTACCAACACGGTTTTCGAGGCGTAGAAAAGATCGTGCAACGCAGGAGTTATAAGGCGTTCATTCATAGATTCCGAAGGAGATACCATCAAGCAAATTCATGGATGGCACGAGAGGGACGCTCTCCCCATATGGATAGTTCCAGCGTATAATGCAGGAGACTAGGAGATCAGCCATGCGTCAGGCCACCAAACCGCAGACTATCGAACGGCTCGACCCCGTCTGGGACCGCATTCGGGATGAGGCTGATGAAATTGCGCGGCAGGAGCCGGTGCTCGGCGGGTTCATCTTCTCCTCGGTGCTTAATCATTCGTCCTTCGAGAAGGCGCTGATCCATCGCTTGGCCCAGCGCCTCGGCAATGCCGATATCGGCGCTGACCTCGTGGTGCAGGCCTTTGAGGACGCGGTGGTGGCCGAGCCCGAGATCGGGGTGGCAGCCCGCGCCGACATTGTGGCGACCTTCGAGCGCGATCCCGCCTGCCACCGCTATGTGGACCCTCTGCTTTATTTCAAGGGCTACCAGTCGATCCAGACCCACCGCATGGCGCACCGGCTGTGGCACATGGGCCGCAAGGACTTCGCCTATTACCTGCAAAGCCGCTCGTCGATCATCGCCAGCGTGGATGTCCACCCGGCAGCCCGCATCGGCAAGGGCATCATGGTCGACCACGGCCATGACATCGTGATTGGCGAGACCTCGCTGATCGAGGATAATGTCTCTATCATGCAGGGCGTGACGCTGGGCGGCACCGGCAAGAACGCAGGCGACCGGCACCCGAAAATTCGCGAGGGCGTTCTCCTGGGAGCGGGGGCCAAGATCCTCGGCAACATCGAAATCGGACGCTGCTCCAGGGTCGCCGCCTGCTCGGTCGTGCTGCATGATGTTCCGCCCAACACCACGGTCGCCGGTGTTCCAGCCAAGGTCGTGGGTTACGCCGGCTGCGAGGAACCCTCGCGCGCCATGGACCACAATGTCGCGCCCGTTGCGGCAACCGCCGATTGAGGCTAGAGGGCGGTATTGACGGGAGCTGCCGCCTTGAAGCCCGATGAAATCGCCAAGCTGACCGCGTATCTGCGCAAGACCTTCGGGTCGGATCGCATCAGCGTGCGCAAGCGGCCCCAGAAGGATGATTCCGCCGAAGTCTATGCCGGCGAGGAGTTCATCGCCGTCATCTCCCGCGATGAGGAGGACGGCGAGCTCTCCTATCAGTTAAACATGGCGATCCTCGATATCGACCTGGAGTAATCCGGCCTTCGCCTTGCAAAGCGTCCTTTGAGAAACCCGCTTGTGCCGTTCCGGCACAGGGTTCGGGAGGACGCGATGGAAACCTGGCATTTTGTTTATGTGCTGGCGGCAGCGACAGGGCTGGTTGCGGCCGGACTCGCGGGCAGCGGCTGGGCGCTTGCCACCGGTAACCCGCCCCGTATCAGCATCCTGCACCGCCTCGATTATACGACGCCGTTCAAGATTTTGGCGCTCTGCATCTATGCGCCGCTGGGTGTGGCCAGAGCGGGGCTATGGTATCTCGAATACAATCCTTTCATGGCCCTTCTCGTGCTGGCCCTCGGCGCGGGCTGGAGCTTCCTGCAAGGTGTGTTTATCCTGACGGCCTTCTTTGGATACACCTGACAAGGACTGAGCCCATGCTCCTCTACGCGCTTGACGGCATTTCACCTGAACTGCCGGAGGGGCGATACTGGGTAGCGCCAAACGCGAGCCTTATCGGCAAGGTGAAGCTGGAAGTTAACGCCAGCGTCTGGTTTGGCGCGGTGCTGCGTGGCGACAACGAACTGATCGTGGTGGGGGAGAATAGCAATGTGCAGGATGGCTGCGTGCTGCACACCGATATGGGAGCACCACTCACCATCGGCAGGAACTGCACCATCGGTCATCGGGCGATCCTGCATGGCTGCACCATCGGTGACAATTCGCTGATCGGAATGGGAGCGACCATTCTCAACCACGCGAAGATCGGCCGCAATTGCCTGGTTGGCGCCAATGCATTGGTGGCGGAAGGCAAGATCATTCCAGACAACTCGCTGGTGGTCGGTATGCCGGGCAAGGTGGTGCGCCAACTGGATGCGGAAACCATTGCCTGGCTGCCCAAATCAGCCGAAGGCTATGTGAAGAATTGGCAGCGCTATGCCGACGGACTGGCTATCGCAAATATGTCATCGCCGGATTTATTCCGGCGACCCATGGATCGGTAACGACGGCGCTCATTGAGGAAGTAGAGTGAGGAGCTTCAATGGCGCGCGTGGCCGGCTTCGTGAAACTCAGCCGCGACCGGTTTCTGGTTCCGGTTTACCCAGCTAATCACATCCATGATGGACCAGCACTCAGCGAGACCGCGAAT
>JBGTJO010000222.1:0-3536 GCA_041745135.1 Aestuariivirga sp. | reverse complement strand
GCCTCTCTACCGCAGGGCGCTCAGCATCTTGCGGCCGGCGGAATCGGCGGTGCGCCGTTTGATCGTCATCGCCGCCAGGGGCGTCGTGGTGAAACCCCGTGCGGTCCGTGCAATGCCTCGGGGGCTGACACTCGCCAGCGTTGGCGGTGCTCGCGCCTCGTTTCAGCTCTTCGATGCGCGCAAGCGTTTCGGCGTGCGGCCAGCACGCGCCGGTCCCAAGCCTGTGCCCCGCGTCTTCGTTTTCGGCGACAGCCCTTTCGCGCCGCTGTTTCAGGCTCAGGAGTCGAGCCGCACCGAACCGGAGGCCGACGATGGCATGGTAGGCGCTCTGCGTCTTCACTGCCGTCTTGCCGCGGTCAAGATGGCGCTCGAAAATCTGCCGCACCAGGTGCGGCGTCTCGCGCGCTGGCAAGCGCGGCGCGAGAATATGCGAAGTTCCAAGTTCAGCTCACCGCTTCGTCCGGGCTTGCCGCCAGGCTATCGCAAGCAGCCAAGACACGAAGTCGATGCGGTGCTGATAGAGTGTCATGGCCTCGCCAGCGACGCGCTCAACGAAGATACGTCTTGAGCGCAACGGCGCACCGGTTAAGATTGTCCTGATATTATTTCGCAATTGACATGATTTCGTAATCTCCGCATCATCCGGCGTCACTCATTCGGGTAATCCTCAATGCCCGCGCCCGCCATCAAGATCGACAACATCACCAAAAGCTTCGGCGCGTTCCGCGTGCTGGACGGGCTGTCCTTGCAGGTGATGCCGCGCGAGAAGCTTGCGTTGATCGGCCCATCGGGCTCCGGCAAGACCACGATCCTCCGCATCCTCATGACGCTCGAAGGCATCGACGGCGGCCATATCCAGATCGACGGCGAGCATCTTTATCATATGGAGCCCAACGGCCAGCTCATCGCGGCCGACGAGCGCCACCTCGCGCGCATGCGGCAGAAGATCGGCATGGTGTTCCAGCTCTTCAATCTCTTCCCGCACAAATCGGTGATCGAGAATGTGACGCTGGCGCCGATCCTCACCAAGGGCATGAAGCGCCCCGCGGCGGAAAAGAAAGCGATGGAATTGCTCGACATGGTCGGCATGGCGGACAAGGCCAAGGCCATGCCCTCGCAGCTTTCCGGCGGCCAGAAGCAGCGCGTCGCGATCGCCCGTGCGCTGGCGCTCTCGCCCAAGATCATGCTGTTCGACGAGGTGACCTCAGCGCTCGATCCTGAGCTCGTGGAAGAAGTGTTGAACGTCATGCGCAAGCTCGCCGCCGAGAGCGACATGACCATGCTGCTCGTCACCCACGAGATGGGCTTCGCCAGCGATTTCGCCGACCGCGTGCTGTTCTTCGATCGCGGCAAAATCATCGAGGAAGGCAAGCCCCAGGAAATATTCAGGCATCCGAAGCAGGAGCGCACGCAGGCGTTCCTGAAAAAGATCATAGCGGCCGGACATCGTGTCTGATCGCCATGCGCCCCGCGGCGATGTCGCCGCACATAAAAAGGAGATGGGAGAGTGAACATGAACAGGATTTTGACCGGCGCCGCCGGCATCGCACTGCTAGCCTCGCTCGGCGCAAACGCGCCGGCCTTCGCCGACAAACTTGAGGATTTGAAAGCGCAAGGCTTCGCGCGCGTCGCCATCGCCAACGAGCCGCCCTTCACGGCCGTAGGCGCTGACGGCAAGGTATCGGGAGCAGCGCCTGACGTTGCCCGCGAGATTTTCAAGCGCCTCGGCGTTCCCGATATCGCCGCCTCGATTTCAGAATATGGCGCGATGATCCCGGGCCTCCAGGCGGGCCGCCACGATGCGGTGACAGCGGGCCTCTTCATGAAGCCCGAGCGCTGTCAGGCGGTCGCCTATTCGGAGCCCATCCTCTGCGATGCCGAAGCCTTCCTCGTGAAGAAGGGCAACCCCAAGGGCTTCAAAAGCTATGCCGATATCGCCAAGGATGAAACCGGCACGGTCGGAGCGCCTGGCGGAGGCACCGAAGAGAAGCTATCGCTTGAAGCTGGCGTGCCGCGCGAGCGCGTGATCGTTGTTCCCGATGGCCAGAGCGGCCTCAAGATGGTGCAGGATGGCCGCATCGACGCCTATTCGCTCCCGGTGCTCTCGATCAACGACCTGATGACCAAGGCGAACGATCCCAACCTTGAAGTCGTGGCTCCTGTTATGGGTGCGCCGGTCTATTGCGATGGCACCGCCTTCAAGAAGGGCGACGAAGCGCTCCGCGATGCCTATGACGTGGAGCTTGCCAAGATGAAGGAGTCGGGCGAGTTCGCCAAGATCATCGAGCCCTACGGCTTCTCCGCCGCCGCCGCGATGTCGACCACCCGCGAGAAACTCTGCGCGGGATCGTAATTGCCGTTATCCCCCTCCCCCTTGCGGGGGAGGGATTACCACTTTCTCACTCTATCCCGTCATTCCAGCGAAAGCTGGAATCCCGCTTTAATCGGCACAAATGAACAATGTTAAAGAGCTTTAACGCGGTAAGCGGGATTCCAGCTTTCGCTGGAATGACGGGTTCAGGCCAAAGGCACGCATGACCTATTGGTCCGGCTACATAGGCTTGATCCTCGAGGGCGCGCTGGTGACGGTGCAACTCACGCTCATGGGATCGGCGCTGGCGCTGGCGATGGCGTTTCTTGCTGGGCTGGGGCGGCTGTCGCGCTACGCCGCCGTGCGCGCCTTGGCCACGACCTATATCGAATTCTTCCGCGGCACCTCGATTTTCGTGCAGCTGTTCTGGGCCTATTTCGTGCTGCCATTCTTCGGCATCGCGCTGACGCCCTTGCAGGCAGGCATATTGGCGCTTGGACTCAATGTCGGCGCCTATGGCGCGGAGGTGGTTCGCGGCGCCATTCAATCGATCGGCCGCGAGCAACATGAAGCCTGCATCGCGCTCAATTTCAATCGCTGGCAATCGCTGCGCCATGTCATTCTTCCCCAAGCGCTGCTGCTCATGCTGCCGACCTTCGGCAACAATGCCATCGAGCTGTTGAAGGCCACAGCCGTCGTCTCGCTGATTTCCCTCACCGACATGACCTTCCAGGCGCAAGTGGTGCGCGCTCAGACCGGCAATACGCTGGTGCCGTTCAGCACCATTCTCATTCTCTACTTCATCATGGCCTGCGTCATTTCCTACGGGGTGCGCGGACTTGAGCGGCGCATGGCGCGGGGCCTCGACGGAGTGAGGGCGTAACGATGGAGTGGGACTGGAACTTCGTCTGGCAGATTTTCCCGACCCTTGTAGAAGGTGTAAAGATCACGATTGTTGCAACAGCGCTTGGCTCAATTTTAGCGGCGGTCGTGGGGTTAGGCATTGCGTTGCTGCGGCGCTCGCGAAACCGCGCCATTTCCCGGTCCGTAGGCTTCGCCGCGGAGTTCATTCGCGGCACGCCTCTGCTGGTGCAGCTCTATTTCATTTTCTACGTGCTGCCGGACGCCGGCATCACGCTCTCGCCGCTGGTCGCCGGCGTGATTGGCCTTGGCCTGCACTATGGCACCTACACCGCGGAAGTGTATCGCGCCGGCATCGACAACG
>JBGTJO010000221.1:0-4642 GCA_041745135.1 Aestuariivirga sp. | reverse complement strand
AAGGTAAAAGTGCCGGTCTACAACCTGGCGACCCGTGAAGACCACATCGCCCCCCTGGCCTCCGCCTTCCGCATCGGCCGCTTCATGGGGGGCGAAACCAAACTTGTAGTCTCAGGCTCCGGCCATATCGCCGGCGTCGTCAATCCGCCGGACGCTAAAAAATACCGGTACTGGACAAATCCGAACCCGGCCGAAACCGTTGAGGACTGGTTCAAAGGCGCCACCGAACACGCCGGATCCTGGTGGCCCGATTGGCTGAAGTGGATCGGCGAGCGCTCGGGGCGGAAAGTGCTCGCGCGGCACCCGGGCGACGCTAAGCTCAAACCTCTCGCCGAAGCCCCGGGCACCTACGTGACGGTCAGGGGCGATTAACCACCTTCGTTCACGTTTTCGCGAGGTGATTTGAATAACCATTGTGGGTGGGGAGCAAGTTCCTGACATTACAGCGCATTCTAGGTTCGCACCTGTGTCACGAGTTGACTCGTAATACTGGGTGGAACTTTTATCTAACGAGCGAGTTCATCCCTCTAAATGGGAACTGAGATTATGCTTAAGCCTCTCGCACTAACCCTCCTGGTGGCCACCTTCCTCGCCTCCGGATTCACCCTGGTTCCGGCCGAGACGGTGACCAGCCTCAATCGCACCGAAACATTCACCTTGGAAAACCTCAGCGTCGTCCCGGTTGTGGACGAAGAGTTGGCGTCCACCCAGAGCAACTCAGGCGCCAAAACCGATCGTGAAGACATCCCAAAAACGTGAGTCTGCCTCCCTCCCCTGCCATCCGCAGACTCATTTGAAGGCCCGGGACCCCCGCCCGGGCCTTCCTCGTTCTTGCTAACGTTTCGAGAACTGGAAGCTGCGGCGCGCCTTGGCGCGCCCGTATTTCTTGCGCTCGACCGCGCGGCTGTCACGGGTCAGGAAGCCCGCTTTTTTAAGCAGCGAACGAAGCTCCGGCTCGAAATAGGTGAGCGCGCGCGAGATGCCATGACGCACGGCACCCGCCTGGCCTGAAAGGCCGCCGCCTAGCACGGTGCATTCGATATCGATCTGGGTTGCTCGGTTGGCGCTGACCAGGGGCTGCTGCACCAGCATGCGGAGCACCGGCCGCGCGAAATAGGTCTCGATGGTCTTTCCATTGATAGTGATCTTGCCCGACCCGCGCTTGATCCAGACGCGGGAGATGGCGTTCTTGCGCCGCCCGGTGGCGTAGGAGCGGCCCTGGGCGTCGAGCTTCGGCTTGACGGGAGCGGCCGCCGCGGCCTGGGCTGCGGGAGCAAGCCCCATGGCCTCTCCCAGATTTGCCAATGTGGTTTGTTCAGCCATATGCGTCAGCCTCTCGCGACATTCTTGGGGTTCATCGACTTGATGTCGAGCTTGACCGGGCTCTGCGCCTGGTGCGGGTGCTCGGCACCCTTATACATAAGCAAATGCGTCATCTGCTGGCGCTTCAGGGGCCCGCCGGGGAGCATGCGCTTGACCGCGAGCTCGAGGACCCGCTCGGGAAACTTGCCCTCGAGCATCTTGTCCGCCTTGCGTTCCTTGATGCCGCCGGGAAATCCCGTGTGATGGTAATAGGTCTTCTGCTGCCGCTTGCGGCCCGTGAGGACCACCTTCTCCGCATTGATGACGACGATGTTGTCGCCGCAGTCCATATGGGGTGTGAAGGTCGGTTTGTGCTTGCCGCGCAGCCGGTTGGCGATGATGGCCGCCGCCCGGCCCACGATCAATCCGTCCGCGTCGATCAGCACCCAATCCTTGACGATATCCCCGGCCTTCGCCGTGTAGGTTTTCATGTGAGCATCTCGGGGTTTACTGTTGCAATGGAACGCGGTCATTAGGGATGAAGCAAACCCGTGTCAAGAAAAAGCCCATGAAATAAAGAAAATCCTGATGTGGTATAGTATTACCGCTCTCTTGTTGCAACGATGCAACATAGGACCGATAACTGTGATTGACACTTTTCCGCCAAGTCGCCGTCTCATATTCTCAATTCAACAGGAACCCGCCTATGGCGAAGCTGTTTCGACTTGCCTTGATCATCGGCATTTTGTCTGCAGCGCCTCTAACACCGGCGATCGCGCAAAAGGATGAATCGCGCCTTCCCGCCGACCAGATGGCCAAGCAAGCTCCCATCACCGAGCCGCTGAACACGCCCGATCAGCCAGCGGAAGCCAACCCGGCCACCGAGGACCTGACGGCGCGCGATCCCGAACTGCTTACCGACACCGAAGAGGATTCGCCTGATGAGGTGAGCCTAGGCGAGATTCCGGACATCAAGACCGTCGAACTCACCGTCGATGTGGCGCGCCATGCGATCGACTCTTACGTTCTTGTCAAAACGAAATATGCCGGCACCGAGCTTGAGAGCTCCGACAATCTCCAGGAGTTTGTCGACAAAAATCCGCAGGGCAAAAGCTTCGAAGCCGATATCAAGGCGGCAGGCTTCGCCAATGTGGAAGACTGGAACACCGCCATCACCACGCTTGGTTTTGCCTACACCGGCTCCACCGATGATCCCACCGCCGAAATCAAGGAGCAGATCGCCGAGATCGAGGCCGACCCGGCGCTGGCGCAGGATTTGAAAACACGAATGATCAGCTCGCTTAACGCCATGATCCCCTCGGAGAACAACCGCACGGTCGTGGCCGAGTTGATCAAGGATCCGGTCTACGCGGAGAAGCTGAAGCAGCTCGAAACCGTGGAAGAATGACAGGCCTCGTGCTGCGCGAACTGGCGGACGGCATCCTGCGCCTCACGCTCAATGATCCCGCCACGCGCAATAGCTTATCTGAAGCCATGATGGCGGAGCTGCATGGCGCATTGAACGAGGCCGCCGCCGATCGGGCTGTCCGGGTGATTGTCGTAGCCGCCATCGGACCCGCCTTCTCATCCGGTCACAACTTGAAAGAGATCACCGCACGCCGCACTACTGGCGATGGGGGAGCAGCCTATTTCGCCACCCTCTTCCGCTCCTGCGCCGATCTGATGCTGGCAATCGTGCGTAACCCAAAACCGGTTATCGCGGAGGTGCAAGCGCTGGCCAGCGCCGCAGGCTGCCAGCTCGTGGCGAGCTGCGATCTCGCCATCGCCGCCGACACGGCCGGCTTTTGCACGCCGGGCGTCAATATCGGGCTCTTCTGTTCAACGCCCATGGTGGCGTTGTCGCGCGATGTGATGCCCAAGCATGCCATGGAAATGTTGCTGACGGGCGATGTCATTTCCGCGCAGGAAGCGCAGCGCATCGGCCTCATCAACCGGGTAGTATCGCCCAATATGCTTTCCGAAACGGTTGCCGAGCTCGCCCGCAAGATCGCGTCGAAATCGCAGATGACAGTGAAGATCGGCAAAGCGGCGTTCTATGAGCAACTTGATCTGCCGCTTGAGGATGCCTACGCGTTGACCGCGCAAGTGATGGCCGAGAATCTGTTGAAGCGCGACGCGGGGGAAGGTATTGCTGCCTTCCTCAGCAAGCGCAAACCCCAATGGGCCGACCAGTGAAGCCGCGAATCAATCTCGTTACCCTCGGCGTCACCAGCATGGAACGCTCGCGCGCCTTCTATGAAAGGTTGGGATTTACGGCCTCTTCCGCCAGCAATGCGGAAGTTACGTTCTTCGACGCCAACGGCATCGTGCTTGGCCTTTTCAGCCATGAGGCCCTCGCCAAGGATGCAAAGGTGCCGGCAACGCCTCCGCCCCAATTTCGTGGCGCTTCCCTTGCCTGGAACGCCGAGAGTGAAATCGCCGTGGACGTGATCATGGATCATGCCCGCACAGTGGGCGCGCTGATCATGAAGCCGGCGGAAAAAGTTTCCTGGGGCGGCTACTCGGGCTACTTCGCCGATCCCGACGGTCATCTCTGGGAGGTGGCCCACAATCCCCTCTTCCCGCTCGATCCCTCGGGCCGCCTCGAACTGCCGTGAACCACGACAGCTACGATCGCGCTTATATCCGCGAGATTTTGCACAGCGTGAAGACCATCGCGCTGGTGGGGGCCTCCGTCAACGAAACACGGCCGTCAAATGGCGTGATGAAGTTTCTGCTCGACAGGGGCTACGAGGTGATCCCCGTCAATCCGCAATATGCGGGGTCCACAATCCACGGGCGAAAGGTCTATCCGGCGCTGAAGGACGTTCCGGTGGCCATCGGCATGATCGACGTTTTTCGCAATTCACAAGCCGCCGGCAGTGTTGTCGATGAAGCGCTGGCGCTTGAGGCGAAGCCGAAAGTCATCTGGATGCAACTCTCGGTGCGCGATGATGCAGCCGCGGCCCGTGCCGAAGCCGCCGGCATCAAGGTCGTCATGAACCGCTGCCCGGCGATAGAACTGCACGCTGAGGAAACCGAGAAAGCCGTGAATGCAAATTCCACAGGGCGGCGGTAAGGACGACGAACGCGCCAGCCTGATGGACAAGCCCTAACCACAGCGGCACCTGCCACAGCAAAGCCCAGACACCGGATGCGATCTGAGCGATCACGGTGAGAAGCAGCAAGATCGATTCCTTGGTGCGCGCGATACAGGCGTGACCCGCCACGAGGATTGCAATCATATAGGCGAGAAGCCGGTGATTGAATTGCACCGTGATCGCATTCTCGAAAAAATTGCGCCATAATGGTTCCATGACACCCAAGCCATCAGGCACAA
>JBGTJO010000220.1:0-18057 GCA_041745135.1 Aestuariivirga sp. | reverse complement strand
CGCGAGGCTCGTGGTCTGCCGCGCCATTCCGCCGTGCGCCTGATATTGGCGGCCGCCGCGTTGCTGACCATGCTGTTTTCAGGCGGCTGTTCGCTGCTCATACTGGCATCGCTGTTCGGCCAAACAACAGGGGAGCAATATGTCAATCTGCCCCTTGTCCTGATGTTCGGCGGGCCGCCCTTTCTTGTGGGTCTTCTCATCTGGTGGCTGGCAATGCGGCGGCGCAGCCAGTAGCGCTTCGCCCAATATTGAACGCGATACAGACCTGCGCCATACAGAGCAGCCTGGTCGAAGAGTACAAAGCACAAAGGTGCATCCATGGATTTCTGGCAGACCTATTTCTCCTTCACATCATCGCCGGAAGGCTGGATCGCGCTTGCGACGCTGATCACCATGGAAGTCGTGCTCGGCATCGACAACCTGATCTTCATTTCCATCCTCTCGAACAAACTACCGGAAGCAAATCGCGCCCGCGCCAGGCGGCTCGGCATCGGCGCGGCACTGGTCATGCGGCTGGTGCTTCTGGCGACCATCGCGTGGATCGTGCAGCTCACTCAGCCCGTGTTCACATTGTTCGGGCACGGCTATTCCTGGCGCGACATGATCCTGATTGCGGGCGGACTGTTCCTGGTGTGGAAGGCCACGAAGGAAATCCACCACTCCGTCGATCCCGATGACAGCAAGGAAAACATCGTCAGCAACGCCGCGACGCTGACGGTCGGCGCCGCCATCTTCCAGATACTGGTGCTGGACCTCGTATTCTCGATCGACTCGATCATCACGGCCGTCGGCATGACGGAGCATATCGCCATCATGTATATCGCCGTCATCGTCGCCGTCGCGGTCATGCTGGTGGCGTCCGATCCGCTCGCCAAATTCATCCATGCCAATCCGACCATCGTCATGCTGGCGCTGGGCTTCCTCCTGATGATCGGCATGACGCTGATCGCCGACGGCATGGGCTTCCATGTGCCCAAGGGCTATGTCTATGCGGCGATGGGTTTTTCGGCGGGAGTCGAGGCGCTCAACATGCTGGCGCGCCGGCGGCAGCGAAAAAAGGCGGCCTCCGCGCGGCGAGGTACTTAGCGAGCAGGGCGGTTTACAGGCCGGTGCTTCCTCACTAGAAGGCGCGCACTCCCCATTTTTCAGGAAAATCAACGCTTATGGCGCGTCAATTCATCTATCACATGGAGGGCCTGTCGAAGGCCTATGCGGGCGGCAAGAAGGTCCTCGATAATATTCATCTGTCTTTTTATCCCGATGCCAAGATCGGCGTGCTCGGCCCCAACGGCTCCGGCAAATCGACACTGCTCCGCATCATGGCCGGCATCGACAAGGAGTGGAACGGCGAAGCCTGGCTCGCCGATGGCGCCACCTGCGGCTATCTCATGCAGGAGCCGGAGCTCGATCCTTCGCTCGATGTCATGGGTAACGTCATGGAAGGCGTTGCCGCCAAGAAGGCGATCCTCGATCAATACAACGCGCTGATGATGGACTACAGCGAGGAGAATGCCGAGAAGGCGGGCAAGCTCCAGGATACGATCGACGCGCAAAATCTGTGGGACCTTGAAGCCCAGGTGGAGCAGGCCATGGACGCCATGCGCTGCCCCCCGGGCGATTCCGCCATCGACAATCTCTCCGGCGGCGAGAAACGCCGCGTTGCGCTGACGCAGTTACTGCTGCGAAAGCCCGATCTGCTGCTTCTCGACGAGCCCACCAACCATCTCGACGCCGAGAGCGTGAACTGGCTCGAGCATCATTTGGTGGATTATCCCGGTTCCATTCTCATCGTCACCCACGACCGCTATTTCCTCGACAATGTGACGGCGTGGATTCTCGAGCTCGACCGCGGCCGCGGCATTCCCTACGAGGGCAACTACACCGCCTATCTCGGCCAGAAGGCCAAGCGCTTCGCCCAGGAATCGCGCGAGGACGCGGCGCGCCAGAAAGTCATCGAGCGCGAGCAGGAGTGGATCTCATCCTCGCCCAAGGCCCGCCAAGCCAAATCCAAGGCCCGCTTCAAAGCCTATGACGAGCTGATCAAAGCCAACGACGCCCGCCTGAAATCGACGACGGCGCAGATCATCATCCCGCCCGGCGAGCGGCTCGGCGACAATGTCATCACTGTGGAAGGCCTCAACAAGGCCTATGGGGACCGGCTGCTGATCGAAAACCTTTCCTTCAAGCTCCCGCCCGGCGGCATTGTCGGCATCATCGGCCCCAACGGCGCGGGCAAGACCACATTGTTCCGTATGCTGACGGGTCAAGAGAAGGCCGACTCCGGCAAGATCATCATCGGCGACAGCGTGCACCTGGGCTACGTGGACCAGAGCCGCGACACGCTCAATCCGGAAAATACCGTCTGGCAGGAAATCTCCGGCGGCAATGACGTGCTCTATCTCGGCAAGCGTGAAATGAACTCCCGCGCCTATACGGGTGCCTTTAATTTCAAGGGCCCCGACCAGCAGCAGAAAGTAGGAACACTCTCAGGCGGCCAACGTAACCGGGTGCACCTCGCTAAAATCCTAAAGTCGGGCGCCAATGTCCTGTTACTCGACGAGCCTACCAACGATCTCGACACGGAAACGCTTGCCGCCCTCGAAGAGGCGCTGGAAGATTTCGCCGGTTGCGCCGTCATCATCAGCCACGACCGCATGTTCCTCGACCGCCTCGCCACCCACATCCTCGCTTTCGAAGGCGACAGCCACGTCGAGTGGTTCGAAGGCAACTTCCAGGACTACGAGGAAGACAAGAAACGCCGCCTCGGCGAAGATTCAGTGATGCCGAAGCGGATAAAATACAAGCAATTCGCGAGGTAGATACATTCAACCGTCATTCCTGCGAAAGCAGGAATCCCGCTTTGCTCGAACTCGTTTTCGAAGGCTAAGGGGAATGCTAAGTTAAGAAGGCATGAGTGCACAGATTTCGAGAAGAGCTTTTCTTCCTCTGTTTTTGACGCTGGGTGGCTGCGACATAACTTATGTGTTGGTCAAAGCACCATACAAAGTTGCGGCAGTTTATGTGCCTAAGAATTCGGAAGGGGCTCTTGCTGATGTCCTAAAGACATTCGCGAGAAATAATCAGTTAAAGTACTCAGCGTGGCTGGACGATTGGCAGGCGCAGGTATTCGAACTCAAGAACTCCGATCTCCTGCTGGAGTTATATCATCATCTCGACTTTGCTTCCGAAGAATATAGCGCTGCCATCCTTCGGGAGGGGAATTTTGCCTTACGCGATATTGAAATGGATAGAACGTGGAATTCTTTTAGATCGGCTGTGTTGACCGTTAAAGGAATAGACCGCTGGATAGACAAAGAATGGACCATCCGAAAACCAAAAAACGCCAGCCCGTAGGCATGCGCTTACCTATACTGATTGCGCTGATGAACATGTTGAGGGTCTCGCCCCCACACCACAGCGCCTCCACGTCGCTGCCCTTGTGGCACGTTCGAAAGTCACTTTCGACCCACGCAATAACCTTATGGTTTAATTAAATATTTGTCACCTACATGAGGCGGGAATGAATGCGCTGTTCCGCATGGGTTCACGGCGCAAGCGCTACTCCCCTGCACAAGGCCACACGAGAGCTGTGGCCAATCTTGCAAACAAGGGAGTATCGAAATGAAGAAAGCATGTCTTGGAATGGCCGCGCTCGCCGCCACCGCAGTTGCGGTGCCCGCCTTGATGGCCACGGCAGAGGCTCACCCGCGCGGTGAGCGTTGCTACTATCAGTATATCGACCGCAACCACGTGGTCCGTACGCGCTCCGACTATTGCCATCATTTGCCTGGGCAGTATCGAGGGAAACCGCGCACCGGCTTTTCGCTGTTCTTTGATTTCGGCGATGGCTGGTACTATGGCCGCGGGCCCCGCTCCAAGCCGCGCGGACAGGACCAGGTCTGCCTGGTGACCTTCTTCAAGAAGAGCCAGGTTGAAGGTGGTGCGGACGCAAACGTGGAACGGGCGCGGGTGCTGCCCCGCCATGTGGCGAAGCGCATGGACGGTCCCAATGACCGCCAGCGTATCTTCGATTACGGCAGCAACAAGCAGACGCGCGAAACCTGTCGCTATCTGAACAACATCAATAACTGATGATGTGGGAATCGGGGCCAGTCGGGCCCCGATTTTTTTTGAGGAGGGAATTGGACGGCTTCCGCTACCGATACTTCGCGGCGCTGATGAACATGCTGAAGGCCTCACACCAGACGACGGCGGTGTTATAGGCCGCGACATCCACCTCCTGCGGCACATCGAGGATAAAACCATCAAACGTCTTTACATCTCCGATGCGCGTGGCCCTGTCCTTGATTCTGAGAAAGCCCTCCTTGGTGTCGACGAACTCGCTTGCGAGATAGAGCTTGTAGTCGGGGCCGGGAGCGAGTTTTCCGTCATGCACGATCTTGTCTGCCATCAGCCGCACCTCGCCTTCGCCCCAGTGGAGGAAATCGCTGCCGGGAAGATCGCGGTCGAAGCGGCCCGTGAACAGGGCATTGGCGGAAGCGGCCTCGATCTCTGCCCTGTCCGGTCCCGGCGGTGCCGTGAGGATTGGCAGCGCATAGATGCCAAGTGCAAAGCCCAAAACCAGCGCGACACCGTGCGTGAACAGCCTTACGAACCAACGGAACATGGTTCGAAGCTAATGCATTCCCGCGCGCCTGTCACGGCAGGCGGCTAACCGCGCAAGAACTGCATCAGCGCGCCGACATCGCCGTTGTTGCGGCGGATGACCCCGGTAAAGGTGCTGCGCAATTGCTGGGCCAGCCACACGGAGGAGACATTAAGGTCTTGCACGCGGTAGCCGGAGCGCGTCTTGTGGATTTTGAAGACGACATTCTGGCCGCCCGTCAGCCGCACCTTCACGACCAGCGCGCGGTTGCCGCCGGTGCAGGAGGTGATGCTAAGCCCATCGCCGGCGAAGCGCCTGGCATGCTTGAGCATGAACCGCCCGATGAACGCACGGGTGAGCGCCACATACTCGGCTTCACGCGACTTCTTCAAACTGCCGCGATAGGGGCCAAGCGCGAAGATGGCGATGCTGTGCAGGTCGGCATATCGGGACGCAACGCTGGAGAATGCGGTGGCCGATCTTGTCCGGGCGGCATTCATCATCGCAGCACCGGCGTTTCGCACGAAGGGCTCAGCGGCGCAGCCTGCCGCAGCACTGCCCGCAGGCAGCAGGAACGCGGCCAACGCCAGCGCAACTCGCAAGTGAGCCGGTTTCCCAGTCATCGTGCTGCAAAGGTGTGCCCGCCAGCGGAGATTCGCAAGCACTTCCCGGTAACGCACGAAATATGTAGGGTTCGCCACCGGAAATCAGGAACCAATCATGTTCAAGCTTTACGCAAAGAAGGGCGCAGGGTCGGCGGCCGTGGAGGCAGTGCTCGCCCTCTGCGGTGCTCCCCACGAGATCGTCGATTTGCAGCGCGACGCAAGCGGCGCGTTTCCGCCCCTTCTCAATCACCTCAACCCAAGGGGCGAGGTGCCGACCCTCATTCTTGCCGATGGTAGCGTCATGACCGAGAGCGCCGCGATCCTCATTCATCTCGCGGATGCATTTCCGCAAGCAAATCTCGCTCCCGCCGTAGCCTCGCCGCTCCGCCCGCGATACCTGCGCTGGATGCTGTTTCTCGCCACGACGGTCTATATGAGCGATCTCAGGCTGTATTACCCCGAGCGCTACACGGCCGATCCCGCCGGCGCTCCGGGAATCAAGGCGAAAGCAATCACCGGCATGGAGCGGGAATTCGCAATCCTGTCCGAAGCCATCGGCGAGGGCCCCTTCATTCTCGGAAGGGATATGACCGCGGCTGATATCTATGCGGCCATGCTGGCGACCTGGGCGCCCGATGTCGGAGCGCTCTTTACCAAGCACCCAAACATCAAAACCTTGCACGACCGCGTCGCCGCCGTGCCCGCCATCGCCAAGACCTGGGAGCGCAACGGGATGTAACCTGACAGGTCCTCTCCCCGCTGTGCGGGGCGAGGACAAAGGGTAAGTGTCACGCCGCCCTTTCATTCTCCACCTCCAGGTCCAGCACGCGGCAGATGGCGTAGACGAGGTCGGAGCGGTTGAGGGTGTAGAAGTGGAAGTGCCGGACACCCTCGCGTCGGAGCGCCGCCACCTGTTCGGCGGCGACCATCGCGGCCACGAGATTGCGGGTTTCGGGATCGTTGTCGAGACCCTCAAAGCGCCGCGCCATGGTCGGCGCGATATGGGCGCCGCATTTCGCGGCGAATTCGCTCACCCTGGCGAATGAGGTGACGGGGAGAATGCCGGGCACCAGCTCGATGTTGATACCGCGCGCGAAGATGCGATCCCGCAGCCTCAAGAAGAAGGCATTGTGAAAGAAGAATTGCGAGATGGCGCGGGTGGCGCCATGGTCCGCCTTGTCAGCCATGAAGGCCAGGTCTTCCTCGATCGACAGCGATTCCGGATGGCGCTCCGGATAAGCGGCGACGGAAACTTCAAACCCTCCGATATCGCGGATGCCGCGCACCAGGTCCGCGGCGTTGCGGTACCCATCGGGATGCGGCACAAACCTGGCGCCGGCGCCGTCCTGTGGATCGCCGCGCAAAGCTACGATATGGCGGACGCCCGCTGCCCGATAAGCATGGATAACCGCATCCACTTCCGCCTTGCTGGCGCCGACACATGTCAGATGGCCCGCCGGATTGAGTGTGGTGTCGCGGCGGATGCGGGTGAGCGTCTCGAGAGTACGGTCTCGCGTCGTTCCGCCCGCTCCATAGGTTACGGACACGAACCGTGGACACACCGCCTTCAGCTTGGCGATCGTTCGCCAGAAGCATTGCTCGGCCTCTCCCGGCTTGGGCGGGAAGAACTCGAAGGACACTTCGATGGACGATGATTCATCGAGTTTCATCAGTGTGCTCCGGCCGGTTTTTCCGCAAGCCAGAGCGACACCGTCAGTCCTGTCTCGCCCTTGCGCCAAGGAGGCGGCAGCACCTCATGCTCGATCAATTTTAGGCCCGCGCGCTGCAACCACGAGGTCATGTGTTCTGCGGCGATGCCGAGCCGGCGATGGGCGTGGTTCTCACGCAACTGCTCGAAGTCGTGCGGCGCGAAGTCGGCGATCAGCAGGCGGCCGCCCGGCGCCAGGATGCGCGCTGCTTCACCCAAGGCGCGTCCTGGATCGTCGAGATAATGCAACACCTGGTGGATGGTGATGAAGTCGCAAAAGCCATCGGCAAAAGGCAGGGCGTAAATATCGCCATGGCGCACCTGAACATGGCGAAGCCCCGCCTTTTCCAGATTGACGCGCGCCATGGCCAGCATGTCGAGACTTTGGTCGACGCCTATGGACTGGGCGGAGGACCTTGCGAAATAACGGAGCACGCTGGCCGTACCCGTGCCGAGATCGACATGCAGCCGGAGCGGCGCTGTTCCCGCCAGCCGCAGCATGGCGCGCTCCACATCTTCCTCGCGCACATGGAGGGAGCGCAATTCTTCCCAGCGCGCCGCGTTGTCTCGGAAGTAAAGGCTGGCGATTTCAGCCCGCCTGGCGCGAACCTCGCCATAGCGGGCAAGGTCGCGCGTGAGCTCCGCATCGGCTTGCGGCACTAACTCAACAATAGCGCGCGACAGGGCGCCACCCGCTCCTTCGTCCCGGAGGCGGAACAGCACCCAATTGCCTTCCTTGTGGCGGCTGACAAGACCCGCTTCCGCCATCACTTTAAGGTGACGGCTAACGCGCGGCTGGCTTTGCCCCAAGACCTGGGTAAGTTCGCTGACATTGAGTTCGCCTTGCGAGAGAGCGAACAGAATTCTCACCCGCGTGGTTTCGGCGGCCGCTCGCAACCCTGCTAGAAGTTCTTCCAAATCATCACCTGCACCTCACGAAGGACATAAACATATCCTTATATGGTAGGCAAGGGCTGGGGAACTTAGTGCAAGCGTCTTGCTTTCTTCACAGTTTCCCGGCGTATTGGCCGGAATCTGCGAGATTACCCAAGGCGGCGTGGAGGCCAAATGTCCAACTTACTCGCTCGTCCGGTCGGACGGCGTCATTTCACCGGATTGCTGGTGGCAAGCCTCTTGGCGGGCGCTGTGTCTTATCCCGCCATGGCTGCCGTCGATCCTGCCGAAAAATATGTCACCAATATCGCCGATGACGTGATGAGGCTGGCGAACAGCGGCCAAGGCGGAAATGGTTTGCGCAACAAGTTTGCGGCACTCCTCAACCGCTACATCAATCTCCGGGGCGTCGCCAATTACGCGTTGGGGCCATATCGGAGCAAACTGCCCGCCGGCAAGCAGGGCGAATTCTATCGCCTGGTAAGCAATTACGCGGCCGCACTTTTCGTGTTTTACATAAAAGACTTCCGCGGCTCCGGACTGGACATTATCTCGACGACCAAGTCAGGCAAATTCATCGTCATCCACAGCGCCATCAAGCCGGGAAACGAGCAGGTGCGCTGGCGTCTGTCCTCCGGCGGCGGCGGCGGTTATAGGGTGAGCGATGTGAATGTGAAGGGCGTGTGGCTGACGATCGCCATGAGGGATCGGTTCAATCGCGTCCTCAAACAATCCAATGGAAATTTCGAAGCGTTGTTCAAGGAACTGCGCGAGGCGGATTCCTGGTGAGTTCTGAAGTCAGCCGGCGCGTTTTATTGGGTTTCCTTGCCGCGAGCCTTGTCACGCCGGCAATGGCTGCTGAACACCCCGCCATGGCCTTCATGCGCCAATTCGCCCGGGACATGCTGAAGGCGCACCGGCAAGGCACGGTGTCGAGTTTCAAGGCCGCGATCCAGCGCTATGCGGATGTCGCCTCCATCGGCGACTATTCGCTCGGCCAATACAAGAGCAAGCTGCCGAAGGGCCAGCGCCAGCGTTACTATGGCGGCGTTGCGACTTTCATGGCGCGCTATTTCGCCGAGCAGTCGCGCGAATACCGGGTCGCCAAATACGAACTCGGCGATGCGGCGGCGGATGGCAAGGACATATTGATCGGCAGCAAAGTCCATCTGATTTCGGGCCAGACCTATAATGTGGTGTGGCGCCTGTCGCCGCGCCAGGGCTCTTACAAGGTGATCGACACGAAGGTTCTGGGCTTTTCCCTCGTCTATATGCAGCGCGGCTTGTTCACCTCCTACATCTCCAAACGCGGCGGCGACGTCGCCCAACTCGTCGCCGTGCTGAACCGGTAGACGCCGTCCTCGCCCCGCGCCAGCGGGGAGAGGACGGGGACCCATCGCGGTACGCGATGGGGTTAGGAGAGGGGTCAACGGATGATCTATCAATTGACCCACCAAACGGCCGTAACCAAACTTGCAGGCGAATGACCGCTAGCCCCCTCTCCTCCCCATCGCTATCGCGATGGGTCCCTTCCTCTCCCCGCTTCGCGGGGCGAGGACAACAGCCACCGGCACAATCCACGCGGCACTACGAAATCTTAACCGCCTCAACCTAGCCTCTTTTGCTTGGTTGGGAGTTGCGTATGGTGTGGGGTCGAAGGCTCTTGGGCGTAGCTGTGCTTGCGGTGGTTCTGGCCGCTTGTTCTTCGCGCAAGAGTTTCGAAATGGAAGGGCTCCTAGCGCCTCCGTCTCAATGCAGTGTGAAACCTTCCGAGCTTGGCCTGGCGGATCGGTTGCGCGCCATCAACGAGGGCAATGGCTGCAAGGTGCCCAATCCCTGGCGCATCCACACCCTCGCCAATGTCAATTTCAGCCAGCCCGCAACGCTCAACTGCGGCATGGTGGACCCGCTCAACGATTGGCTGCAAAACGTGGTGCAGCCCGCTGCCCAGCGCCGCTTCAGTGAAAGTGTCATCTCAATCGATGTCGCCGCATCCTATTCCTGCCGCCCGCGCAACAACAAATCCGGCGCCAAGATGAGCGAGCACGGCTTTGGCAATGCCATCGATATCGCGGCCTTCAATCTGGAAAGCGGCCGCAAGATCACTGTGCGCGATGGCTGGCGCGGGCGTTCCGACGAGCAGGGCTTCCTGCGTCTCGTCCGGGAGGAGGCGTGCGGCGGCTTTATGACGGTGCTGGGGCCGGGGTCCGATCGCCACCACCGCGACCATATCCACCTCGATCTCCAGAACCGGCGGGGCGGCAACCACTATTGCCATTAAGGCCCCCCGGGGGCATATCAGCCGCCATGGATCAGGAAATTATCAAACCGCAGACGGAGCCCCGCACGGGCAGCCAGGCCTTCAGCCCGCTCGGTTGTTTTCTCGCCGCCGCGGGTGTCACACTGCTCGCCTTTTGCAAGCTCGGCGCCGCCATGGCGGCAACCATCTGGGCGGCCTCTCAGCTGTTGGGCCTGCCCGATTACATGATGTATGCGCTGATGGTCTTGGGCGCCGTTCCGGTCGTGTGGGCGACCGTCTGGACGGCGGGCAGGGCTTGGCATGTGGAGCGCCGGATGGCCCAGCATCTCGATATCGACGCGCCCAATTTCAGCTTGTCGCACTATTTCAAACGCGGCTGATCGGCGAATCCGTTAATCTCGCTTTTCCATGTCGATCTGGACCCGCATCGCGGACAGTATTTCCGCCACCGGCTACTCGATCGGGAGTTTTCTCGCGAAGCTTGCCACCACGCGGGCCAGCGTGCCTGAGAAATCGATTGCCTTCACCATCGGCATGATTGCACTCGGCGCGAAAATGGCGAAGGCCGACGGCATTGTCACGCAAGGCGAGATCAACGCCTTCAAGCAGGTGTTCCATGTGCCACACCGCGAACTTGCGGCGGTGGCGCGGGTGTTCAATCTGGCGAAGCAGGATGTCGCAGGGTTCGACAGCTATGCCCGCCAGATCGCGCGCCTGTTCAAAACCAAATCGGTGGTGTTGGAAAATGTCCTCGACGGTCTCTTCCACATCGCCAAGGCCGATGATGCTCTCCACCCGGCCGAGTCTGATTTTCTCGAAGCGGTAGCCGGCATATTCGGTTTTTCCGAAGCGGAATTCCTCGGTATCAAATCGCGCCATGTCGAGGGAGAGACGATCGATCCTTTCCGCATCCTCGGTATCGGCCGTGACGCCTCGCCTCAGGAAATCAAGCAACGATACCGCAAGCTGGTGCGCGACAACCACCCTGACCGCCACATCGCGGCGGGGGTCCCTGAGGAAATGATCGTGCTCGCGACCGAGCGGCTCCAGCGCATCAACGAGGCTTACGACCGGATCATGAAGGAACCCGTCCTGTGATCCGCTCGGCGCTTGCGCAATCGTTCATTCCCTCCCCGAACATCGAAACGCGCCAGGGCGTGCATGGACCAGACATGATCGTGCTCCATTATACCGGCATGGAGAGTGCCGCGGCAGCTTGCAACTGGCTGTGCAATCCTGCTTCGCGCGTTTCCTGCCATTATCTTGTCGAGGAGGATGGAACCATCATCCAGATGGTGCAGGAGGATATGCGCGCCTGGCATGCTGGCGCGTCTTCATGGCGTGGTGAAACCGACATCAACTCGCGCTCCATCGGCATCGAAATCCAGAATCCCGGCCATGCGCTTGGCTATCCGGACTTTCCCGTAGCACAGATCGATGCGGTCATTGCGCTGTGCCGCGACATCTTCACGCGCTATAACATCTGCCCGTGCAATGTCGTAGCTCATTCCGATGTGGCGCCCTCACGCAAGATCGATCCAGGCGAGAAGTTTGGTTGGGAGAGGTTGCACCGCCAAGGCATCGGCCATTGGGTGAAGCCGGCCTCGATCATGGAAGGACCCGTGCTGCAACTAGGTGACCGCGGTGAAGCAATCGCTGAGTTGCAAAGCTTGTTGTCGCGATACGGGTACGAAATGCCTCAGGGCAGAGAGTTTGATCTCGCGACTCAAAATGTTGTCACCGCCTTTCAGCGGCATTTTCGCCCAGCGCGCGTAGACGGCATCGCGGACCGTTCAACAGTTGATACGTTGAAGCGCCTTGTTGCTGCCAATGTCCTCTCCCCGCTCGCGCGGGGCGGGGACTAGTCATGACTTTCCGCACAGCTTCAGCAGCCCGGCCACATCGGCGTCGGTCAGGGGATAGACGTTCTCTCCTGCGCCCACCTTCACCTTGAAGCGATCGGCTTCTTTTAGCGCGGCAAAAATAGGCTGGCTATCGGAGACCTTCGCCTCGAGACTTGTCGTGCCCGCTTCCTCGTTGGCGGTGGTCTTGCCCTCAAGCTGCGCCACCGTCTCTGCCGCGCTTATGGTGAAGGGAACGGTCTTCTCCGGCTGCATGGCGGGGTCCGCCTCGGGCAAGAAAATGCTGATCTCGCCCGTTCCCATGGTGCACCAGAAGCTGATGCCGACATCGTCCGTTTCGGGAACGCCGAAAACCAGATAGGCGTCTTCATCGCCCGCATCGAGGCTCCACAACCTTTCCTGGGCCGCGGCACCTTGGCAAAGCACAGCGAACAGGAAAACGGCGAACGGAACGCGGAACATGATGCCGCGAATCTGTACAGCCTCCGGGCAGAACGGCAAAGGCTTTTGGTTGACCTTGCGGCCTGCTGCGCCTACCTGAGCGATGCCAGTCGGCCGGATGACCGCTGCCGCTAGGCCCGAAAGGGCGCGGGAGAGGAAAGTCCGGGCTCCATGGAAACACGGTGCCGGGTAACGCCCGGCGGGGGCGACCCCAGGGAAAGTGCCACAGAAATTATACCGCTTGAGGGAGCAATCCTGACGAGCAAGGGTGAAATGGTGCGGCAAGAGCGCACCGCGCTTCCGGCAACGGCGGCGGCACGGCAAACCCCACCGGGAGCAAGACCGAATAGGGATGGTAACGAACCTTCGGGTTCAGGGCTGTTTCCGGTCCACCATCCGGGTAGGTCGCGCGAAGCCTCCGGCAACGGAGGTTCCAGATGAATGGTCATCCACTGCGAGGCCGCGAGGCCCCGCACGGACAGAACCCGGCTTACAGGCCGGCTGGCATTTTGATTGAAACTATTTGTTAATGCTCCCCAGAGCATTGTCGGGGCAAATCTTAACGTCTTGTTCACCCTGAATGACCGCCCACACTATATCCCATGAACCGGTGATGCTGGCCGAGGTGCTGAGCGTGCTCAAGCCCCGCGACGGCGGCATTTACGTAGATGGGACCTTCGGTGCAGGCGGATATACGCGCGCCATTCTCGACAAAGCCCGCTGCAAAGTCGTGGCGATCGACCGCGATCCCGATGCGATCCGGGTGGGGCGGGTGCTCGTTCAAACCTATGGAGAGCGGCTGACACTCATCGAAGGCCGCTTCGGCGATATGCAGGCTCTTTTGTCGGATACCGGTGCGGTCGATGGCGTCGCGCTCGATATCGGCGTCTCCTCCATGCAGATCGATGAAGCGGCCCGAGGCTTCTCCTTCATGCGCGATGGGCCGCTCGACATGCGCATGTCGCAAGAAGGGGCGACGGCGGCTGACGCCGTCAACACCCTGGCGCCGGAGCAGTTAAGCCGCATCATCCACATTTTTGGAGAAGAGCCCCGCGCCCGGGCCATAGCCCGCGCCATTGTTCGCGCCCGCACCGATGCGCCCATCACCACTACGGGAGCGCTGGTTGCCGCCGTTGAACGAGCGACGGGCCGCCGGCGCCCGCAGGATCGCATCCACCCGGCCACTCGCACCTTCCAAGCTTTGCGCGTCCATGTGAACGGCGAGTTCGACGAGCTCGTGGCTGGGCTCCACGCCGCGGAGAAACTATTGGCGCCGGGCGGCCGTCTCGTCGTCGTTACGTTTCATTCGCTGGAGGACCGCATCGTCAAGCGCTTCTTCACCTCGCGCGCCGGCAAGCTTCCCTCCGCATCGCGTCACTTACCCGAAACAGAAAAGCGGCCACCGCCGAGTTTCGAGCTGCCTTTCAAGGGCCACCTCGAAGCGAGCACTACGGAGATTGCGCGCAACCCTCGCGCCCGTTCGGCGAAATTGCGCGCCGGCATCAGAACCCAGGCGCCGGCCATGCCCTCGATTGCCGGCGAGATTGGGGTCATGCACTGATGCACAAGCTGTTCAACGCAATCCTCGTCGTCGGGGTGCTGGTTGCCGGCTTCCTCCTTTATTCCCTTGAGCATGCAACGCGCGGTCTGGAACGCGATATCGCCAACATCGAAAAGCAGATCGCGGTGTCTTACGAAGGCATAAAACTCCTCCGCGCAGAGTGGAGCAGCCTTACGCGCCCCGACCGGCTGCAACGGCTCGCGGCCCAACATCTCCAGCTTCAAACCCTCAAGGCCCCGCAGATCGTCAAGGCCGAAGAGCTCGGCCAAAAAGTGCCCCCGGAGCCCATCGTAAAACTCGAAGCCCACGATCAGGATCCAATCGGCGACATCCTCGAGACGATGAGATGAGCAGTATGACCGGTTTTATCTCCTTCTCATCATGGCCGTGCTTAACACGGCCATCCCCACGAAAAGGATGTCCGCGTCAAGCGCGGGCATGATGAGAAAAAAATGGTCAACGCCCAGCCAAACAATTTTAAGCTCCCCGGACAAAATCGCATCCGGCTGATCAGCATGTGCTTTTGCGGCGCGTTCCTGGCGATTGCGGCGCAACTGGTCAATCTGACTTTGATCAGGCCTGCTCCGGAGGTGGCGCTTGTCCACGAAGATCGGCTCCCGCGTCCCGATATCGTCGATCGCAACGGCGTGTTGCTGGCGACCGATGTGGCGGTGGCCTCGCTCTATGCCGACCCGCGCAAGATTATGGATGCGGATGAGGCCGTGGAGCTGCTCACCGCCACGGCGCCCGATCTAGACGCAAAAACGCTGCGCGTGAGACTGACCCAACCGGGCCGGGCCTTCGCCTGGCTGAAGCGGCAGGTCACTCCGGAGGAACGGGACGCCGTCCACAACCTTGGCATTCCCGGCGTCGGTTTCGTCAACGAGCGCCGCCGCGTCTATCCCATGGGACGGCTTGCTGCCCACAGCGTGGGCTATGTCGATCTCGATACCAAGGGCATCGCCGGCATAGAGAAATATCTCGACGATCAGGGCGCTCTCTACGCCGCCTCGCTCGCCGCTCCCGGCAAAGATGCGCCGGCACCCGCGCAAATGTCGATCGACATCCGCGTGCAGGGCGCGCTCACCGATGAGATCGCCAAGGCCATGGTGAAATTCCAAGCCATCGCCGGCGGCGGCATCGTCCTCAATATCCATACGGGCGAGGTTATCGCCCTCACCTCGCTGCCCGATTTCAATCCGAACCAGGAAGAAAAGAATTTCACGACCGAGCAGACCAACAAGATGATGAGCGGCGTCTATGAGCTTGGCTCCGTCATCAAGGCGGTGACCTTCGCCATGGCTTTAGACTTCGGCGTTACCGATCTCGATGGCCGCTGGGATGCGCGTCATCCACTGGTGATCGGCAGCGCCCGGATCAATGATTTCCATCCAGAACGGCGCGTGCTGACCTTACCCGAAGTTTTCACCTATTCTTCCAATATCGGCACCGCGCGGATGGCGCTGGCGGTCGGCCTTGACCGCCATCTCGAATTTCTCCGGCGTGTCGGCCTCTTCGACCGCCTGGTGACCGAGCTCCCCGAAAGCGCCAAACCCTTGCTGCCAAAGCGCTGGAGCAAGCTGGCGCAGGCAACGGCGGCTTTCGGCCATGGATTTGCCGTACAGCCGCTGCAAGGAGCGGCGGTGGTTGCAGGGCTTCTCAACGGTGGCCGGATGATCACGCCCACCTTTATCAAGCGCGGACGCGACGAGGCCGATGTGCTCGCGAGGCGAATCGTGAAACCGGAAACCAGCGAAAAATTGCGCTACCTCTTCCGCCTCAATGTGACCGATGGGACGGCCTCGCACGCGGAGGTGCTTGGCTACCGTGTCGGCGGCAAGACCGGCACGGCGGAGAAGATCGTCGGCGGCCGCTATTCCAAGACCAAGAACCTCACATCCTTTATCGGCGCCTTCCCCATGGACGATCCGCAATATTTGTTGCTGGTGATGCTCGACGAACCCAAGGCAACGCCCGAAACTTATGGCTACGCGACATCCGGCTGGAACGCCGTCCCTACTGGCGGCCAGATCGTCGAGCGCATCGGGCCGATGCTGGGTATTGAACCGCAGTTCACGCCGGCAGACCTCGAAAAACTCGCCAAGCAGGCCAAGGCTCAGAAGAAAGAAGGGTAGGAGCGTGTTGCACTTGGATCGCCCACCCCGTTCGTCATACCGGCGAAAGCCGGGACCCACACCTGACAAGATACGGACTCGCACAGAGCCGTCCCGCGGACGAATGGGTCCCGGCTTTCGCCGGGATGACGGAATTAGTGCAAGCCGTCGAACGTGACCGCGACTCTCGCCAGATTAATAGGCTCCGATGCCCCCGCTCCTAACGGATCGGAGGCCATGGCGATTGCCGGGCTCACCGCGGACAGCCGCGAAGTGAAACCAGGCTATGTCTTCGCCGCACTCCCCGGCACGCTCGCCAACGGAGCGTCTTTCATCTCAAATGCCGTTGCGGCGGGCGCGGTGGCCGTCGTTGCGCCAAAAGGCGTAACGGCAAATGTGCCGGTGATCCCGAGCGACAATCCGCGCCGTCTGTTTGCGCTGATGGCGGCGCGGTTTTTTGGTGCACAGCCCGATCTCGTAGTGGCGGTGACGGGCACCAACGGCAAGACTTCCGTCGCCGCCTTCGTGCGCGAGATCTGGGCGTCGATGGGATTTCGCGCCGCGAGCCTCGGCACGGTGGGCGTGGTTGGCCCCTCCGGCACAATCGAGCTGGCCCATACGACGCCCGACCCGGTGAAGCTCCATGAGATCCTGGCAGGCCTTGCCGCCGATCATGTGCAGCATCTCGCCCTCGAAGCTTCGAGCCATGGGCTCAGCCAATACCGGCTCGACGGCTTGCGCATGTCGGCTGGCGCCTTCACCAATCTCACCCGCGATCATCTCGACTACCACGCAAGCTTCGAAGACTATTTCACAGCCAAGATGCGGCTCTTCGAGGAGCTTCTGCCGGAAGGCGCTCCGGCGGTCATCAATGCCGATGCACCCGAAGCGCCCGAGATCCAACGGCGCGTCGCCGCTCGCGGACTCAAGATCTTCACAGTGGGGCAGAAGGGTAAAGCCATCAAACTCCTCTCCGCCACCCGCGAGGGATTTGGCCAGCGCCTTGAAGTGCAGGGGCCGTCGAAGCGTCATTCGGTGATATTGCCGCTCGTCGGCGATTTTCAGGCATCGAACGCGCTGGTGGCCGCGGGCCTCGTCATGGCAACGGGAGGCGAGGAGGAACTCACTTTCCACGCGCTCGCGTCGCTGAAGGGCGCGAAGGGTCGCCTTGATATGGTGGCGCGCGCCGCAAGTAGCGCGCCGGTGTTTGTCGACTATGCTCACACGCCGGATGCCCTTGAAAACGCTATGACAGCTCTCCGGCCTTACGTGCGGGACAAACTTCATGTGGTGTTCGGCTGCGGCGGTGATCGCGACAAAGGCAAGCGCCCGCTCATGGGCGCGGTCGCGGCGAAGCTCGCCGACCGGCTGTATGTGACCGACGATAATCCGCGCACGGAGGAGCCTGCCATTATCCGCGCCGAGATCATGGCGGCTGCTCCCGGTGCTGTTGAAATCGGCAGCCGGGCGGAAGCCATCCGGGCCGCCGTCGAGGCCTTGGGCGCTGGCGATGTGTTGCTGGTAGCCGGCAAAGGGCACGAGCAGGGCCAGAAGATCGGCAAGACGGTGATACCGTTCAGCGATCACGAGGCTGTCGCCGCCGCGGTCAAAGGAGTGGACTACCGTGGCTGATGCTCCGCCCTGGAGTCCGGAGGAACTCGTCACGGCGACGGGTGGCAGAATTGATGGCGGGGTCACCGCGCTGCTCAATGGCGTGTCCATTGATTCCCGCAGCATCGCGGCTGGCGATATCTTCGTGGCAATCAAGGGCGAGAACCACGATGGCCATGATTTCGCGGCAGCCGCACTCCAGTCGGGTGCGGGGTTAGCGGTCGTATCGCGCGCCACAGAGGCGATGCGCGCCGCGGGACCTCTGCTCATCGTCGCGGAAGACCCGTTGCGCGGACTCGAAAACATGGGCCGCGCCGCGCGCGCGCGGTCGCACGCGCAGATCGTCGCGGTCACCGGCAGCGTCGGCAAGACCAGCACCAAGGAGATGCTGCGCG
>JBGTJO010000219.1:0-16629 GCA_041745135.1 Aestuariivirga sp. | reverse complement strand
TCGAGATAGACGAGGTCATTCCAGTCGGGGATCTGGTTATTGACGGGGCAGGCGGTGTGGCAAAAGGGAATGCCGCAATCCATGCAGCGGGCGGCTTGTGCTTCGGTTGTTTCATCCGAGAGCGGAATGACGAACTCGTTCCAATGGCGAATGCGGTCGGCGGCTGGCTTGTATTTGCGGTCCTGCCGTTCGATCTCAAGGAAGCCCGTAACCTTGCCCATCACACCACCCTAGAGAGCGTCATCACGGCTGTCCGAATGCAGCATCTTAACCTCGGAAATGACCTGGTTCTGGAGAGTCGCTGGGCAGCCCCAGTAATCGAAGATGCCGCCGTCTTGCGTATTCTGGCCACAAGTGACGAAAACACCTGTTCCAAATTTCCGCTTCAAGTGGCTCGCTAGCCAGCCCACGAATCCAGAATTGTCAGCGCCCTCCGGGAAGTGAAAACAGAATACGCCAAACTTTTCGGCTTGCGAGGATCGACAGGGCACGAGCTGGCTCCAGACAGTTTCATCGCGCACCAGGGCTAGAGCGTCCGCATTTGCCTTGCGTGCAAATTCTGAACGAGGAAATTCCTCGAACGCCCATGCGCCCGGCAAGATATCAAGACGCGACTGCTGGATGACGGTTCGCAAGCGAGCTTCAATTTGAGCGTCCGTTTCCCGCGAGATATTTACCATGTCGTTTACGCGCTCCTCTTGACGCCGATGGTCATGCCGTCGCTGGTTGCTTGGGCTTTTTCCAGTTCGTGGAGAGCGCGGGCGTATTCGACGGGCATGATCTTGACGAATTTGGGCAGCCAGAGATCCCAATTCTCGATGATCGTCCGGGCGCGCGCGGAACCGGTGTATTTGTGGTGGCGCGACAGCAGCTCCCAAACGCGCGTGGCATCGTGCTTGTCCATGTGGGCGGTCACGTCGACGAGGCCGTGGCTTTCAAGATCGCCGCCATGGTGATGGAGGCGCTCGATGGTGGCGTCCTCTGAGGGGATGGGTGCGAGATCGACCATGGCGAGGTTGCAGCGCCGCGAGAAGTCGCCTGCTTCATCGAGCACATAGGCAACGCCGCCTGACATACCCGCCGCGAAATTGCGGCCGGTCTCGCCGATGACGAGGACGCAACCGCCGGTCATGTATTCGCAGCCATGGTCGCCTAAGCCTTCGACGACCGCGACGGCGCCTGAATTGCGTACCGCGAAACGTTCGCCCGCCATGCCGCGGAAATAGCATTCGCCGTTGATGGCGCCGTAGAGCACCGTATTGCCGACGATAATTGAGGTCTCGGCCACGAAACCGATGTTGTCATGGGGCTTGATAATCAACTTGCCACCGGAGAGGCCCTTGCCAACATAGTCGTTGGCCTCGCCGGTGAGTTCGAGTGTCACGCCATGCGCCGCCCAGGCGCCGAAGCTCTGGCCCGCGATGCCGGTGAATCTTACCGTAATCGTGTCTTCGGGCAGGCCCTCATGGCCATAGCGCTTCGCCACTTTGCCCGAGAGCATGGCGCCAGCCGTGCGGTCTGCGTTTCGAATTTTGGTGATGATCTCGACAGGTTGTTTGTCTTCGAGTGCAAACTTCGCTTCGGAAATGAGCTGGCGGTCTAGGACACGTTCAATGCCGTGATCTTGAACGCTCGTCTTCCTGGTGGCGACGGGCCCGGTGACATCGGGCTTGGCAAACACCCTGGTGAAGTCCAGGCCCCTGGCTTTCCAGTGGGCAATCGCTTCCCGCTGATCCAACCATTCGGTGGCGCCGATGAGATCGCTATAAGAAGCGTAGCCCATTGCCGCCAGATATTCTCGGACTTCCTCCGCCACGAAGAAGAAGAAATTGATCACATGTTCGGGCTCACCCTTGAAGCGTTTGCGCAGTTCCGGGTCTTGCGTAGCCACGCCGACCGGGCAGGTGTTCAAGTGGCACTTCCGCATCATGATGCAGCCCGCTGCAATCAGCGGCGCAGTGGCAAAACCGATCTCGTCCGCTCCAAGCAATGCTGCAATCACCACATCGCGGCCGGTGCGGATGCCGCCGTCGGCCTGCACGGAGATGCGGCCACGGAGGTCGTTGGCAACCAAGGTTTGCTGGGTTTCGGCGAGGCCGATCTCCCAGGGCGAGCCGGCATGCTTGATCGATGTCAGAGGCGAAGCGCCGGTGCCGCCTTCGTAGCCTGAGATGGTCACATGGTCGGCGTGGGCCTTGGCAACGCCGGCGGCGACCGTGCCGACGCCCACTTCCGACACAAGCTTCACTGAAACGAGGCCATCGGGATTTACGTTCTTCAAATCGAAGATGAGCTGCGCCAAATCCTCTATTGAATAAATGTCGTGGTGCGGCGGCGGCGAGATGAGGCCGACGCCGGGAGTGGAGTGGCGCACCCGGGCGATGATGTTATCGACCTTATGGCCGGGTAGCTGCCCGCCTTCGCCGGGCTTCGCACCCTGGGCCATCTTGATCTGCATCATGTCGGAGTTGACGAGATATTCGGCAGTCGCGCCGAAACGGCCGGAGGCTACCTGCTTGATGGCGGAGCGCATGCTGTCGCCATTGGGCAGCGGCTTGAAGCGGTCCGCCTCTTCGCCGCCTTCGCCGGTGTTGGATTTGCCGCCGATGCGGTTCATGGCGATCGCCAGCGTCGTATGGGCCTCGCGGCTGATGGAGCCGAAAGACATGGCGCCCGTGGAGAAACGCTTGACGATTTGAGCCGCTGGTTCAACGTCGTCTATGGCGATGGGCTTCCGCCCCATCTCATCAGTCGGCCGGATGCGGAACAATCCGCGCATCGTCCTCAGTTGCTCGGATTGCTCGTTAATAAGTCTCGCGTAACTTTGATATTTGTCCTTCGAATTGCCGCGCACGGCATGCTGCAAATTGGCGACCGTCTCGGCATTCCACACATGGGCTTCGCCGCGCAGGCGCATGGCATAGTCGCCGCCGACATCGAGGGATGTGCGCAACACGGGGCTTTCGCCGAATGCGTCCTCGTGGCGGCGGAAGGCTTCCCCGGCGATCTCCGCGAGTCCAATGCCTTCGATTTGAGTTGCCGTGCCGGTGAAATATTTCTTCACAAAAGCAGTGGAGAGGCCGACGGCATCGAAAATCTGGGCGCCGCAATAGGATTGATAGGTCGAGATGCCCATCTTGGCCATGACCTTGAGGATGCCCTTGTCGATCGCCTTGATGAAGCGCTTGGCGGCTTCGGCGCCTGCGATTTTTTCTTCGAGCGCCGGCAGCATGTCTTCGATCGTCTCGAAGGCGAGATAAGGGTTGATCGCTTCGGCCCCATAGCCGGCGAGGACGCAGAACTGATGAACTTCGCGGGGCTCGCCGGATTCCACGACGAGGCCGACGGCGGTGCGGAGCCCCTTGCGGATCAAATGGTGATGCGTGGCGGAGGTCGCCAACAACGATGGAATCGGCGCGCGCTCACCGGACACCGCGCGGTCCGACAGGATGATGATGTTGTAGCCATCCCGCACGGCGCGCTCGGCAAGGTTGCAAACGGAATCGAGCGCCGCCGCCATATATTCGGGGCCGTTCGCCACATCGTAGGTGATGTCGATGGTGGCGGTGCGGAAAGGATTGTCGCGCACGGTGCCGATGGTGCGGATGCGTTCCAGTTCCTCGTTGGTGAGGATTGGCTGCGAAACCTCCAGCCGCATCTGTTTCCACGCGCCCTTGAGATCGAGCAAGTTTGGTCTCGGTCCGATGAAGGACACGAGCGACATGACCAGCTCCTCGCGGATCGGATCGATAGGCGGGTTGGTCACTTGGGCGAAGTTCTGCTTGAAATAAGTGTCCAGCAGCTTAGGCCGGTCGGAGAGGGCCGAGATCGGCGCGTCATTGCCCATGGAGCCCACGGCTTCCTGTCCCGTCTGGGCCATGGGAGCCATGAGGATTTTGAGATCTTCCTGAGTGTAGCCGAAGGCCTGCTGACGATCGAGCAGCGGCACGGCGATCTTGGGCCGCGCCGTTTTGGCCTTCGGCAAATCGCGCAACACCACCTGGGTTAGTTTCAACCACTCCTTGTAAGGATGGGCGTTGGACAGCGTCTTTTTCAATTCATCGTCGGAGATGATGCGCTTCTGCTCAAGATCGATGAGCAGCATCCGGCCCGGTTGCAGGCGCCATTTGCGCGTGATGTGTTCTTCGGCGAACTGCAGGCAGCCCATTTCGGAAGCAAGCAATATGTGTCCGTCATCGGTCGTGAGATAGCGCGCGGGACGGAGGCCGTTGCGGTCAAGCGTTGCGCCAATGAGTTTGCCGTCGGTGAAGACCATGGCGGCGGGGCCGTCCCAAGGCTCCATCAGGGCCGCATGATATTCGTAAAAGGCGCGGCGATCCTCGTCCATGAGCGGATTGCCGGCCCAGGCTTCCGGGATCAGCATCATCATGGCATGGGGCAGGGCGTAGCCGCCCATGTGTAGGAACTCGAGCGCGTTGTCGAAACAGGCGGTGTCGGACTGGCCTTCATAGGAAATGGGCCAGAGCTTGGAGAGGTCTTCACCCAGGATTTCCGATTTCATGTTGGCTTGGCGCGCCGCCATCCAGTTGAAGTTGCCGCGCACGGTGTTGATTTCACCGTTGTGGCAGATGAAGCGGTAGGGATGGGCGAGCGGCCAGCTTGGAAACGTGTTGGTCGAAAAACGCTGGTGGACCAGGGCGAATGCCGACTCGAAATGAGGATCAGTGAGATCCCTGTAGTAATCGCCCAAGTGCTTGCCCAGGACGAGGCCTTTGTAGACGATGGTGCGGGTCGACACTGACACCGGATAATAGGTGCGGCCCTTGCTGCCCAAAACTTCCAGCACGCGGTTCGAGACGACCTTGCGGCAGACAAAAAGCTTCCTCTCGAAATGGGCTTCGCCGCGGATCGTGGGTCCCTTGCCGATGAAGAGTTGACGATGGACGGGTTCGGTTATCTTGACGGAGGCACCAAGTACAGTTGAGTCAACGGGCACATCGCGCCAACCGAGGACCTTGAGGCCTTCCTCGCGCGCGGTTTCCCACCAGATGCGCTCGATGTCCTGCCGGTAGACCGGTTCGCGCGGCATGAAGAGATAGGCCACGCCATATTGCTGCGGAGCGGGCAGTTCGAAACCGAGGCGCCTGGCTCCGTCTGCAAAAAACCCGTGGGGAATCTGGACCATGATGCCGGCGCCATCGCCGGCCTTGGGATCGGCGCCGACGGCGCCCCGGTGCTCGAGGTTTTTCAGTATCGAGAGGCCATCGGAGATGATGCCGTGGCTCTTCAGATTATGGATATTGGCGAACAGGCCTATGCCGCAAGCATCATGCTCGTGCCGGGGATCGTACAATCCCCGCGCGGGAACAAGCCCTTCAGGCAGGTATGCGGCCATTGCCCATTATCCTGATTGGCCACCGTCCTCAAAAGGACAGTGCTGCTGTCCTTTGTTATGGCAGATTGATTAGCCTTCCGCAAGGTTTGTACGGGTAAGCCCACCGGGTGCTCCGGTGGCAGTCACTTGCGGGCCTGTTATTTCGCGACTTGGCCGCGGATTTCCCCATCGGGGAATTTGGCGGTGTGGATGTTGAGATAGACCTTGCCCGCCTGCAGTTCGGCGAGTTGGGCATCCGTCAGGTCGGCTGAGCCACTCTCAATTTTTCCGGTGATGTCGATCATCGGTCCAGCGTTCTCTCCTGATGCCGCGGGCCCATGGAAATGTGCCGCGGTTGGATCGCCGCTAAGGCCGCTGTGGGTTGCCGTCCAGGAGATCTGCTTCTTCTCGGTGTCCACTTTGACGTCGGCGGTGCCAGTGGCGGCGCTGTCATTAGGGGGCACTTCCTCCGTTCCCTTGAGCTCAACCTTGATATCCATCATTTCGGCGGACACCGGAGAGATCGCGAGCAGGAGACATGTTGCACCCGCTAGGCCGAGTTTAGACAATGTGCGAAGCATGATGGTTTCTCCCTGTTGCTTGGTGATAGGGAACAACGGATCAGTAGCGACTAGGTTCCATCATCACGCGGAAGTAATTCGTAACGCCCAAGTGATTTCCAGTTGTTCGGCGTATCGGCCATCTTGGGCCCATCAAACAAGGAGGACCATCATGAACGAAGCAAAGCGCAAAACACTGTTGGCGATGGCCGGAGCGATGACGGCGGCGATTGCCGCGGTGCAAGCTGGCCCCGTGCAAGCGGCGGAGATGGAGAAATGCTACGGCATTTCGCTCAAAGGCCAGAACGATTGTGCTGCGGGCGAGGGCACGTCTTGTGCTGGAACCTCCACCATCGACTATCAGGGCAATGCCTGGACGCTTGTGCCGAAGGGCACCTGCGTTGCGAAGGAAACCCCCCATGGCCCGGGCTCGCTGGAGCCGATCGAACGTCCGGCTTGATCCACGGCGGTGAGGGTTCGATCCGACATCACGGCGCGCGGTGGTATCGGCCTCAAGGCCGAGCACTACCGCGCCATTTTCGAAGAGAAGCCTGAACTGGGCTTCTTCGAAATCCATGCTGAAAACTACATGGGGGCGGGCGGGCCGCCACACCGCTATCTCGAGGCGATCCGCGAGAGATATCCGATTTCGCTGCATGGCGTCGGCCTGTCAATCGGCGGGCCGTTGCCGCTAAACGCCGCCCATCTCGCCAGACTTAAGGCGCTGAACGAGCGCTATGAACCGGGCCTTTTCTCCGAGCATTTGGCGTGGTCGACCCATGACGCGGGTTATCTGGCTGATCTTTTGCCCCTTCCCTACACTGAGGAAACGCTCAGCCGCGTATGCGATCATATTGACGAAACGCAAAACGCCGTCGGCCGCCAGATGCTGCTGGAAAATCCATCGAGCTATCTTAGCTTCGCTGAGAGCACGCTTGCAGAAGCCGATTTCATTCGTGAAGTTGCGAGACGGAGTGGCTGCGGGCTGTTGCTCGATGTCAACAATGTCTTCGTTTCCGCCCGTAATCTGAATACCGACCCACGCGCCTATATCAATGCTTACCCGCTGGAGCTGGTGCGGGAGATTCATGTCGCCGGTCACGAGATCACCGCAGATCAAGCCGGAGAGATGCTTCTGATCGATGCCCATGGCACGCCCGTGGCGGATGAGGTGTGGTCGCTCTATGGAGATGTGATTGCCAGAACGGGACCGCTTCCCACGCTGATCGAGCGCGACAGCGATGTGCCGCCGCTTGCCGAGCTGGTGGCGGAAGCGCGGCGCGCCGATGCGGTTCTGCGCAGCGCCGTCAGGCGAGCCGCCTGATGCAAGAGGCGGCTTTTCATCAGGCGATCGCCGAAGCATCGAGTCCCCTGCCGCATATTCGCTTCCGCGTTTACCGCAACAACGTCTCGTCCGCGCTGATCAATGCGCTGCGCGTGCGCTATCCGGTGGTCGAGAAGCTAGTCGGACGAAAAATGTTCGGAGCCATGACGGCCGATTTTGTCGCCGCCCAGCGGCCGCGTTCCCCGGTGCTCATCGATTACGGCGAGGAGTATCCCGATTTTATCGCTTTGCGCACCAACCTACCCTATCTCGCGGATGTCGCCCGGCTCGAAAGCCAGTGGTGGCGCGCCTATCACGCAGCCGACGCCGAGCCTCTCGCTGCGGAGCGGTTTGCTGAGTTGACACCTGAGACTTTGGAATACGCGCGCTTTCGGTTTCATCCCTCGGCGGCGATCGTTTCCTCGCACTGGGCCATCGGCGCCATTTGGAACACGGCGCGGCAGAACGCCGATCTCCGCGCCAGCGATACAGAGAAGCCGCAAACGGTTTTAGTATGGCGGCGGGAGGCCGATGTCCGTTTGCAGGTCATCGACAATGCGAGCGCGGCTTTTCTTGCTGCATTGATGCAAGGTAAGGGACTGGTTGAGGCCGTAGGCTCCGATCTTTCCGGCTTGCAGGCGCAATTGCAGATGTTGATCGGGTTGCACTTGATCACGGCCATCGAGATGAAGTTCCCATGAACCGTCTGGCATTTGCGTTCGTGCGGCTCTGCGAGAAACTGCCGTATTCCCTCATTGCGCTGGTAGGACGGCTGGCGATCGGGCTGGTGTTCTGGAATTCGGGCCGCAGCAAGGTTGACGGCTGGGACCTGCTGAATGTCAACGACAAGACGCTGTTCCTGTTTCAGGAAGAATACAAGGTGCCGTTTCTCCCGCCGGAACTTGCGGCAGTCATGGCGCAACTTGCCGAACATGTTTTTCCGGTGCTGCTGTTTGTGGGGCTCGCCACCAGGCTTTCGGCCCTGGCGCTGTTCGGCATGACGCTGGTGATTGCGATTTTCGTCTATCCCGAGGCCTATGTGACCCATGGTCTTTGGGCGACGATTTTGCTGATGCTGCTCAAATTCGGGCCGGGACAAATCTCCCTAGACCACCTGATTGCCAGGCGTTAGAGAAAGCTCCCCCCGCCCCACGGAGCTTTCATGGATTTTTCGTCCGATAATGTCTACGGCGTCCACCCGCGCATTCTTGCCGCCCTGTCTGAAGCCGACGCCGGCACGGCGTTCTCCTACGGCAAGGATGATTTGAGCCGCCAAGCGGAAGAAAAACTGTCGGAGGTTTTCCAGAAAGAAGTCCGGGCCTTTCTGGTAACGACCGGAACGGCGGCCAACGGTCTCGCACTCTCTTCCATCACGCCGGGCTATGGCGCGATCATCTGCCATGCGGAAGCGCATATTTCCTGCGATGAGTGCAATTCGCCAGAGTTTTTCACCGGCGGCGCCAAGATCATCGGCCTGCAAGCTCCGGGCGGCAAAATCACGCGCGCTATGATCGACAGAAGGCTCAAGGCTTTTGTCGGCGCCGAGCATGATCCCAAGCCCAAGGGCGTTTCCCTCACCAATGTCACGGAGCTTGGCGCCGTATATTCCGCGGACGAAATCAAAGCGATCTCGGCCCTGATCAAACCGCGGGGGATGAAGCTTCACATAGACGGCGCGCGCTTTGCCAACGCGGTTGCGTCTCTTGGTTGCGCGCCCGCCGATATCACCTGGAGAGCGGGAGTTGATGTGATGTCGTTCGGCGCCACCAAGAACGGCGCCATGATGCTGGAAGCGGTGGTGTTCTTCGATGCGGCGCTGGCGGAAGATTTTGTCTATCGCCGCATGCGCTCGGGGCAGCTCGTGTCCAAGAGCCGCTATCTCGGCGCGCAAATGCTGGCCTATCTGGAGGGCGGATTGTGGCTGGAAAACGCCCGCAAAGCCAACGGGTTGGCGCGTAAACTTGCTGCGGCGCTTGAGCGCCATGCAGCGTTTCGGCTTCCTAATCCCGTGCAAGCTAACGAAGTCTTCGCCATCATTCCGCGAACGCTCAACGAACGGCTCAAGGAGGCAGGCGTGGTGTTCTTCGACTGGATGCCGGACAGCCTTGGCGGAGGCATCGCCCAGGATGAAATTTTCGTGCGCTTCGTCCTCTCTTACGCCACGTCCGAAGCCGATGTGGACCGGTTTGTCAAACTGCTGGAGAAGATCGCCTGACAGGCGATGTGGCGAATTTGCCGCACTTGGTCATTAAATGTTCTGTCGGGAATTAAGGGACGGCGCCAACTTGCCGGGCGCGGTCCAAGGGTATATCCTGCGTGCAACAAAAGCATATTGCAGGGAATCGCCATGACAGCTTCCGCTTATAAATTCGCTGGCGCCATTGTCACCGGCTCTTTCGGTTTCGGCATCATGCTGACCGGCGCGCTCGCCGCCGACATCGATACGGGCTGCATACCGGCGGTCTCCGCGCTCAACGGCAAGATCGAGGGCGCTGGCGGATATTATGAAGACGAGGTGGACGACGGCGCGCGCTTTCAGGGCATAGGGTCGCTCAGCCTGCCGCTTGGCTGCCTGTTCGGCATCCAGATCGATATCGGCGGCGGCGATCTCGATGGCGACGAGTTTTATGGCGCGGGCGGGCATTTCTTCATGCGCGATCCGGAAAGCTATCTCCTGGGCGTGCATGCCCAGTATATCGACCTCGACGGCGATGATATTTTCCGCGTGGGGCCAGAGGCTGAACTCTATCTCGGCGACATTACGCTGAGCGCCATGGCTGGTTTTGAAAGTGCGGACGATTTCGGCAGCGATGACGTGGTGGCGCAGATCGAGGCTGCTTATTACGTCGGCGAGGATTTCAAGCTCTATGGCGGCTATCGGCGTTTTTTGGACGTGGATGCGGGTGCGATTGGATTTGAGTTCCAGCCGGATTTCATCCCGGCATCGGTGTTTGTCGACGGCATGGTGGGATCGGACGACTATGTCTCTGTCATGGGCGGTCTCCGCTTCTATTTCGGCGGCGACGACAAGAGCCTCAAGGCCAGGCACCGCGAAGACGATCCGGGGCATTATTTCAATCTTTTGACGAGAGCGGCCGATGAGGACGATGATGCTTGTGTGCCGCTGCAGATTGACGATAGCTGTAGCTGTTCGGGACGCGTTCAAAAGTGTGAGATTCCATAATACTGGAGCGATTCAAAAAACACATAAACTTCCCTGACGATGCAAGTCCCAAGGCAGCCACTGGTTTCATTTTTACCGAGATTTGAGTTCCCAATTCTTTCTTAAGAGCGGCGCGAATCCCATCTCCGTCTATGGCAACTGGTTTGTTGGTGGGCATATAGCGGAACTCGAAACTTGCCGCGCCAGTCTGGATCAGTTGCCATCTATTATAGCCAAGAAGGTTTTCAATGATCGCCGTGTCCAGTTCCGGCCGGAACCACCCCTTCCTTGATCGATAGAACATGCTGGCTGGTTTTCCCATCATCCGCTCGATCGCCGTGTGATTGCGCTCGCAGGGACACGTTGTCGCGGCACGAACGAGGTCGCCGGTATCATATCGAATGAGTGGCATGGCAAAATTGTAGAGGGGCGTCACGACTGACCGGCCCCATTCACCCGGGCGCGCAGGTTTGCCGTTTCGATCTAAAATCTCGACACGGCAAAGTTCCGATTGCACGTGCATTACGTTGCCTGTCGGGCAGTCACTTGCGATCAGACCGCACTCTGCATTGGAATAGAGGTCAATACAGGAGCACCCAAGATGCTCAATGCATTGGCGGCGAATTTCGCCAGTCAGCGGTTCTCCCGCTGTGAGAATGGCAAGAATCTGCGGTTTCGTGCGGGGGTTCCGCGCAACATGGCGGGCGATAGCCAATGCGTTCGAGGGAAAGGTGTTGAGGTAAACCTGTCCCAAATCCAGAAGCCATTCAACCTGTTTAGCGATTGGCGTAAAAACGCTCAGTGTCTTGATTACTCCTGCCGACCCGCCTGCAAACCACTCCGCTGCCCATGGAATCTTGGAGCGATCGGCAGGCAATGATCTGGAACGGGCGAGCGTCCAATCGAACGCGCGGATCATGGCTAGGTCGCGTCGCGCGTCGAGGCCGAAAGCGCGGTAATGCCGGTAGTGGGCCCCGTTCAACGCGGACTCAGAGAGTGCGGACCGGTAAACTGCTGTGGGCCTGCCCGAAGAGCCGGATGAAACGTAACGCACGGTACGGCCATGCGATGCTGGAAGTTCGTTCGGGCGGAAGGCTTGATAATTCATCTTGAGCTCGGTGGCCGACAAAATCGGAAGCTTGGTCCAATTCTCCGGATTGAAGCTGCCGTCCTTGCGGAAGACGGGCGCCAGTTTTTCTCGGTAGTAAGGCACGTGCTTGGCGACAAAGGGCAACAGGTCCTTCAGCACGTTATCCTGAAATTTTGTGAGGCGCTCGGCCGAATAGTTTTCGGTTTGCAACAGTGCTTCATAAAACTGCTGGATTGTGCCAGTCTGTGCTGATGCATTTGAAGTGTTCATCTGAAAAACATGAATGAAAATGCCGCCAGCCGCAACCGCCCTCTATCGTGCGTGCTGTTTGGAATCGAAACATCGTTTGCCGCTGATTACCTCGACACGCTGGAGCGGCTGGGCAACAAGATAGTAGCCGGTATTCTGACCAACCCGCCACAGTGGTCGCTTCGCGGCGTTCCGGTCGTGCTTCACCCCGAGGAAATCTCGCCTCTCCTGCTGGAAAACCCCATTGCGCTTTGCCTGATCATGCCCAAACAACGGGAGGAGTCGCATCGGCGCGCGATGTCGCTTGGCTTCACGCGCTTTGCCTCCATTGTTGATCCGACCGCTATCGTTCCCGGCGGCCTATATGCGGGGCGGGGGCTGTTCATCAACGCCAATGCGACATTGGGAGCCGAGGTCGAGCTCGACGATTTCGTGACCGTCAATCGCGCCGTTTCGGTCGGGCATCATACGGCGATTGAGGCGTTCTCGACCATTGGCCCCGGGGTGACGATTGCCTCCCAATGCGTCGTCGGAAAGCGTGTGATGATCGGGGCGGGCGCTGTTATCGCGCCGTCGGTGAAGATCGGTGAAGATGCGACGGTGGCCGCGGGGGCCGTGGTTTTTCGCGACGTGGAGGCGGGAACGACTGTTCTGGGAAATCCAGCGCGAGTCTCCAAACAAGGAAAGGATGAAATGGTGGAGCAGAGGGGGATCGAACCCCTGACCTCGGCATTGCGAACGCCGCGCTCTCCCAACTGAGCTACTGCCCCTAGGCCCAAGACGGAGCGGTTCTTAGAGGCGGCCCTGCTTTGCGTCAAGCTTGCCTGGGAAGCGGTGCGGCTCTACATGAGTGCCAGCAATGATCGGGGGTATTTTTGCATGCTAGGTCCTTTTTTGTGGCTGATCGACACAATTTTATGGCTTTATCTTCTGGTGATCATCGTCACAGTAATCTTGAGCTGGCTTTTGGCTTTCAATGTCATCAACGGATCAAACCCCTATGTCAGGCAAGTTGCCTATGCGATGCGGCGGCTGACGGAACCCCTGCTGGCGCCCATTCGAAACGTTCTGCCTGATTTGGGCGGCATCGATATTTCGCCAATCATACTGTTGCTGGCGATCCAATTCCTTCGCATGTTCATTCCACCATATACTGTTCGGCCCTTGTGACGTCGCGGTCGACTCAACCATAAAAGCGTCTGGGGAGGGGAGATGGCGAAGATCATTGACGGCAAAGCCTACGCTGAGGGACTGCGAAGCCGCATCGCAAAAGCGGTTGCCGAACTCAAGGCCAAGCATGGGCTGACACCTGGTCTTGCCGTTGTATTGGTAGGCGAGGATCCGGCGTCCAAGGTCTATGTGGCGAACAAGGCGAAACAAACTGTCGAAGCGGGCATGAACTCCTGGGAGCACAAGCTCCCCGCCGAAACATCGGAAGCCGATCTTCTGGCGCTGATCGAGAAGCTGAACAATGATCCCGCCTGCCACGGAATTCTGGTGCAGCTTCCCCTGCCGAAGCACATCGATTCATCCAAGGTGCTTATGGCTGTCAGCCCGGACAAGGATGTCGACGGATTTCACGTGGTGAATGTGGGCAAGCTTTCGACGGGACAGGATGCGCTCGTTGCCTGCACGCCCGTCGGTTCGGTCATGCTTGCGAAGGCTACCCTGGGCAAGCTTGAAGGGCTGGAAGCCGTGGTGATCGGCCGCTCCAACATTGTCGGCAAGCCGGTGGCGCAATTGCTTCTTGCTGAAAACTGCACCGTCACTATCGCGCATTCCCGGACGAAGGATTTGCCCGGTGTAGTGCGCCGCGCCGATCTGGTCATCGCGGCGGTGGGACGGGCTGAAATGGTGAAGGGCGATTGGTTGAAGCCAGGGGCCTGCGTCATCGATGTCGGCATCAACCGGATCGAGCGCAACGGCAAGGCGAAGCTCGTGGGCGATTGCGATTTCGCCTCCTGCGAGAAAGTGGCGGGTTCGATCACCCCGGTTCCCGGCGGTGTCGGCCCCATGACCATCGCCTGCCTGCTGCACAACACGGTGCGCGCCGCCTGCGCCATCAAGGGTATCTCAGCGCCGGTGATGTGATGAGATTGCCTGCAACGTTTGCGATTTTCTGTCTAGGCTGCGGCACCGTCAGCGCCGCAGATATCACCAGCGCCTACACGACCTACAACATCGATAAATGCAAACTAGCTTCCATCAACGAGACGGAGTCTTCCAGCGAGTTCTCATGCGGCGGTTTTAAGGGCCACGACATCTACTGGGCGGAGGGCGATCTCCGCACCTTTGTAGCGTATGGCAAGACTGGTTTCGAGCATTGTTCGGCACAACAGACCTTCGGTGCTTTCAATAAGGCCAATACGACCGTGGAATGGCGTCTCGAAAACGGCAAACCCTTTGCCGCGATCCAGCGCTGGAACGTCTCGGATGAAACCGGCACCAAGACGAAATCCTGGCTCGGCGTGACCAGAATTGAAGATGGCAATTCCTGCCGCGTGGCCCTGATCGAAGGATCGCTGCCCGGAGCGAACGTGAAGGCCCGCGAGGCCGCCGACCGGCTGGCGCGCCAATTCAACTGTCAGACCGGGATCGTGGAGGTGATCAGCGCCGCTCCGGCAAAGGTGGATGATTTGATGTCGGGAACGCCCTGCGGCGTTGAGTGATCAGGCGGCGCTTTCGGCTTCCTTGGCGCGGCTCATGCGCTTGCGGAGATGCGGGTCGAGGATGGCCTTGCGCAGGCGGATCGACTTCGGCGTCACTTCGACGAGTTCATCGTCTCCCACATAGGCCAGGGCCTTTTCCAGCGACATGCGGATGGGCGGAGTCAAAACCACCGCTTCATCCTTACCCGAGGCGCGGACGTTGGTGAGCTTCTTGCCCTTGATGACGTTGAGTTCGAGATCGTTGCCGCGGGTGTGTTCGCCGACGATCATGCCGGCGTAAACTTTGGTGCCGTGCTCGATGAACATGGGGCCACGGTCCTGCAGGTTGAAGATCGCATAGGCGACCGCCTCGCCATCGGCGTTCGAGAGCAGCGCGCCGGTATGGCGACCGGGAATTTCCCCGGCATGGGGCGCGTAGGAATGGAACAGGCGGTTCATGATCGCGGTGCCGCGCGTGTCGGTCATGAGCTCGCCCTGATAACCGATGAGGCCGCGAGTCGGGGCGTGAAATACCAGGCGCTGGCGCCCGGTGCCGGAGGGGCGCATGTCGCGCATTTCGGCCCGGCGCTCGGAAAGTTTCTGCACCACGACGCCGGTATATTCCTCGTCGACGTCGATGATCACTTCCTCGATGGGCTCGAGCTTTTCGCCGGTCGCTTCATCGGTGCGGAACACCACGCGGGGACGGCCCACCGTTAACTCGAAGCCTTCGCGGCGCATGGTTTCGATCAGGATGCCAAGCTGCAATTCGCCCCGGCCGGCCACCTCGAAGGCATCGGTTTCGGTTTCCGACGGAGAAACGCGAAGCGCCACATTGCCTTCGGCTTCGCGCAACAGGCGCTCGCGGATGACGCGGCTTTGAACCTTGCTGCCTTCCTTGCCGGCCAGTGGGCCATCATTGATGCGGAACGTCATGGTGAGCGTTGGCGGGTCAATGGGCTGGGCGGCGATGGGTTCGGTGATGGATGGATCGCAGATCGTGTCAGCGACGGTAGCCGTCGTGAGCCCGGAGATGGCGACAATGTCACCAGCCTCCGCCTCCTCCACGGGCATGCGGTCGAGCCCGCGGAAAGCGAGCACCTTCGAGATGCGGCCTTGCTCGACGGTCTTGCCTTCGCGGTCCATGGCCTTGACGGTCTGATTGGCCTTGACCGATCCGGAGCGTACCCTGCCGGTGAGCACACGCCCGAGGAAGGGGTTTGCCTCAATCGTCGTCACCAGCATGCGGAAGGGGCCTTCCTCGACCACGGGTGGCTTGAAATGGGCGATGACGAGGTCGAACAGCGGCGCCATGGTGCCGGTGGACCCGTCGGGCTTTTGCGCCATCCAGCCCTGCTTAGCGGAACCGTAGAGGATGGGGAAATCGAGCTGTTCTTCGGTCGCATCCAGAGCCGCGAAAAGATCGAAGACTTCGTTCACAACCTCGCTGTGGCGCTCATCCGGCCGGTCGATCTTGTTGACGGCGACAATCGGCTTAAGGCCGATCCGAAGCGCCTTGTGCAGCACGAACTTGGTCTGCGGCATGGGCCCTTCGGCGGCATCGACCAACAGGACCGCGCCGTCCACCATATTGAGGATGCGCTCCACCTCGCCGCCGAAATCGGCGTGCCCCGGCGTGTCGACAATGTTGATGCGGGTATCCTTCCAGAGGAGGGAGGTGACCTTGGCGAGGATGGTGATGCCGCGCTCGCGCTCAAGATCGTTGGAATCCATGGCGCGCTCGGCCACCTTCTGGTTCTCGCGGAAGGAGCCGGACTGCGACAGCAGGCGGTCGATGAGCGTGGTCTTGCCGTGATCGACATGGGCAATAATCGCTATGTTGCGCAGATTCATGTGGCGCTAAAAACTTTCAGACTGATTGGATCGAGGCGCCGCTTAGCATGGGGAAGGTGCGAAGGCAATTTGGCCCGGCTAGGCAGCCGCTCGCCTTGGGGTGTCTTCGATAAAAGTATCGAAGACCGCCAGAAACTGGTTTCGGATCGTATCGCGCTCGGTCAGAATTTCGTGCAGTGATTCCTGGATGACGATTAGAGACAGGCCGGGAACGGCCTGCGCCAGCCGGTGCGTGGCCTCGTTGTCCACGACCCGGTCCAAACCTGCGGCAATCATCAGCACGGGGCAGGTGAAGCGGTCCCGGTTCCCCAGCGCCTGGAGTGCCGCGGTCGATTTCCGGGCTGCCTTCAACCAGGCGAATGTCGGCCCGCCAACGCCGAGTTGCGGAGCCTGATCGAGCACGCCG
>JBGTJO010000218.1:0-3801 GCA_041745135.1 Aestuariivirga sp. | reverse complement strand
GCCCAGCCGCCCATGATGACGCCGTAAACCATGAGCGATGAGATGGCGAAGAGATAAAGGACGCCGACATTGATATCGGCGATGGCCCAGCCTTCGTCGACCGGCACGACCGCCCAGGCGGCGAGCGCCAGGACCGATGTGACCAGGGGCGCGATCACGAAGATGCCCTTGTTGGCGCCGTCCGGGATGATCACTTCCTTGAAGGCGAATTTCAGCAGATCGGCGAAGGATTGCAGCAATCCCCAAGGGCCGACCACATTGGGTCCGCGGCGCATCTGCACCGCCGCCCACACCTTGCGATCCATGTAAATGAGAAATGAAACGGCGATGAGAAGCAGGCTCAGCAGCAGCACGCTCCAGAGCGCTATGACGGCGGCGTTAAGCAGGGAGCCCATCATCGCCTCACTCCGCCGCCTCGAGGTTGCGCCCGTTTTTGAGGGCGGAACATTCCGCCATGATCCGGGAGGCCCGCGCAATCGGATTGGTGAGGTAGAAGTCCTTGACACTTGAGCGGAACGGCGCCGATGTCATTTGCCCCTCGGCCTTTGTGAGATCGGCAAGCAACGACGGGTCGGCGGGCGTCAACTGATCGAGGCGGGCGAGATGGGGGGCGATTTTGTACATGGCGGCGCGGAGTTCACTCAGATTGTTCCACGGCAGCGTAGCGGAAAGCGTTCCCGAAAGCGCCCGCAGAATGGCCCAATCCTCACGCGCATCGCCTGGCGGGAAGACGGCGCGCTCAGTCATTTGCGGGCGGCCTTCGGTGTTTACATAGGTGACGGATTTCTCCGTATAGGCAGCGCCGGGCAGGATCACATCGGCGCGGTGTGCGCCAGCATCGCCATGGGTTCCCTGATAGATAACAAAGGTCGAGCCGAGCGCGTTGGTATCGATCTCGTCCGCGCCGAGCAGGAATAGCACATCGAGTCCGCCGTTTTTCGCGGCCGCAAGCAGTTCCCGCGTGGCGAGGCCCCCATCCCTGGCTGGCAACGCGCATACATCGAGCGCCCCCACCCGGCCCGCCGCGGTGTGCAAGACATTAAAGCCGTTCCAACCATCCCGTATGACATTTTGCTTTCGCGCAAGCTCCATGGCCAAAGTCAAGACTCTCGCCCCGTCCGGACGACCGATTGCACCCTGGCCCACGATGATCATCGGTTTTTTGGTGCTTGGGTCGAGCGGCTCGCGCGACAGCGCCGCAAGGCTGTCTGGACCAGCACCGATATTGGCGTAAGGATAGGTTAGGTCGATCTTCTGTCCGATTACGCCGATGACGCAACCGCCTCTGAGGTAGCGCTTTCGGATGCGGGCATTGAGCACCGGGGCCTCGAGGCGCGGATTAGCGCCGATCAGCAGGATGGCGTCGGCATCTTCAATGGCCGCGATGCCGCTGTTGAAGAGGTAGGTGGCACGTCCACCCTGCTCGCCGAGCGGCGTCCCATCCTGGCGGCAATCGATGTTCTTGATGTGAAGCCGTTCCGCCAGCTGGCGCATGGAGAAGGCTTCCTCCGCGCCCACGAGATCGCCGAGCAGAATGCCGATGCGCTCCGGCGTCGTGCCCTTGATCTTCTGCACGATGCGCCGGAAGGCCTCGGTCCAGGTGCAAGCGCGCAGTTTGCCGAACTCGCGGATATAGGGCCGGTCGAGGCGCTGGGTGCGAAGTCCATCCCAGACAAAACGGGTTTTGTCAGAAATCCACTCCTCGTTCACATCCTCATGGGTACGCGGCAGGATGCGCATCACTTCGCGGTCGCGAGAGTCGACGCGGATGTTGGAGCCAACCGCATCCATGACATCGATGGTTTCTGTACTGCGCAGCTCCCAAGGCCGCGCCTTGTATTCATAGGGTTTGTTAACGAGTGCCCCGACTGGGCACAGATCGATGATATTGCCCTGAAGCTCGGAGGTGAGTGCCCGGCCGAGGTAATTCGTGATCTCCATATCTTCGCCGCGGCTGGTCGCTCCCAGTTCCTCAACGCCGGCAACCTCGGCCACGAAGCGCACACACCTTGTGCACTGAATGCAGCGGTTCATATGGGTGTTGACGAGCGGCCCCAGATATTTGTCTTCAAGCGCTCGCTTGTTTTCATAGAACCTGTTTTTCGAAATGCCATAGGCCACCGCCTGATCCTGCAAATCGCATTCGCCCCCCTGATCGCAGATCGGGCAATCAAGCGGATGGTTGATGAGCAGGAATTCCATGACGCCTTCACGCGCCTTCTTCACCAGCGCTGAGCGGGTGAAGACTTCCGGCGGTTCGCCATTGGGGCCAGGGCGCAGATCATTCACCGACATCGCGCAAGAGGCTTGCGGCTTCGGCGTCCCCTTCACCTCGACCAGGCACATGCGGCAATTACCGGCAATCGACAGGCGCTCGTGATAGCAGAAGCGCGGAATCTCGGCTCCCGCCTGCTCACAAGCCTGCAGCAACGTCATGCCGTTCTCGAACTCGAGTTCCGTGCCGTCAATATTGAGCTTGGGCATCGCCGTTTAGCTTCTCCTCATGCGCAGCGCTGGCGTTTCCAGCGCTCCACGTCGATGACTTCGGCCCAACCGAAGGCCTGCTCGGTGGGACCGCACGCCGTGTAATGTTCAAGCCGCGCGAACGCTTCGCTCAAATCTGGGCGATGTCCCTCTTCCACCCACCAAAACACCATGTGGGGTTTCTCCATCACTTCAAACCAGCTGGCGCGTTTTTTGTAAAATTGCGCATGCACGGTTTTGAAGACATAGTCTTCCAGCGCCTTCGGCGTCTCCCACACGGAGAGATTGACGATCATGTTGGGATCGCCCTCGACGTGAAAGTCGGTGGCATTGTTGTTGTCGCCCTTGAGGCGCCAGACAAAGCCCGGAGAACGCTCGGCAAGAGCATTGATGCGGTCAAGACTATCCTTGAACTCCGCGATGACTGGGTGATTGAGCGGATGCGTCAATCGGGCGATGTTCAGTTCGGCAAGATGCATGGGTAACTACTCCGCTGCCATAGGTTGAACGACACCGTCGCGATCTTGATTGGCCGCATATTGATCGATGCGTTCCTCGATCACATGGCGGAAATGGGCGATCAAGCCCTGGATCGGCCAAGCGGCGGCATCACCCAGCGCACAGATTGTGTGGCCCTCGATCTGCTTGGTCACATCTAGCAGCATGTCGATCTCATGCTTCTCGGCGCGGCCCTCCGCCATGCGGAGAAGAACGCGCCACATCCAGCCGGTGCCTTCCCGGCAGGGCGTGCACTGGCCGCAGGACTCATGCTTGTAGAACTGCGCCAGGCGCGCCACCGCGCGGATCAGGTCGGTCGACTTGTCCATGACGATCACAGCCGCCGTGCCCAAGCCGGAACGCAGTTTCGCGAGCGAGTCGAAATCCATGGGCGTATCGATAATCTGCGCCGCCGGTACCATGCGAACCGACGAGCCGCCGGGGATGACCGCCAATAGATTATCCCACCCGCCCCGCACCCCGCCCGCATGCTTGTCGATGAGTTCGCGGAAGGGAATGCCTATCTCTTCTTCGACATTGCAGGGCTTGTTTACATGGCCCGAGATGCAAAACAGTTTCGTGCCGGTGTTGTTGGGCGTTCCCAGCGCTCCGAACCATGACGCGCCGCGCCGCATGATGGTTCCCGCCACTGCAACCGATTCAACGTTGTTGATCGTCGTCGGCGCGCCATAGAGCCCGACATTGGCGGGAAACGGCGGCTTCATGCGCGGCAGGCCCTTTTTGCCCTCCAGGCTTTCAAGCAGCGCCGTCTCTTCCCCGCAAATATAAGCGCCGGCGCCGTGATGAATGTAGAGATCG
>JBGTJO010000217.1:0-7475 GCA_041745135.1 Aestuariivirga sp. | reverse complement strand
GCATCTCGTTGATCATCTTCGCGGGCATCGTGGCGGGACTTCCCTCCGGCATTGCCGCCATGCTCGAGCTCGGCCGCACGGGCCAGCTATCGACCTTTGTGATCCTTGGCATCATCGTCATGGCGCTCGTCGTCGTTGCCTTCATCGTGCTCATGGAGAGGGCGCAGCGGCGGTTGCTCATCCAGTATCCAAAACGCCAGGTTGGCAACAAGATGTATCAGGGCGACAGCTCGCACATGCCGCTCAAGCTCAACACCGCCGGCGTCATCCCGCCGATCTTTGCCTCCTCGCTCTTGCTGTTGCCGGTTACGGTCGCCAATTTCTCCAAAGGACAGGGGCCAGACTGGCTGAATACGTTGACGGCGACCCTCGGACAGGGCCAGCCGCTGTTCCTTTTCCTCTATGTGGTTCTGATCATCTTCTTTGCCTTTTTCTACACCTCCATCATGTTCAATCCTAAGGAGACGGCGGAGAACCTTAAGAAATACGGAGGCTTCATTCCCGGCCTGCGTCCGGGTGAGCGCACTGCGGAATATATCGACTACGTGCTGACCCGTATCACCGTCGTCGGCGCTCTGTATCTATCGGTGGTTTGCATCATTCCGGAAATTCTCATCAGCTACACCGGAGTTCCATTCTACTTCGGCGGCACTTCGCTTCTGATCGTGGTGAGCGTCACCATGGACACGGTGGCTCAATTGCAGGGTCATCTGCTGGCGCAGCAATATGAGGGATTGATCAAGAAATCGAAGCTTCGAGGCAACCGGCGATGAACCTCATCCTCCTTGGGCCGCCAGGTGCGGGCAAGGGCACGCAAGCCAAGCGGATCGAAGAAAAGCACGGCATGAAGCAACTCTCCACCGGAGACATGCTGCGCGCCGCAGTGGCTGCCGGCACCGAAACAGGCAAACGCGCCAAGGCCATCATGGACCGTGGCGATCTGGTGCCCAATGATGTGGTCGTCTCGATCATCGCGGACCGCATCGGCACTCCCGATCTCGCCAAGGGCTTCATTCTCGATGGCTTCCCGCGCAACACGGCCCAGGCCGAGGCCCTCGATGCCATGCTGGAACGCAAGGGTTTAAAGCTCGACGCCGTGATCGAGATGAAAGTGGATGACGAGGCCCTCGTTGAGCGGATCGCCGGGCGTTACACCTGCACCAAATGCGGCAAGGGTTACCACGACACATTCGACAAGCCCAAGGTCGCCGGGGTCTGCGACGTCTGCGGATCAATCGAGTTCACGCGGCGCGTCGACGACAATGAAAAGACCGTCCGTGACCGCCTCGGCATCTACAACAAGGAGACGGCTCCGCTGGTGACCTATTACGGCGCCAAGGGGAAACTGAAGACAATCGACGGCATGGCGGCGATCAGCGATGTGACCCGCCAAATCGAGGGGGTGCTAAGCCGGCTGTGAGGCCAATTTCCGCCGTCTGCCCGGTTGACGCGCCAGCGAATCCGGCCTACATACGGCGCCTATCTTGGTCGACAAAAAGGCTGGCTTCGGGAGGGAAACCTCTGGAGGCGCGGCCTTATGCCTTTGAAGAGCCAAGGGCAGGGGCTCGAACAGAAATACGGTCCTTGGCTAAACCAAGGAAATAACAGGAGAACAAGGCGTGGCCCGCATAGCAGGCGTCAATATTCCGACAAACAAGCGCGTGGTCATTGCGCTTCGCTATATCCATGGCATCGGCCCCGTCAATGCGGTCGAAATCGCCGACAAGGTGAAAATTCCCCATTCCAAACGGGTGAATGAGCTTTCCGACGCCGAAGTGCTGGCGATCCGCGAAGTGATCGACCGCGACTACATGGTGGAAGGCGACCTGCGCCGCGATGTCTCGATGAACATCAAGCGCCTCGTGGATCTCGGCTGCTACCGGGGCCTTCGCCACCGCAAGGGCCTGCCGGTTCGCGGCCAGCGCACCCACACCAACGCCCGCACCCGCAAAGGTCCGGCCAAAGCCATCGCCGGCAAGAAGAAGTAAAGGCAACAATCATGGCAAAAGAAGCCGCCCGCCCGCGCCGCAAAGAGCGCAAGAACATCTCATCGGGTGTCGTTCACGTGAACGCCTCGTTCAACAACACGATGATCACCATCACCGATGTGCAGGGCAACGCCATCGTCTGGGCATCGTCGGGCAAGCTCGGCTTCAAAGGCTCGCGCAAGTCAACGCCCTACGCGGCCCAGGTTGCTGCCGAGCAAGTTGGCCGCGCCGCCATGGAACACGGCATGCGCACTGTTGAGGTTGAGGTTTCCGGTCCGGGCTCGGGCCGTGAGTCGGCCCTTCGCGCTCTGCAATCGTGCGGGCTTCAAGTCACCTCGATCCGGGACGTGACCCCCATTCCTCACAATGGCTGTCGCCCGCCTAAGCGCCGCCGCGTCTAGTTTTTAGAATACTCAATGCCGGATGGGCCATTGGCCATCCGATTTCGACGGGAACCTAAATGCAAGTCAATCAGAAGAACTGGCAGGAACTTATCCGCCCGACCAAGCTCGAAGTGCAGCCTGGCCGCGACCGCCGCCGTGTCGCCACCATCGTCGCTGAGCCGCTGGAGCGTGGTTTCGGAACGACGCTTGGCAATGCGTTGCGCCGCATTCTGCTATCCTCGCTGCAAGGGGCGGCGATCACCTCCGTGAAAATCGACGGCGTGCTTCACGAGTTCTCCTCGATCGCCAATGTGCGCGAGGATGTGACCGATATCATCCTCAACATCAAGGAAATCGCCATTTCTATGCAGTCGGAAGAGCCCAAGCGGCTGACGCTGCGCAAGGAGGGCCCGGGCGTCATCCGCGCCGGCGATATCCAAGCGACCGGCGATATCCACATCCTCAACCCCGAGCATGTGATCTGCACACTCGACGACAAGGCCGAAGTCCGCATGGAGTTCAAGGTCGAGAGCGGCAAGGGTTATGTGCCTTCCGAGCGCAACCGCCCCGAAGACGCCGAGATCGGCCTTATCCCCGTGGATTCGATTTATTCTCCGGTGAAGCGCGTGTCTTACAAGATCGAAAACACGCGCGAAGGCCAGATCCTCGATTACGACAAGCTGATCATGACAGTCGAGACCGACGGCTCGATGTCGCCCGAGGATTCGGTGGCCTACGCCGCGCGTATCCTGCAGGACCAGCTCTCGGTGTTCATCAACTTCGCCGAGCCTTCCAGGGCCATCCCCGAAGAGACGCATCCCGAGCTTGAGTTCAATGCCGCACTTCTCAAGAAGGTTGATGAGCTTGAGCTGTCGGTGCGCTCGGCCAACTGCCTGAAGAACGACAACATCGTCTATATCGGCGACCTCATCCAGAAAACCGAGGCGGAGATGCTCCGTACACCGAACTTTGGACGGAAATCGCTCAACGAGATCAAGGAAGTTCTCGCCCAGATGGGCCTCCATCTCGGCATGGAAGTGCCCAACTGGCCGCCTGAGAACATTGAAGAACTCGCCAAGAAATTTGAGACACACTACTAGGAGAAACAGTCATGCGTCACGGTTTCAAGGGCCGCCGGTTCAACCGCACCGCGCCACATCGTATGGCGATGTTCGCCAACATGTCTGCGGCGCTGATCAAGCACGAGCAGATCGTGACCACGCTGCCAAAGGCGAAAGATCTGCGCCCGGTCGTTGAGAAATTGGTGACGCTCGCCAAGAAGGGCGGCCTCCACGCCCGCCGCCAAGCGATCTCCCAGGTGCGCGACGAAACGCAAGTGAAGAAACTCTTTGACGTCCTCGCTTCGCGCTTCAAAGATCGTGCTGGCGGCTACATCCGGATCATGAAGGCAGGCTTCCGCCACGGTGACTCGGCGCCAATGGCGGTGATCGAGTTCGTTGACCGCGATCCAGCCGCCAAGGGCCTGGACTCCGGCCCCGTGACGGCAGAGCCTGCGGAATCCGAGAGCGCCGCCGCCTGATCGCGTTGTCAGGAAAATAGCGTCCGATAAATCGCAATTCCCAAGGCAAGGCAACCTACTGCGATAGTCAGCGGGCGCTTCGGGGCGCGTTTGGACAGCCAACCGCCGAACGCCGCGGCGGGCAATCCGCCGAGCACCAGGCCTAGCACCGGCAGAAATGTCGTCCGCCAATCAGATCCGCCTTGCCAATAGCCAACGGCGAAGGCCGCAAGGAATGCCGAGAACACCGCAATACTGACCACAAATTCGGAAAAATTCGCCGATCCGATCGCGTAACGCGATTCCGCTCCGGAGCCGAGCAGGCTGGTGGTTACAATAGGCCCCCAACTGCCGCCGATACCCTCGATCAGTCCCCCGGCCAAGCCGATAGAGCGGGAGCGGTTCGTGGCGATCAGCTTCGGCGCAAAGTCCATGATGCCGCGCCAAAGGATCAAGATACCCATCGTCGCCAGATAGGCATTCACGATGAAAGCCAAGGCCGCACCTTTGAGGCTGGTGAGCAACAACGCGCCGATTACGCCGCCGAGAGCGCCAAAGATCGACAGTGAACGGACGATGCTCCAATCGAGATTGCCATGGAAGAAGTGGGATATCGCGGCGGTGCCCGTCGTTGGCAGTTTCGCCGCGTTGACGCTGGCTGAAGCCAACGCCGGAGGAACTCCCTGAGACAGCAGGATTGAGGATGATATCACCCCGAAGCCCATGCCAAGCGACCCGTCGACAATTTGAGCGAAAAAGCCAACGAGCGCGAAGGCCAGGAATTCGGACATGCTGTTCCCTTAAGTATGAGCGGGCTAGTGCAAAAAAACCTACTTTGCCGCCGCCACTTCGAACGCCCGTCCGTTCTGCGTCCAGTGAATGCCGCACTCCGTCTTGTTCGTTCCCTGCCAGCGGCCGGCGCGCGGATCGTCGGCGCTCCCGCCCTGAACAGTGCAAGGCTCACAACCGATCGAATAATAACCGATCTCGGTGAGCGGATGGCGCGGTAATTTATGTGTCGCCATGTAGAGTTCGATGTCGAGCGCGCTGAAGCCCGCGAGCGGCTCGGCCTTGATGCGGGCGCCATCGAGGCTCAACGGAGTAAGATTGCGGCGTTCGCCGCCATGGTAGCGCTTGCGGCCGGACACGATCACGTCGAAATTCCGCAAGGCTTTCTCCAATGGAATGGTCTTGCGGATATGGCAGCACAAGTCCCCGTTGGTTGCGTTAAGCGTGCCGTCGGGATCCTTCGCCGCGAGATCGGCGGGGTCGGGCTCGATGGTGCGCACATCGGTCAGCCCCAAGGTGTCGATCAGCATGCTGCGATAGGAGAGCGTTTCCCAAAATAGCTTTCCGGTGTCGAGAAGGATAATCGGCGTGCTCTTGTCCACCTCGGAAACCATGTGCAGCAACACGGCAGACTCAGCACCGAACGAGGAGACAACGGCCAGCTTGCCCGGGAAGTCGCGGATCAACGGCTCCAGCAACTCACGGCCTTCAAGACCAGCGTAAGTTTCATGAATGTTGTTGGCGGTCCACTCCACGTGCGTTACCCCGCGTGCGGCTGTTCGAGCCAGGGCTCGGCATCGGTGTGGCGCTCAGTCCAAATCTCAGCCTCGGCGTTGCGGCGGAAGAGGCCGCGCTGATAGGCGAGCGACATCTGCTTCGAGGCTGCCTGCCAGGCGGAAAGCGGAAACCGTTCGCCGATATCGAAAGCATCGAAGCCAACCTGAAGCATGAACTGAAGCTGGTCAGGAAGCACATTACCGGCGCCGCGAATTTCGCCGCGATAACCGAAGTCGCGAAGTTGCCGCGCAATCGAATAGGCTCGGCCGTCGACGAAGGCGGGGAAGGGCAGCACCACCACCGAAAGTCTTGGCAGAAACGTGGCTAGCGCCTCCGCACGGTCGGCGTTGGTGAAAACCACGCCCAGTTTTCCCGAGCGCTTCGAAAGAAGCTCGAATTCCCGAAGCAGGCGCGCCCATGGAACGATCACGTCGCCCGCTTCAGGCAGCTGGTCGTCCAAGCCTACGTGAATCCATGTATCGGAGATCAGCGTGTTGTTCTTAAGCAGCGGCATAGAGGGCCTCCTTGAAAGGCTTGGCGCCGACGCGCCGATAAGCGGCAAGAAATTCCTCACCCGGGTTCCGCAATTGCAAATAGGTATCGAGAATCTTCTCGATGGCATCGGGCACTTGGTGGCCTGCGAAACCTGGCCCGAGAATTGTGCCGATCGAAGCGCTCTCGGAAGACGAGCCGCCAAGCGTGATCTGATAAAATTCCTCGCCCTTTTTGTCCAAGCCCAGGATGCCGATGTGGCCCACATGATGATGGCCGCAAGCATTGATGCAGCCCGAGATGTTGAGTTTGATAGGCCCGATCTCTTCCTGCTTGTCTATGTCCGCGAATTTGCGCGAAATCGACTGGGCGATCGGAATGGCGCGCGCCGTCGCCAAGGCGCAATAATCAAGGCCTGGGCAGGCGATGATATCGCCCACTAGCCCATAGTTCGCGGCGGCCAATCCCGCAGCATCCAGCGCCTGCCAGATGGTGAAGGCGTCATCCTTCTTCACGTGTGCCAGCACGATGTTCTGGGCGTGGCTCACACGCAGTTCATCGTGGCTGTATTTCTCGGCGAGATCGGCCATCAGCCGCATCTGATCGGCGGAGGCATCACCGGGAATCCCGCCCTCCGGCTTCAGCGAAATATTGACGATGGTATAGCCATCGACCTGGTGGGGTCCGAGATTGTTGCGCGCCCACCTTGCGAAATCTGCATTCTTAACCTTGGCCTCCTCGAAGGCGTGCGACCAGCGCGGCAGCTTCTCGAACACAGGAGGAGCGAAGTAGGCTTCGATGCGTTTCAGCTCACGCTCTTCGACCGCAGTCGTTGCCTGAGGCTTCCTGGCGTATTCGGCCTCAACCTCTGACTTGAATTTTTCCGCGCCCAATTCGTGGACGAGGATCTTGATCCGCGCCTTGTATTTGTTGTCGCGGCGTCCATAAAGATTGTAGACACGCATGATTGCTTCCAGGTAGCCGATCAATTCATGCTCCGGCAGGAACTCGCGCACCGTCACGCCAACGATGGGAGTGCGTCCCTGGCCGCCGCCGACGATCACTTCCCAGCCAATCTGGCCCGTATCGCTCTTGTGCATTCGAAGGCCGATGTCATGCACCTTCACGGCAGCGCGATCATGGGGAGCGCCGGTAACCGCGATCTTGAACTTGCGCGGCAGAAAGGAAAATTCGGGGTGCAGCGAGGACCATTGCCGCAGCAATTCCCCGATGGGGCGCGGATCGGCGATTTCGTCCGCCGCAGCACCCGCCCAGTGATCCGTCGTCACATTGCGGATGCAATTGCCGGAGGTCTGGATCGCATGCATCTCCACATCGGCGAGGGCTGCGAGAATATCCGCGGTGTCTTCCAGCTTGATCCAGTTGTACTGGATGTTCTGGCGCGTGGTGAAATGCCCGTAGCCCTTGTCCCACTTCTCGGCGATCATCGCGAGCTGCCGCATTTGCCGGCCTGAGAGCGTGCCATAGGGAATGGCGACGCGCAGCATGTAGGCGTGCAGTTGCAGA
>JBGTJO010000216.1:0-4659 GCA_041745135.1 Aestuariivirga sp. | reverse complement strand
GGCAGCTCGATGCCGATGGCGTTGCGCCCCGAGACGACGGCCACACGGGCGGATACGGCGCTCATGGAACGCGCGATGTCGTCGGCCAAGCTGATGACGCGTGAGGACTTGATGCCGGGTGCAGGCTCAAGTTCGTAAAGGGTGACGACTGGACCCGGCCTTACCTTGATGATCTGACCCTTGACGCCGAAATCGTCGAGGACGCCTTCCAGCATGCGGGCGTTCTGTTCGAGCGCCTCGTCGGAGAGTTCCGCCGATTTGCCGAGGCGTTTGGGTTCGGCCAGCAGGGTGAGCGGCGGCAGCTCGAATTCTTCCGGTTGATCCGCTCTTTTCACTCTTTTGCCTGGCTTTACGGTCTTGCTCTGGCGCTTGACTCGCGTCGTGGAGACCTCATCCGCCCCCTCTTTATCGAGAAGATCGGTTTCCTCCTCGTCTTCGGGATCGTCCACTATCGTTATCGGGGGACGGTGCGACAACACAGGTTCGATGCGGCCGCTGCGGACCGGTGCCAGGCGCGTCAGAATGTCGCCCTTAGGATCTGCAGTGGCGTTGAGCTTCCGCTGTTCCCGGTAGTCCCGCCAACTCGCATATAGACGCCGCAGAAAGGCAAGCAGCCGGCTGCCGCCGGCCTTGCAGAGCCGCCAAGCCGTTCCAGAATTTGCCCGTGTCTCGGCGCGGCCGAAGCCTGCGGCACGGAGGCCAAGCCAGATCGCCAATAATGCCATCACTGCGGCGGCGAACAGCTTCGGCAGAATGCCTTTCAAACCGAGGGAAAGGACAAGCAGGAAAAAACCATGGAGAACGTCGCCAGCGTTGCCGCCGAGCCCCGCTGTTAGAGGCCAGGTGGAGGGTGCCGGAAACGCCGCAAGCGCCGCGCTGGCGCAAAAGGCAGCTCCCACCCAGGCGGCCAGGGACCTTATCGGGCGGCGGACGCCCGCGTGCCCAAGGAGCTTCACAGCCCAAACCATGGGAACGGCGATCACGGCCAGAACCGCCAGGCCAAAAAGCTGCATCAACTGATCGGCGGCAAGGGCACCGGGATAGCCCAGCCAGTTTTGCGTGAGGCCCTCGAGCAAGGGATCAAGAGAGACATCATTTGGGGACCAAGTGGCAAGCGCCACGCCCGCCGCGATGAGGGCGATAAAAACCGCGATGCCTGCGAGCTCGAACACGCGCTTCCGGATGAAGCGCCGGATGGTTGCGGGAATGGCGCTGTCGTCGGTGTCGCAGGCGGGGTTATATGCCATTCTCGTGCCTCCGCCGCCGGCGGAAGCGGTGCTGCCGGGGCATAACAAATCGTTAACGGCAGTCTGGCGGCACATGGTTAAAGTGCCGTTAAATCGAAGGAACAGCGGGACTGATGATGTCTCAGAAATTCGACGTGATTGTCGTGGGCGCGGCCTTGAATGGGCTCGCGGCCGCGCTGGCGCTCGGCGGGACGAAGGCGCGGCTTCGCCTGGATGTTCTAGTTGTCGACGCCAAAAATCCGGAAGCCTTCGCATCGGCCGCTTTCGATGGCCGCGCGACAGCGGTGTCGGCCTCGGCGCGAAAGATGTTTGAGGCCCTTGGCGTGTGGGAGGCGATGGCGCCCTCCGCGCAAGCAATGAACGAAATCATTGTCACCGACACCAAGTCGGGTGCCGAGGTGAGCCCAGTGCTTTTGCATTTCGACGAAGGCGACATGCCGCGTGGGCCATCGGCACACATGATCGAGAACCGCCATCTGCACGAGTGCCTGCTGCGGGCGACGCGGGCATCGGACCATATCGCTTTCGCCACCGGAACAGCGGTTGCTTCATACGCCTTCAGTCCAGGTTTGGCCCGTGTTGAGCTTGCGAATGGCACCGGCTATCGAGCGCCGCTCATCATTGCTGCCGATGGAAGCAAATCTCCGGCGCGGGAAGCCGCCGGTATTGCCATGCAGGGCTGGACCTATGACCAGATGGCGATCGTAGCCACGGTGGAACATGATCTGCCGCATCATGGGAGAGCGGAAGAACATTTCAGGCCTTCGGGGCCGTTCGCCATCTTGCCGCTCCCCGGCAACCGCGCGTCGCTGGTGTGGACCGAGCGGAAAGAGGATGCAAAACGCATATTGGCATTGCCGGAGGAGGATTTTCTTCGCGAACTTGTCGCGCGCTTTGGCAATCATCTTGGAGAAGTGCGCGTTATCGGCGGACGTCATGCTTATCCGCTGTCGGTCTTTGTAGCGCGAGAATTCGTGGGAGCGCGGCTGGCGCTGGTGGGCGATGCGGCCCATGTGCTGCATCCGCTCGCGGGGCTGGGCTTCAATCTCGGTCTCCGCGATGCGGCGGCGCTGGCGGAATGCGTGCATGACGCGGTGGCGCTGGGGCTCGACCCTGGCGGTGATGACGTGCTGCAACGTTATGCTATTTGGCGGCGGTTCGACACGGTGCTGACAGCCGCCGCCGTGGATGGCCTCAACCGTCTCTTCGGCAATGACAACGCGCTGCTCCGGCTGCTGCGCGATACGGGGCTTGCAGCGGTGAACCGGATTGTGCCGATGAAATCAGGTTTTGTTAAAGAAGCAGCGGGGCAATCGGGATCGCTGCCGAAACTGCTGCGCGGCGAACGGGTCTAATCGCGCGAGCGGCCCTGGGCTTGGAGCTTCGATAGATAGTCTTTCCAGATCGCGTCATGCTCGCGGCCGAGTTTGGCGAGATAGGTCCAGGTGTAGAGACCGGTGCTGTGGGTGTCGTCGAAGATGATGCGGATGGCGTAGGTGCCCACAGGTTCAAGACGGAGAATGGCGACGTTTCGTTTGCCATAAACCAGTTGCTCCTGGCCGGGACCGTGGCCTTTCACTTCGGCGCTTGGGCTTTCAACGCGGAGATATTCGGCGGGGAGCGCGTAGGATTGCCCGTCGTCGAAAAGGATTGTGAGATTCTTTTTATTCTTGGCCAGCCGCAGCTCGACCGGCCATGGATCACTCATCGCGGATCTCGCGGGCCTCTTCGGCAAGCATGATCGGGATGCCGTCGCGGATGGGGTAAGCAAGGCGCGCGGCGCGCGAAACCAACTCCTGTTTCTCCCGGTCGTAATGAAGCGGCATCTTGGTGAGCGGGCACACCATGATTTCGAGAAGTTTAGGATCGGCTTCGCGTTGCATTATTGCAGACGGGACGTGCTGCCGCGCGCGGTGCGGGCGAGCGCCATCTCGGTCAATGCCACCAGTACATCGGCTCTCGTCTTGAGATCGAGCGCTTCCAGCAGGGCCTGTTTTTCCTTTGGCGCATAGGGTGCGAGCTGCGAGAGCGTGTTCACCAGAATTTCGGTTGAAGCTGCGTCGACCTGTTCCCAGTCCGCGTTCATGTCGTTGGCGTTGAGATAATCGCGGAACGCCTTGAGCAGGGCGGGGCGGTTCACCTCGGCGGCGCCAACATCGGAGACGAGGTCAACGGCATAGGGGTGGAAATCGGCGATCACCTGACGGTAGGGCGTGTCGGTGTCCAGTTCCTCGGAAACGGTGAAGCGGCTGACGCCGGTCAAGGTGATCAGCATGCGGTCGTCGGGGGTTTCCGCATAGGCGGTGATGCGGCCGGCGCAGCCGACGGACATGAGCGGCGGACGGTCTTCCTTTTCCCTGCCGATCAGCGGCTGGATGATGCCGATGAGGCGGTCGCCCGCCATGGCATGGGTCACCATTTCGAGATAGCGCGGTTCGAAGATGTTGAGCGGCAGGTCGGCGCGGGGGAGGAGCAATGCGCCCGAGAGCGGAAATACAGGCAGGCGCTGGGGCAGATCGGCGGGGCTGCCATATCGTTCGAAAAATCCCATGGGGAACCTCAGGAAAAGAGAATCGAAGACAGTTTGCGACGGCCTTGTAGGGTGAACTCGTCCTTGGGGCCCCAGGCCTCGAAATATTTTACCAGTTGCTTGCGCGCCGCCGCCTCATTCCACTCGCGGTCCTTGCGGATGATGTGGAGGAGGTGGTCGAGCGCTTCTTCCTTCCGGCCTGTGCCGTTCAGCAGATTGGCGAGATCGAAGCGGGCCTGGAAATTGTCGGGGCTCTTGTCGATCTCCGATTGCAGACGGGCGGCTTCCGATAGATCGATGGGATTGTGCGCCAGTTCCAGTGCTGCCTTGGCGCTCAGGACTTCGGGGTCGCTGGATTTCGCGGGAGGCACGAGCGCCAATGTGGCCTCAGCGCTGTCGAGGTCTCCCAGTTCGATCTGGCATTTGGCAAGGCCCGAAAGGGCGCCCGCATGTTCGCGGTCGGCGGCGATGACCTCCTGGAAAATCTGGGCGGCGCCGGCAAAATCTTTTTGGGCGAAGGCTTGGCGGCCCTCGGCGACGATCGCCTCGATTTCCTCGGCCATGCCGCCCTGGCCGCCCAGGCGATCGACGAATTGCTTGATCTGGCTTTCCGGCAGGGCGCCCATGAAGCCATCGACGGGCTGGCCGTTCACGAAGGCGAAGACGGCGGGGATCGACTGCACGCGCATCTGGCCGGCGAGCTGCTGGTTTTCATCGACATTGATCTTGACCAGGCGGACCTTGCCATTGGCCTGCTTCACGACCTTTTCGATGGTGGGCGTGAGCTGCTTGCAGGGGCCGCACCAGGGGGCCCAGAAATCGACGATCACCGGCACCTTCTTGGAGGCCTCGATCACATCGGCCATGAAGCGCTTGGTGTCG
>JBGTJO010000215.1:0-1696 GCA_041745135.1 Aestuariivirga sp. | reverse complement strand
GGTTCCTTCGTGCCCTCGCCACGGGAATATTACCGCTTCTTTGGTTTGAACGAGGAGAAGCTCCGCCATGCGAAGAAGGATGCGCTGGTGATGCATCCGGGGCCGATGAATCGCGGCATTGAGATCGACTCGAATGTGGCGGATGGCGTGCAGTCGGTGATCCGGGAACAGGTGGAGATGGGGGTGGCGGTGCGCATGGCGGTGCTTGACGCGCTGTCGCGGAATTTTCCCGGCGGGGCCAACGCATGATCGCAACTTCAACGGCGCCGCGCCGCGCCTATGTGAATGCCAATATCGTAGCGCCCGCGCAGGGCCTCAGCGGCAAGGGGGGCGTGCTGATTGAGGATGGATGGATTCTCGCCGCGGGGCCGGAGGTGACGCAGGAAAGTGCCGGGGCCGGCACCGCCCTTGTCGATTGCAAGGGACTGACGCTCTTTCCCGGCCTCATCGATATGCGGGTGTTCACCGGCGAACCCGGCACGGAATACCGTGAGACGCTTGCTAGCGCCTCGGAGGCAGCGGCGGCGGGCGGCGTCACGACGATGATTGTGATGCCCAACACGCAGCCGGTGATCGATGACGCGGCCATCGTCGACTTCATCCTGCGCCGCGCCCGCGACACGGCGTCGGTGCGCGTTGCTCCCATGGCGGCCATCACAAAGGCATTGGGCGGCGAGCTGATGACTGAAATCGGCGGCCTCAAGGAAGCGGGCGCCGTGGCGATTACGGATGGTACGCGGGCCGTCGCCAACGCCAATGTGTTTCGCCGTGCCTTGGCCTATGCGAAGGATTTCGACATGCTGGTGGTGCAGCATGTGGAGGAGCCCTCGCTTGCGGCGGGTGTGATGAATTCGAGCGAGATCGCCGGGCGCCTCGGGCTTTTGGGCATCCCCGCGATGGCGGAAGTCATCATGCTGGAGCGGGATTTGCGGTTGGTCGAGATGACGGGTGCGCGTTACCACGCCGCACAGATCTCCTGCCGCCATTCCCTTGAGGTGATCCGCGCCGCCAAAGCCAAGGGACTGCCGGTCACCTGCGGCGTCTCCATCCATCACCTGAGCTTGAACGAGAATGACATCGGCGCTTACCGCACCTTCTTCAAACTGTCGCCGCCGCTTCGCACGGAAGACGACCGTCTAGCACTCGTCGAGGGCGTGGCCGATGGTGCAATCGATGTGATCGTTTCCTCCCATGATCCGCAAAGTGCGGACACCAAGCGCCTGCCCTTCGCGGAAGCGGCCTTCGGCGCTATCGGGTTGGAGACGATGCTGTCGGCGGCACTCGGCCTTTATCATAATGGAGCCGTGCCTTTGGCGCGGCTGGTAGAGGCTATGTCATCGAAGCCCGCGGAAATTCTTGGGCTTGAAACAGGCAGACTCGAAGCTGGAGCGCCGGCCGATTTTGCGCTTGTCGATCTCAACTTGAGTTGGACGGTGAAGGAAGAACTCCTGCGATCCCGCGCGAAAAACTCGCCGTTCGAACGCCGCACGCTGGAGGGACGCTGTGTCGAGACGGTCGTTGCGGGCCGCAGCGTTTACACCTACGCTCGTCATTCTCCTCTCCCCTTTGGGGCCTGTTGCGCAAAGGTGGGAGGGGGTGAGAATGGGTAGGTGGAAGTCGCATGAACGGCATTTTTGCGTTCGTTCGATTGCCGTTGTGCATGACTTGGGGTGTGGGAAGGGATTTCGGGCGCAAT
>JBGTJO010000214.1:0-3454 GCA_041745135.1 Aestuariivirga sp. | reverse complement strand
TGATCTGGGGTGTCATCATCGGCACCTATTCCTCGATCTTCATCGCCTCGCCCGTACTGATTTTGCTCGGCACCGTGCGCGAAAGTGTGAAGGCCGAAGCCAGGGCTGCGGTGGCAGCCAGGCCTTGACGGCCTTTTTTCCAGGCCAGCCCACCATCGATGCCTATGGCGATGGCGGTTTCCGCTTCGCAGGAATGTCGCACCGGGGTTCGATCCTGGCGCTGCCAAGCGGCATCTACCATTGGAATGCTGATCGCGCCGCACTGAAGCCGGAGGATTTCGCAAGGGTTTTTTCGGAGAAGGCAGACGTCGATCATCTTCTGCTCGGCACGGGTACGATGGCGCGGCCGCCGCGCGAGGTCATCCAGGCTTTCGCCGAATACGGCATCACGCTCGAGCCCATGGCGACGGGCGCTGCGGTTAGCACCTATAATCTTTTACTCGCTGAGCGCCGCAAGGTCGCAGCTGCGCTGATTGCCGTCGCGTGAGCGCTGCGGCCGACCGTTGCCTCGGGCTGGTGCGCGCCGCCGACAAGGACCGTTTCCTCGCCAGCCTCTTCGCGCCCGACGGCAAGCGCCCCGCACTTCTTGCCCTCTACGCCTTCAACATCGAAATCGCCGCCATACGCAACAAGGTGAGCGATCCCGCGATCGGCGAAATCCGCTACCAGTGGTGGCGCGATACGATCGAGGCGATCTACCGCGGCGAGACATCGCCCCATCCCGTCGCGCAAGAGCTCGCCCGCGCCATCGGAACAGCTGATTTGCCGCAAAAGCCGCTGCAGGATCTGCTCACAGCCCGCGAGTTCGACCTCTACGACGATCCCATGCCCGACGTTGCCACTCTGGAGGGCTATCTTGGCGAAACCTCATCCGCGCTGATCCAGATGGCAAGCCTCATATTGGCTGGTTCTGAAGGGAGGGCCAGCGCCGAGGCGGCCGGCCTTGCCGGCGTCGCCTACGGGATCGCGCGTCAGATCCACGCGAAAAAATTCAATCCGCTCAGCTTCGATCCGATAGCTCACGCCCGTATGCGCCTCGCCGAGTCGCGCGCCCTCCGCCACACGGTTCCCCCCGCCGCCATACCCGCTTTTTTGCCCGTGAGTCTTACGGAACTCTATCTAGACAATGGAGCGGAAATTTCGGGATTCCGTCGGCAATTCCGGCTTTGGTGGTCAGCGCGGCGGGAGCGGTTCTGAATTTCAATTTCTGTTATTGCCGGGCGCGCCCGGTAACCCATCGGGCACAAGCGTTAAGCCACATCGCGTTGCGAGATGGCTCCCCTGTGCAAGTCCGGGGATGACATCTTTTGGAAAGCAAGCCAAGCCTCGAAGTCGACCATCGCCCGTGACGTATAAGCCCGCTTCCGCGCGATGGCGCGATCCGAATGGCTATGGCGCTTGCCGGTGAGCTCGACCGGCGGGAACAGGCCGAAGTTCACATTCATAGGCTGAAACGATGAGCCGCGATTGTCGGTGGTTTCGATGTGGCCGCCGGTGATGTGGTTGATGAGCGCACCGTGGGCTGTCGTCGGCGGCGGGAGCGTGAAAGACCGGCCTTGCCGTTCAGCGGCGGCCATGCGGCCCGCCAGCAAACCTATGGCCGCACTCTCCACATAGCCCTCAACGCCAGTGATCTGTCCGGCGAAGCGCAGGCGTGGATCGGCCTTGAGGCGCAGGCGCTCGTCCAGCACCTTGGGGCTGTTGAGGAACGTGTTGCGGTGCAGCCCCCCGAGGCGGGCGAATTCGGCGTTCTCAAGCCCCGGAATGGTGCGGAACACTCGCATCTGATCGGCGTATTTCAGCTTCGTCTGGAAGCCCACCATGTTGTAGAGCGTACCCAGCTTGTTGTCCTGGCGAAGCTGCACCACTGCATGGGGTTTGACATCAGGTTGGTGGGCATTGGTGAGGCCGCGCGGCTTCATCGGGCCATGGCGTAACGTCTCCGCCCCTCGTTCCGCCATCACTTCGATGGGCAGGCAACCGTCGAAATAGGGCGTCGACCTCTCCCATTCCTTGAAATCCGTCTTTTCCCCGCCAATCAGTGCAAGAACGAATGCTTCATATTGCTCGCGCGTCAGCGGGCAGTTGATGTAGTCCTTTCCCGTGCCCCCTGGCCCCACCTTGTCATAACGCGACTGAAACCACGCGACATCCATATTGATGGACTCGCGGTGGATAATGGGCGCGATCGCATCGAAGAAGGCGAGATCGGCCTCACCCGTCAGCGCACGAATGGCCTCGGCCAGGGCAGCGGAGGTCAGCGGCCCCGTGGCGATGATGACATTGTCCCACGTCGCAGGCGGCAGCCCTGCGATCTCGCCGCGAGTGATGGTAATCAGCGAATGGTGCTTCAGCGTCTCCGTCACTTCCGCAGAAAAGCCGTCGCGGTCCACCGCCAACGCCCCGCCTGCGGGCACCGTGTGGCGATCGGCCGTCGCCATGATAAGCGATCCCGCACGTCGCATCTCCGCATGCAGCAATCCGACAGCATTCTGCTCCGCATCATCGGAGCGGAAAGAATTAGAGCACACCAATTCGGCGAAGCCATCGGTCCTATGCGCCTCGGTTCCAACGATGGGCCGCATTTCGTGCAGCACCACGGGCACGTCCGCCTCGGCCGCCTGCCACGCCGCCTCGGACCCCGCCATTCCAGCGCCGATGATATGAATTGGGTTCATGAAAACCGATTAGCACGGACGGCGCGTGAACCAAACTCACGGCTTGCGGCGGTTCAAGCTTCGGGTCATGAGAGCGCTAAGGAGTCTCCCATGTCATCCGTTCTCTCCGACATCTCCACCGAACTAGAAAGTATTCGCTCCCAGTCCCTGTGGAAAACGGAGCGGCCGATCCTGTCGGAGCAGGGATCTCATATCCAGGTGAAGGGCGGGCGCGAGGTTTTGAACTTCTGCGCCAACAATTATCTGGGCTTGGCCGATCATCCCGCGCTCATTGCCGCCGCCAAGGAGGCGCTCGACACCCACGGACTCGGCATGGCGTCGGTGCGGTTCATCTGCGGCACTTCGGATTTGCACGAGGCGCTGGAGCGGCGCATTGCGGATTATGTGCAGATGGAGGACTCGATCCTCTTCGCCGCCTGCTTCGATGCCAATGGCGGCGTGTTCGAGCCTCTGTTCGGCGAGCAGGACGCCATTGTCTCAGACGCCCTCAATCACGCTTCGATCATCGATGGCATCCGGCTTTCCAAAGCCAAACGCTACCGCTTTGCCAATGGCGACATGGATGATCTCGAAAAGCAATTGAAGGAGGCGCGGGGGCAGGGCGCGCGCCGCATCGTTATCGCCACCGATGGCGTGTTCTCCATGGATGGCTATTTCGCCAGGCTCAAGGACATCAGGCGGCGGGCCGACGCCCACGACGCGCTTATCCTCGTGGACGATTGCCACGCGACGGGCTTCACCGGCCCGCAGGGCAGGGGCACTCCGGCGCGGGCCGG
>JBGTJO010000213.1:0-6004 GCA_041745135.1 Aestuariivirga sp. | reverse complement strand
GACGACGCCGGCGATATGGCCGGAGCCTGAGACTACAAGTTTGGTTTCGCCCCCCATGAAGCGGCCGATGCGGAAGGCGGAGGCCAGGGGGGCGATGTGGTCTTCACGGGTCGCCAGGTTGTAGACCGGCACTTTTACCTTCTTGAGGTCGATCCGCACATTGTCGAGCACCATCTGCCCTTGGGAGAGTTTGTTGGCGAGGCAGCATTCGCGGAGATAGAAGGAATGAACCCCGGCGGGCATGCGGGTCGAATCGGCATTCCAGTAGAGCAGGTCAAAGGGCAGGGGCTCCTTGCCGAGCATGTAGTTGTTGACGACATGGGACCAGATGAGGTCGTTGGAGCGCAGCAGGTTGAAGGCATCCGCCATGCGGCTTCCCGGCAGATAGCCCTTATCGGACATGCGGTCTTCGATCCATTTCACCTGCTCCTCGTCCACATAGACGAGGAGATCGCCCGCCTTCTCGAAATCCACTTGTGCGGCGAAGAAGGTGGCGGCGTTGATGCGGTTGTCGTTCCTTGCGGCCATGTAACCCAAGGCTGCCGCCGTCAGCGTGCCGCCGATGCAATAGCCGATGACGTTTATTTTTTCGGAAGCAGTTGCGTCCTGCACCGCCTCGACTGCCGCAAGGAAGCCGTCGCGCATATAATCGGAAAAGCTCTTACGGCTTTGCTCCTCGCTGGCGTTGACCCACGACACTACGAATACAGTGAGGCCGTGCTCGACGGCCCAGCGCACGAATGATTTTTTCGGGTTGAGATCGAGAATATAGAATTTGTTGATCCAGGGCGGCACGATGAGCAGCGGAATGGCGAAGACGTCCGCCGTCGCCGGCGTGTATTGGATCAGCTCGAAAATCTCATTCCGGAAGACGACCTTGCCCGGCGTCAAGGCGATGTTGCGGCCGATCTCGAAGGCATCCGTGTCGGTCTGCTTGATGCGAAGCCTGCCGCCGCCGGCCTTCATATCCTGTTCGAGGTTCTTCAGCCCTTCGATCAGATTGGCGCCGTTGGCGGCGAGCGTCTTGCGCAGCACTTCCGGGTTGGTGAGCGCGAAATTGGAGGGCGAGAGCGCATTGGCGATCTGCTCCACATAGAAGCGGGCCTTGTGGCGGGTGTGGTCGTCGAGGCCCTCGGCGTTCTTGACGAGATCCTGGGCCCACTCCGCGGAGATCAGATAGAACTGCTTGAGGAAATCGAAGATGGCGTTTTCCTGCCAGTCCTTGTCCTTGAAGCGCCTGTCGCTACTGGCCGGTTCTGCCACGGGGGGCGACGCCGCTTTGCCTAGCAGGCGTTCCCAGGCGCTCTGCCAGAGCTGGGTGTAGCCGCTCCATAGCTGCATCTGCGCGGCCATCAGCTTCTGGGGATCGGCCATATAGGCTTGCGCGACAGCGCCCAGTGTTTTGGTTACCTGGTCGACGGGCGTCACCTGCGTCTTGGCGGTGTCCTTGGCGAGATCGGGGCGCTCGGCAACCATGCGGGCAATCCCCGCCGCCTGCTCGAACACCGTCGCCATGTTGCGCGCGAACTGCACCGGATCGGCGAGCTTGAAATCGGCAGGATTTGTCTTCGCGGGTTCGCTCATTGTGATGTCATCGCTGGGGCAGCCGGCACTTTAGTGGCGAAGCTGCGGAAGGGATATGAGTATTGTGTTGATTGGTTGCTCGGCGAGGTTCGACCCGGGTGACCTTGAAGCCGGGCACCTCAGAGTGAGGACGGTCAAACGGATTTATTTGAGCTCGATTTCGATGAAGGCATAGTCAGTGTCGTTAGCGTTGATGACGTCGTGCTCGACGCCTTCCTTGCGAAAATAGGGGACGCCTTGTTTCATTTCGCCGAAGCTGATGCCGTCCTTGGTTTCGAGTTTTACCTTGCCGTCCATGAGCGGCACGATGACGTAGTCATGCGCGTGGCGGTGCCAGCCGGTGTTGGCGCCGGGGGCGAAGCGGTATTCGGTGACGATCACGCGGTCGTTGTCGATATGGGTGATGGCTTTGGCTGTTCCGGTCATGGACTCCTCCTGGGGCGGCATGTTATATTATAACGTAATGAGTTTTCCCAGCCCCCAGCACGATCACGGCCATTGCACCGCTGATTTGATCTCCCGGGCGGAGCGCACCTGTGCGAGGCGCGGGTCGAGGCTTACGGAACAGCGGCGGGATGTGCTTTCCTGCGTGGCGCAAAGCCATGCGGCGGCGGGGGCCTATGACATCATTGAGCGCATGGCGGAGCGGGGAGCAAGGCCGGCGCCGATTACGGTTTACAGGGCGCTGGATTTTCTGCGGGCGCATGGGCTGGTTCACAAGATCGAAAGCCGCAACGCCTTTGTGGCTTGTTTGCATTCCCATGAGGGACGGCCTGCCGCGCTGCTCATCTGCGAAGGTTGCGGAACGGTGGCCGAACTCGACGCGCCGGAGGCGTTCACGCCGATCATGGAGGCCGCCGCAGCGCAGGGCTTTCAGCCGGCCAGCACGGTGATCGAAATGGCGGGAACGTGCCGCGACTGCGCGGGAGGCCGGCCGTGATGCTGAAAGCGCAAGGCGCGTTGCTTAGCGCCAGGGACGCGACGCTGTCGATCGGCGGGCGGACGATCCTGGAACGCGTGAACCTCGATGTGCGGGCGGGGGAGATCGTGACCGTGATCGGGCCCAATGGGGCGGGGAAATCGACGCTGGTGCGCTGCATGCTGGGCTTGCAGCCGCTGACCTCAGGCGAGATCATGCGGCGGAAAAATTTGCGCGTGGGTTATGTGCCGCAGCGCTTTCCGCTTACTCCGAACGTGCCGCTGGATTTGCGGCGGCTTCTGTCGCTGACGCTGAAGCCGACCGAGGCGGAGATCGATGAGGCGCTGGCGGAGACGGGGATAGCGCATTTGAAGGGAGCGAATGTGGCGTCGTTGTCAGGCGGGGAATTGCAGCGGGCGCTGCTGGCGCGGGCGCTGTTGCGGAGGCCTGAGATTCTGGTGCTCGACGAGCCGGTGCAGGCGGTCGATTTCATGGGGGAGGCGCGGCTTTATGAATTGATCTCCGCCATCCGCCGGCAACATGGCTGCGGGATCCTTATGGTGAGCCACGATCTGCACATGGTTATGGCGGAGAGCGACCATGTGGTGTGCCTCAACGGCCATGTGTGCTGCGAGGGCGGGCCCGGTGCCGTGCAGCAGGATCCGGAGTTTGCGAAATTGTTTGGGCCATCGGCGGCGAAGATGATCGCGGCCTATACGCATCGGCATGACCATGACCATGAGAGCCATGGGCATTCGCATTAGGGAAATTGCGGGCAGTGCGGATCGCCCCCCATTCGTCATCCCGGCTTTCGCCGGGATGACGAAAAAATGAAAGTGACTCGCGCACAAGATTCTCGATGACAAAATTAGGCGGTGTCTTTGATGATCGACATTCTTCACGAACCGTTCTTCCAGCGCGCCCTACTTGCAGGGCTGGGCGTGGCGCTGGTGGCGGGGCCGGTGGGGTGTTTCATCGTGTGGCGGCGGATGGCTTATTTTGGCGAGACGCTGGCGCATTCGGGACTGTTCGGCGTGGGGCTGGGGCTGATGCTGGGGTTCAGTCTCACCCTCGGCGCGATGGCGACGGCGGTCGCTGTGGCGCTCTTGTTGCTCGCCATGAAAAGCCAACGGCAGCTTGCAACCGATACGCTGCTCGGCATCCTCTCCCATGCGTCGCTGGCGCTCGGGCTTATAACCGTGGGGCTGGTGACGGGCGCGGCGGGCGATCACATGGATTTGCTGTTCGGCGATATCCTGACCGTCACCTCGCGGGACGTGATCATTGTGTGGGCGGGTGCGGCCGCCGTGCTGGGCGTTCTTGCGTTTCTCTGGCGCGACCTTATCGCGATTTCGGTGCATGAGGAATTGGCGCGGGCGGAAGGGATTCAGGTGCAACGGGTGGAGCTTGGCTTCATCCTGCTCATCGCGCTGATGACGGCGATTTCCATGAAGATCGTAGGACTGCTGCTGATCACGGCGCTGCTGGTGATCCCGGCCGCCGCGGCGCGGCGCTTGTCGTCGACGCCGGAGCGCATGGCCGTGATTGCGGCGATAATGGCCGGGTTTGCAGTGGTGGGCGGGCTCTTCATGTCGGCTTTTGCGAATACGATTTCCGGGCCTTCGGTGGTGCTGGCGGCGGGGCTGCTGTTTGTCTTGACCCTGGCGCTGCCGCAGACCAATTAGCTCTCCATGAGTTATTCGGCCATCAGCGCGCGGCGAAAATCGGTTGCCGTCAAAGTGGGCCACGTGAAGGTGGGCGGGGGCGCCCCCATCATCGTCCAATCGATGACCAACACCGATACGGCGGATGTGGAAGCTACCGCGCGCCAGACAGCGGAGCTGGCGCGGGCGGGATCGGAACTCGTTCGCATCACCGTTGATCGCGATGAGTCGGCGAGAGCGGTGCCGCATATTCGCGAGAAGCTCGACAGCTGGAATGTGAATGTGCCGCTGATCGGGGATTTCCATTACAATGGGCATACGTTGCTCGCTGACCATCCGGCCTGTGCCGAGGCGCTGGCGAAATATCGCATCAATCCGGGCAATGTGGGCTTCAAAGAGAAGCAGGACCGGAATTTCTCCATGATGATCGAGACGGCGATGAAGTTCGATCGGCCGGTGCGGATTGGCGTCAATTGGGGATCGCTCGATCAGGCACTGCTCACGCGGTTGATGGATGAGAATGCGAGCTCGGCCGAGCCTCGGGAGGCGCGCGCGATCATGCACGAGGCGGTGGTGAAGTCGGCACTGCTCTCAGCGGCGCGGGCGGAGGAATTGGGATTGGGGCGCGACAGGATCATCCTCTCGGCAAAGTGCTCCGAGGTGCAGGATTTGATTGCCGTCTATCGCGCGCTTGGCCGCCGCTCTGATCATGCGCTGCATCTGGGATTGACCGAGGCGGGCATGGGGTCAAAGGGCATCGTTGCGTCGACGGCGGCGCTGTCGGTTCTCTTGCAGGAGGGGATCGGCGATACGATCCGCATTTCGCTGACGCCGGATCCCGGCGGGGACCGGACGCGCGAGGTGACGGTGGCGCAGGAGATTTTGCAAACCATGGGGTTGCGGAGTTTCGCGCCCATGGTAATCGCCTGTCCAGGCTGCGGGCGCACTACGTCGACCGTGTTTCAGGAGCTGGCGCAGGATATCCAATCCCATGTGCGCGAGCGCATGGCGGATTGGCGCAGGGATTATCCGGGCTTTGAAACCTTGCAGCTCGCGGTCATGGGCTGCATCGTCAATGGCCCTGGCGAATCGAAGCACGCGGATATCGGCATCTCGCTACCCGGCACGGGGGAGATCTCGTCAGCGCCAGTGTTTGTCGATGGCAAGAAGGCGATGACGCTCAGGGGGGAGAATATCTCCGGGCAGTTCAAAGAGATTGTGGAGAATTACGTGAAGCGGCGGTGGGGGTGAATATACTCACTCCTACACGTCATTCCGGCGAAAGCCGGAATCCCGCTTTGTGTGCAACAAGGCGTTGAAGAAAGAAGCGGGACCCCAGCTTTCGCTGGGGTGACGGCATTGGGAATACCGCTCACTTTCCTCGTGTGAGCATGAAACGGGCGGCTTGGCGTAAGGGGTCGGCGCGGGGGCCGTAGGGGGCAAGGGCGGCGATGCCGGCGGCGGTGAGTTGATGTAGCTGTGCTTTATGGTGCTCCGCCGAAGGGGAGTTTGCGTCGAGGAGGTCGTCGGCGATCTGGTAGGCCAGGCCGATATTGTCCGCATACTGACGAAGTGGTGTTGCATCCGCGCCCGCGAGGGTGGCGCCCGCCTCGCAGGCGAAGCGGAAGAGGGCGCCGGTTTTGAGTTTTTGCGTCTGGATGGTGTCATCGCCGGAAATGTCAAGCATTTGACCGCCGATCATTCCTGCCATGCCGGAGGCTTTGGCGAGTTGGGAGATGAGCGTCACCCGGATATTTGCATCGGGATGGGTGGAGGCCTCGCTTAGGATTTCGAAGGCTAGGCTGAGCAAGGCATCGCCCGCGAGGATGGCGGTGGC
>JBGTJO010000212.1:0-1647 GCA_041745135.1 Aestuariivirga sp. | reverse complement strand
CAAGATCGCAGCCAAGCTGGCGGTGGGTTTTACGCTCGACGAACTTGCCAACGACATCACCGGCGGGGCGACACCCGCCGCCTTCGAACCCACCATCGATTATGTGGTGACGAAGATTCCCCGCTTCGCCTTTGAAAAGTTCCCGGGTGCTGAGGCCATCCTCACCACCTCCATGAAATCCGTGGGCGAGGTCATGGCGATCGGCCGCACCTTCCAGGAGAGCCTGCAAAAAGCCTTGCGGGGACTGGAGACGGGACTGACCGGCCTCAATGAAATCGCTATCGCCGGAGCGGGGGAAGGTGACGACAAGAGCGCCATCCGGGCGGCGCTTGGCACGCCAGCACCCGACCGCATTCTCAAGATCGCGCAAGCCTTTCGCATGGGCTCGACCGTCGACCAGGTGTTCCAATCGTGCAGCTATGAGCCCTGGTTCCTGCGCCAGATCGAAGAACTGGTGCAGATGGAGGAAAACATTCGCCAGCGCGGCTTGCCGAAGGATCGAGCCAATCTCCGCCGCCTCAAGTCCATGGGCTTTTCCGACGCGCGGCTGGCGGAGCTGGTGAAGACCAGCGAGGACAAGGTTCGCAGCCACCGCCACAAGCTTGGGGTGCGCCCGGTGTTCAAGCGGATCGATACTTGTGCGGCCGAATTCGCCTCGCCCACCGCCTATCTGTATTCAACCTACGAACTCCAAGACGAGGCCCGTCCTTCGGATCGCGAGAAGATCATCATTCTAGGCGGAGGGCCGAACCGCATCGGTCAGGGGATCGAGTTCGACTATTGTTGCTGCCACGCGTGCTTCGCGCTGCATGATGCGGGTTATGAATCGATCATGGTCAATTGCAATCCGGAAACCGTGTCGACGGATTACGATACCTCCGACCGGCTTTATTTTGAATCGCTCACCGCGGAAGATGTGCTTGAGATCATCCATGCGGAGCAGTCGAACGGAACGCTGAAGGGCGTGATCGTCCAGTTTGGCGGGCAAACGCCGCTCAATCTCGCCGCGGCGCTGGAAGAGGCCGGCGTGCCCATCCTGGGCACCACCCCTTCCGCTATCGACCTCGCCGAAGACCGTGACCGTTTCGCCAAGCTGCTCAAGAAGCTTGATTTGCGCCAGCCGGTGAACGGCATCGCGCGGTCCAGCATCGAAGCCAGGAAGATCGCGAAGAAGGTTGGCTTCCCGGCGGTCATTCGCCCCTCCTATGTGCTCGGCGGCCGGGCCATGGAGATCGTTCGCGACGAGGCGCAGCTCGAGCGTTATATCACCGAGGCTGTCGTCGTTTCCGGCGACTGCCCCGTGCTGATCGACAGCTATCTTGCGAATGCCACGGAAGTGGACGTGGATGCGATCTCCGATGGCAAGGATGTCTTTATTGCCGGGGTTCTCGAACATATCGAGGAAGCGGGCATCCATTCCGGCGACTCAGCGTGCTCGCTGCCGCCCCATTCGCTGACGCCCGCGGTGGTGGCGGAACTGGAGCGCCAGACGAAGATCATGGCGCTCGCCCTTAATGTCGTAGGCCTCATGAATGTGCAGTTCGCCATCAAGGATGACTTGGTCTATGTGCTGGAAGTGAACCCGCGCGCTTCCCGCACCGTTCCCTTCGTTGCCAAGGTGATCGGCGTTCCCGTCGCCAAGATCGC
>JBGTJO010000211.1:0-25590 GCA_041745135.1 Aestuariivirga sp. | reverse complement strand
CCAATAAGGCTCGCGCATATGCATTTCACCGATATCTTCGTCAAGCGGCCGGTTCTGGCGACGGTCGTGAGCCTGCTGATCCTGCTGGCGGGATTGCAGGCCGCGTTCACGCTGCCGATCCGGCAGTTCCCGGAAGTGTCGGACACCAAGATCGAAATCACGACTTTCTATCCTGGCGCCAATGCCGATCAGATCAAGGGCTTCATCACCACGCCCCTGCAACAGGCAGTGGCGTCGACCGAAGGCGTCGACATGCTCGAGTCGCGCTCCTCGCAGAATGTCTCGCTGATCACGCTAAAACTCCGGCTCGATGCCGATGGCGACCGGGCGCTGTCCGATGTTCTTTCCAAGGTGAACGAAGTGAAGGGCGTGCTGCCGGAGGAAGCCAACGATCCGGTGGTGAAGCGGACGACAGGTGCGGGCTTCGCGCTCATGTATCTGAGCTTCAAGAGCGAGCAGATGTCCTCGCCCCAGATCAGCGATTATCTCGATCGAGTGGTGCGGCCGCAATTGCAGGCGATCAACGGCGTCGCGTCGGCGGAAATTCTCGGCGGCTCGACTTTCGCCATGCGGGTCTGGCTCGATCCCGACAAGATGGCCTCGCTCGGCGTGACGCCACTCGATGTGAGCACGGCACTTGCCGCCAACAACTTCACCACGGCGGCAGGCGAAGTGAAGGCAGCGTTCACGCAGAAGAACATCAACGCCCAGACCTCGCTCGAAACGCCGGAAGCGTTTGCTAATCTGGTTGTTGCAACGCGCGGCGATACGGTGATCAGGCTTGGCCAGGTGGCGACCGTCGACCTTGGGCCGCAGAACTACGACTCGTCCTCGGCCTTCGACGGCGTGAAAGCCGTGTTCATGGGCATTCAGGCAACGCCCGATGCCAACCCTCTGACCGTCATTGCCAATGTGCGCGCCGCCATGCCGGCTGTACAAGCGGGTTTGCCTCAAGGCCTTGAGTCAAAAATCGCCTATGACGCCACCGAATTCATCAACGCCTCGATCTGGGAGGTGGGCAAGACGCTGGCCGAGGCGGCTGTCATCGTCATCATCGTCATCTTCCTGTTCCTTGGCAATTTCCGCTCGACGTTTATTCCGGTCGTTACCATTCCTCTCTCGCTCATCGGTGTCACCCTGGTGCTCGTGGCATTCGGCTACTCCATCAATCTTTTGACCCTGCTGGCGCTGGTGCTGGCGATCGGTCTCGTCGTCGACGATGCCATCGTGGTCGTTGAAAACATTCACCGGCATATCGAGGACGGGATGAAGCCTTTCGACGCGGCAATCCTCGGTGCAAGGGAAATTACCGGGCCGGTCATCGCCATGACCATCACGCTGGCGACCGTCTATGCGCCCATCGGCTTGACCACGGGGCTGACGGGGGCCTTGTTCCGCGAATTTGCCTTCACGCTGGCGGGCGCGGTTGTCGTCTCGGGGGTGATTGCGCTGACGCTGTCGCCGATGATGGCCTCGTTGCTGCTCAAGTCTCATGAGAAGCAGAGCTGGTTCGGCAGTTTCGTCGAGCGCGTGTTCGGCCGGGCCCAACGGTTCTATCGCCGCCGTCTCGATGGCACCATCAAGCAACGGTCGGTGTTCGCATGGGTTGCCGTGCTGACCGTCGTGCTCTCGGGCGTGCTTTATCAGTCGATCAATCGCGAACTGGCGCCGGCGGAGGACCAGGGCGTGCTGTTCGCCTTCGTCAATGCGCCGGAACACACCAACCTCGATTACCTAACGACCTTTACCGACAATCTCACCGATACGTTCCTCAGCGTTCCCGAGAAGCAGAACCTCTTCGCCATCAACGGCTTTCCCAACTCGCACTCGGCCTTCATGGGACTGATCCTGGCTCCGTGGGGCGAGCGGGAGCGTTCTGACCTGACGATCATGGGAGAGTTGCAGCAGAAATTCGCGAATGTCGCGGGGGTTACGATCTTTGCCACGGCCCCCTCGGCAATCCCGGTGGGCGCTGGCGAGATGCCGATTGAATTTGTCGTCACCTATCCCGGCGACTACACGCGCCTTGCCGAAGTTCTCGATACGCTGAACGCCGAAGCCATGAAGAGCGGGCTGTTTATTTTCACCAATGCCGATCTCCGCTTTACGACGCCGCAGGCGGAGCTCATCGTCGACAAGGACCGCGCCAACAAGCTTGGCGTCACCATGCGCGATGTGGGCGCCACGCTGGCGACTCTGCTTGGCGGCAACAATGTGAACCGCTTCACTGTGCAGGGCCGCTCCTATGAGGTGATCCCGCAGGTGCCGCGCACCGAGCGCGAGACGACCGAACAGATTCTCAAATATCGGGTGCGTGCCGCCGATGGCACCATGGTGCCGCTGTCGTCCTTCGTTACTGTGGGCCAGACTGTGCAGCCCAACAGCCTCTCCACTTTCCAGCAGCTGAACTCGGCGATGATCCAGGGCGTGCCTTTCCCGGGCCGCACCATCGGCGAGGGCATCGCGTTCCTGCAGCAAAAGGCCGACGAGATCATGCCGCCGGGCATGTCTTACGATTTCAAGGGCGAGAGCCGCCAGTTCGTGAAGGAGGGCAACACGCTGGCCATGACCTTCGCCTTCGCGCTGTTGCTCATCTATCTGGTGCTGGCCGCACAGTTCGAAAGTTTCCGCGACCCGTTCATCATTCTGATCGGCCTGCCGGCGACTGTGTTCGGCGCGCTGTTCGTGCTGTTCGTGCTGGGCGAAATCAACGGCGCCATGCAGAACAATCCGCCCATCAATCTGGGATCGGGCACGATCAACATCTATACCCAGATCGGCCTTGTGACGCTCATCGGGCTCATCGCCAAGCACGGCATCCTGATGGTGGAGTTCGCCAACAAACTCCAGGAGACTCAAGGGCTCGACAAGCACACGGCGATCAAGGAAGCCGCGGCGATCCGCTTGCGGCCGATCCTGATGACGACGGCCTCCATGGTGATCGGCGTTGTGCCACTGTTAATTGCCGCGGGTGCCGGTGCCAGGAGCCGCTTCGATATCGGCATCGTCATCGCCGCCGGCATGACCATCGGCACGATGTTCACGCTCTTCATCACGCCTGCGATCTATTCATTCGTGGCTCGCGACCGGCGCGGGGTTGTGACGCCGGCGCCAGAAGGCGATCTTATCCCGCTTCCAGCGCCCCGCTCGAAGCTGCAACCCCATCCTCAGCCGCCGATGAGCGAAGCGGCGGAGTGACGTTGTCCACGCAAAAGTGACGGAAGGCCTGGAGATCGTCGTGCGCGTGGCGTTAATTGGCATCGGCGCCACGGCTTTGATGGATTTGTGGGCCCTATTCTTGAAACGGCTTTTTGGGATTCCATCGCTAAATTGGGGCATGGTTGGCCGATGGATCGGACACTTCCCGCAGGGCCGCTTCATGCACAACAACATCGGGGGCGCGCCTGCCATCCCGGGTGAGCTCATCATCGGCTGGAGCGCCCATTATGCGATTGGTATCGTTTTCGCAGGATTGCTTGTGGTCGTTTGGGGTCACGCGTGGGCGCGTCACCCGACTTTGCTGCCGCCCCTGATCGTGGGTTTCCTCTCTCTCGGCGCTCCATTTTTTATCATGCAGCCGGGGATGGGGCTGGGGATCGCGGCCGCAAAAACTCCGAAGCCGAATGTGGCACGCCTGCGCAGTCTCGCCACCCACACGGTCTTCGGCATTGGCCTCTATGGCTCTGCCTTGCTTTTGGCGAGTTTTGAAAGTTAGCTCAACTCGTTCAGCGCTTTGGATATCCGCGCCAATCCCTTTTCCAAATCCGCTTCACTCGCCGCGAATGAGAGCCTGATGCAGCCGGGGGCGCCGAACGCGGTGCCAGGCACGGTGGCGGCGCCGTGCTCCTCCAGAAGCCAGTCGCAAAGACGCTCCGACGTATCGAGGACATGATTGCCCGCCTTGCGGCCGAGCAGGGCGGAGACATCTGGGAAAGCATAGAATGTGGCCGGTATCGCCGCAATACGGACATCCTTCAAGTCTCCAAGCGCGGAGACCACTATGTCGCGACGCGACTGGTAGCGTTGACGCATGGCTTCGACCGCATCGCGAGGTCCCTCCAATGCAGCAACGGCAGCGTGCTGCACGAACGGATTGGCGCCTGCTGTAATCATGCTCTGCATCTGCATCATCACTCGCGTGAGAGGCTGGGCCGCAGCCGTATAGCCCACTCGCCAGCCTGTCATGGCGAAGCTTTTTGAAAAGCCGTTCACCGTTATGGTGCGCTCGCGCATGCCGGGGAGCGCGCCGATGGAAGCCATCTTGCCCTCAAACATGATGTATTCGTAAATTTCATCCGAGAGCACCATCATGTTCGGATGCGCCAGAACGATGGCCGCGATCTCCCGCAACTCAGCCAGCGACCACACGGCGCCGGTGGGATTGCAGGGCGAGTTGAGCATGAGGAGCTTGGTGCGTTCCGTTACCGCGGCGGCGATGCGCGGGGCTGGAACCTTGTAGTTCTCCGCAACGCCCGCTGACAGGACGACGGGCGTGCCGCCGGCCAAGCGCACGGTGATCTCATAGGAGAGCCAGAAGGGCGCCAGTATGATGACTTCATCGCCTTGGTCGATGAGCGAGAGGATTGCGTTGGCAATCGCCTGCTTGGCGCCGTTGGTGACGCAAATCTCCGCCGCTCCGTAATCGAGATTGTTCTCCGCCTTCAATTTTTTCGAAACCGCCGCGCGAAGTTCCGGGATGCCCTGCACCGGTGAATAATGCGTGAAGCCCGCCTTCATGGCGGCGATTGCGGCTTCCTGAATATTGATCGGCGTATCGAAATCGGGCTCGCCCAGCGTGAGACTGACGACATCATGGCCGGCACTGCGAAGCTCGCGCGATTTCTGCGCCATGCGGGAAATGGCGCCTTCATCGGCGGCTTGGCCCCGCGCGGCGAGGAGGAGGGCGGGATCGAAAGGCTTCATGGCAAGCCGCTATACAAGGGCGCGCTTGCCGGGTCGAGGTCCGGCAGGCATAAGGCCGGCATGAAACCGATTTGCTTCATCGCCAGTGCCGCCTTCCTTCTCGCCGGATGCAAAACCGGCAACAATGTCACCATCAACCAGCATAGCGGCGGAGAAGTGCAGACCACGTCGCGCTCGGAACCTGTGTTTTACAACGGCAAGACCTACCAGCTCGACTATAGCTATGCGAAAAGCTCAAAAGCCTTTGACATGCGTGTCTCGGGAATGGGGCCGAAGCAGCAGAAGGATGCGGAGGCGGTCGCCACATCGAGTTTGCGCTATTTCGCCTGCCGTGAAGGGCAATCGAGCCAAATGATCGGCGGGCCCAGTTATGCAGGCGGCGTTTGGACCGTACAGGCGAAGTGCGTTTAGCCGCTAGCCAATTTCTTTCTCCGCTCTTCGTGTTCCGGCTCGTTCTTCAAATACGATTCCATCGAGTCATCCATAGCCTCAAGCCACTTCGTATGATGTTTGGGTGACATGGTTTGGGTCATCAGCGAGCGGTAGGCGTTGTTGCGGAAGCCCATGATGTCTTCCGCCTTGTGGTGTTCCCATTCCATGAAGGTGCGGTTGACGGCTTCGATGTCGAAGCTCGGATAATCGGTGGCCTCGATCAGCTCCCTCACATTGTCGCCCTGGAACCAGATCATCTGCTCCGCATTCTCAAGTTTCTCCTCGCGCTTGCGCCATTTCCTGGAGTGCTTGCGCATCTCGGCGAGCGGCGGCAGCTTGATCCGCCCCATGATCACATCACGCGCGTACCAGGCCTGGGCATCGAACATGTTGAAGGTGTAGAACTGGTCCTGCATGCCGATATAGGAAAGGCGCGGATTGTCCTCCCACACCACGCCCTGATAGAGTCCGAGGGGCCACAGGCGGTTCGTGGTCTTGAGCCTGAGATCATCTGGCAGGAACGGGAAGTGGTGCAAATATCCCGTGCAAAGGATAATGGCATCGACTTCCTTGGATGAGCCGTCCTTGAAGTAAGCGGTTTTGTTCTCGAGCCGTTGCAGCAGCGGCCGCTCCTCAAACCTCTCAGGCCACTTGAAGCCCATAGGTTTTGAGCGATACGTCGCCGTCACCGAATTCGCGCCATATTTCCAGCATTGCGAGCCGATGTCCTCGGCGGAATAGCTGCGGCCCACGATCAATACGTCCTTGCCCTTGAATTCCAGCGCATCGCGAAAATCATGGGCATGCATCACGCGTCCGTTGAACGTCCTGATGCCTTCGAACTCCGGCACGTTTGGCGTTGAAAAGTGGCCGGATGCAACGACGACGTAGTCAAAATCCTCCGTGTACATCTTATCTTTGATACGGTCATGAGCCGTGATGTGGAATTTCTTTTTTTTCTGGTCCCAGTTGACCATGCGCACAGGGGTGTTGAAGCGCACCCATTTCCGCACCTTGGCTTTGTCCACGCGCCCTTTGATGTAGTCCCATAGGACGGCGCGCGGCGGATAGGAGGAGATCGGCTTTCCGAAGTGCTCTTCAAAGGAATAATCGGCGAACTCCAGGCATTCCTTGGGGCCGTTCGACCAGAGGTAACGGTACATGCTGCCATGCACCGGTTCGCTATATTCATCGATGCCCGTGCGCCAAGTGTAGTTCCAAAGGCCGCCCCAATCGGCCTGCTTCTCGAAGCAAACGATTTCAGGAATCTTGGCTTTCTTTTTCGTGGCGGACTGAAAAGCCCGGAGCACCGCGAGGCCCGAGGGGCCGGCGCCGATTACAGCTACTCGAGTCATGCGAGTCTATCCTTCCCTTGAGACGTTTCCGCTTGCGCGGAATCCAATTCGGACCATTATTAGGCCAATTTCGAACCACCGTGTAAAGGCCAAACCCTTCCCCAATGCGGCAAATCAGCGATGAAAAGTTGCGTAACCATTTTCTCGGGTGGCAATGCCGAATCAGGCAGATTTCGGCCCGGGATTATGGCGGGCAGCCGATGCCCGCGATGCGACCGCGCGTGAGCCGCAGAAATGGGGATGTTATCCTGCCGGCCATGACTGTGCTGCTCATCCCGCAGGACAGCACCGCGAGCACGGCCTATTTCAGGTTTCAGGTGCAGAAGACTATGGACCCCGCCGCGGTGCGCGAGTCCGGTGTCAGTTATCTTGCGGCTGGATTTTATCAAGAGGCGGAACTTTTTTCGGATGAATTGACTGCGGTGTTTGGCGGCAACACGGCCAATGAAATTCCAAAAGAGGCTGTGCTCGACTTCGAGCAATTCGCCCAGAGCTTTCGCATGTTCTGCAAGGTGCGGAAACTTGGGGTGAAGGACATGGCCCGGGAGGCAAGCCTGTGGCAGGCGAGGTTGTTCAATCCCCATATCGCAAATGATGCCGCCGTTTTGGGTTTCAAGCCCGACTGGAAAAGCGCCGTCGCCATTCCAATGCCGTAACTCCTGGAATCGTCTGCTCGGCGAAAGCCGGGGTCCAGCTTTGGCATGGATTCCAGCTTTCGCTGGAATGACGAAAAGGAGGAAGTGCCAGGCACTTCAGAACTTTCTATAGGCCTTGTTGAGTTGCACCATCGGGTGGTTCGGAGACATCTGGAATTTCAAAAGAAGCTCCCTCGCCATCATGTCGCGCTCCTGCTGGTTGTCAGGCAGTTTCACCTTTTTCGGAATTCGCACCCAGCCGTTCACGTTGCGGTCGAAGATGGCGGGCTCGCCTTCTTCGTATCCCATATGGACATCTTCCAGCCAATTGAGATCGTCCCAGCCCATATATTCCATGTAACCGCGAAGGAACGAAGTTAGGCGCGAGTAATCCGGCACCAGGTTCACGTCATAGCGATAGCCGATGTGCTGGCCGATTTCTTTCTCGCGGCTCGAGGAGAGGCCAGCCTTGTCCTTGATGAACTGGTTGACATCCTTGATCTCGGAGCCCTTGTAGCTTGTGCCTGCCATTGTCGTTCTCCGATCAATACTTGTGATAATTTCCACTTTCCATGCCGACCACGTAGTTGGTTCCGGCAAGTGGCACTTTGCACATGGCGGACGCTTCCATGGTCAGCGCCGCGAGGTCTTCAGGTTCGAGTGAGTGAATGTTGGTCTTGCCGCAGGCACGCGCCAGAAGCTGGGCTTCCATGGTGAGCGTATGCAGGAAGTTATAGACGCGCTCCGCCGCCTTGTCGGGGTCGAGACGCTGGCGCAGCACCGGGTCCTGCGTGGTCACACCAACCGGGCAGCGCCCCGTATGGCAGTGATAGCAACAGCCCGCTTCGACGCCGATTTCGTTTGGATAATCGGTGACCCCCTCGATGTGCTTGTTGCAGTTAAGCGCCATAAGCACTGAGTGGCCGATGGCGATGGCGTCGGCGCCGAGCGCCATGGCCTTCGCCACATCGCCGCCATTACGGATGCCGCCGGCATAGACGAGGGAGATTTCACCTTTCTTGCCGAGCTCGTCGATGGCGCGCCGGGCCTCGCGGATCGCGGCGATGCCGGGAATGCCGGTATCTTCGGTCGCGATGTGCGGACCGGCGCCGGTCGAGCCTTCCATGGCGTCAATGTAAATCGAATCCGGATCGCACTTCACCGCCATGCGCACATCGTCATAGACGCGCGCCGCGCCGAGCTTGAGCTGGATCGGAATTTCATGATTGGTGGCTTCGCGGATTTCCTGGATTTTGAGCGCGAGGTCGTCAGGGCCAAGCCAATCGGGGTGACGGGCAGGGGAGCGCTGGTCGATACCGGCTGGCAGCGACCGCATCTCGGCGACCTGATCCGTCACCTTCTGGCCCATGAGATGACCGCCAAGGCCCACCTTGCAGCCCTGGCCGATGAAAAACTCGCACGCGTCCGCAAGGCGCAAATGATGCGGGTTAAAACCATAGCGGGACTGGATCAACTGGTAGAACCATTTCATCGAGTAACGCCGCTCATCGGGAATCATGCCGCCTTCGCCGGAGCAAGTGGCAGACCCCGCCATCGTCGTTCCGCGGGCGAGAGCAATTTTGGCTTCATAGGATAGCGCGCCGAAGGACATGCCCGTGACGTACACGGGGATATCGAGCACCATGGGGCGCTTGGCGCGGGGGCCGATGACGGTCCTCGTCTCGCATTTCTCGCGGTAACCTTCGATGACGAAACGCGTGAGCGTGCCCGGAAGGAAGGTGAGATCGTCCCAATGCGGTATCTTCTTGAACAGGGAGAAGCCGCGCATCCGGTAGCGGCCAAGCTCGGACTTGATATGGATGTCGTTCATCACCTCGGGGGTAAAGATTTTGGACGAGCCGAGGATGTATTTTTTCGATTCAGCCGGAGCGCGGCCAGCAAGACCGGCCATGCCGGTGGCGGTGCGGGCCGTTGAACCATTGCGCGACGAAACCACGACCGTTGCGGGCTTCCTAACAACAGCCGAGCGCTTGACGGCGACTGCCTTGCGGGCTGGGATTGTTTTGGATTTTTTCTTCCTTGCCATATGTTCCCTCATTCTCATCCTAATTCACCTCTCCCTTGGGAGAGGTCGGGCGCCGAAGGCGACCGGGTGAGGGGACCCGGTCCCCTCATCCTCCCATCGCCTTCCGGCGATGGGCCCCTCCTTCTCCCAAAGGAGAAGGAGTTAGGTCACAGCACCAGCTTCTTTTCGCCAGGTTCAAGATTGTCGTAGTTCCAGAGCTGCTTGCCCGCGACGATCTTCTTGATGTGGCCGATGCCGCGCTCGGGATGCATGCCGTACATCTTGAGCTTGCGGGTCAACCACTCGCGATCGAGATCGTTCATTTCGCCGGGCACGGCATCGACGCCGAGCGAACGCGCTTCGCCGCCGAGATAGATCGTGCCGTCATACATGGAGTCGCCGAGGTTCTTGCCGGCATCGCCGAGGATGACCATGCGGCCACGCTGCATCATAAAGCCCGTGAAGGAGCCCGTGTCACCGCCCACGATGATGGTGCCGCCCTTCTGGTCGATGCCGGTGCGGGAACCGACGGAGCCCTTGCACACGAGATCGCCGCCTCGCAGTGCTGCGCCAAATTGCGAGCCTGCGTTCTTTTCAACCAGGATCGTTCCCGCCAGCATATTCTCCCCGCAGGCCCAGCCCACGCGGCCCTTGATATGAACATTTGGGCCGTCAAGCAGGCCGCAGGCGAAATAGCCGCAGGAGCCTTCGATGTGAACCTTGAGCCGGTTGAGAATGCCGACCGCGATCGAATGCTTCGCTCCGGGATTCTGGAGGACGATCGTGCCGACGCCGCGGTTGATCAGTTCGCGAATGTGGAGATTGATCTGCTTCGTCTCCAGAGCATCGCAATCGATTTCAGCACGCTTGTTGAAATCGACATCGGGCGCATCCGGATAGCCAAAGCCGACATTCTCCTCCGTGACATCGAAGAAACGCCGCTGGTTGCGGCCGAGCAGGCCTTCCGTATGCATGCCCATCTCATGGGAGAGATGGTCCTTCTTGACAGTCGCTACGCCCGCCATACGCGAACCTCCTCATCGTAAGGGTCCCAGGTGTCGATTTCGTGGGGAACGACCGCGCGGATCGCGACTTCCTCGGAAGCGAGCGCAACGAGATTGTCGCTCTCGTAGAGCACCATGGGCTTCGCCGCCATCGTATCCTTGGCCATTCCCAGCGCGTCCTTGGTCGAAACCAGATAGGTGAACACGCCGTCGATGTCCTGGATCGATTGCTTTAGCGAGTCTTCCAGCGTGGCGCCGTGTTCCAGATTGTAGGCGGTATAGACCGCTAGCAATTCGGAATCGCAGTTCGACATGAAGCGGTGGCCCTTGCGCTCATACTGGCGGCGCATATCCCAGTAATTGGTGATCTGGCCGTTATGGACGACGGCGATGTCGTTATAGGGATAGGCCCAATAGGGATGGGCGGAGCGGATATCGACATCGGACTCCGTCGCCATGCGCGTGTGGCCGATGCCATGCGTGCCCTTGAATTTGCGCAAGGCGTATTGATCGGCGACGCGGGCGGCATCGCCCAAGTCCTTGACCAGTTCGAGCGCATTGCCCATGGACAGGATCTCGGTGCCTTCGACATCTTCCACATAGTCGGCGAGTTTTTTCATGTCGCCATCATAGTGGATGCGGTAGCGATAAGCGTATTCGGTGGCGTCTTCGCGATCGATCACCTCGACGCCGAGCGACGCAAGCCGTTCGTCCACCTTGGCGCGGCGCTTCTTCACCTCGTCCTGGATGTCGAAGCCCTTGCCCATATCTTCCTGCTCGGCCACCTTGAAGCGCATGATGAATTCATTGCGCCCCGGCGTGCCGTAGATGGCATAGCCTGTGGAATCGGGCCCCCGATGCTTCAGCGACTGGAGCATAGCAGTCATCTCCTGGCCGATATTGCCAGTACCGTCGCGATGGATAAGTCCGGCTATCCCGCACATGGCGTGTCTCCTTTAAGGCAAGCAATTAAGGTAGGTGGCGAGGTCCCATTCCGTAGAGGTGTGGAGGAAACGCTCCCATTCGTCGCGTTTGTATTCGTCGTAGAGCCGGTGCATTTCGCCGGGCATGGCCGACTTAATGACCTCATCATTCTTCAAGGCTTCAAGCGCGTCACCAAGCGTCATCGGCAGCTTCTTCACCTGTTTGCCGGCTTCCATCGCGGCATAGATGTTCCGCTCCTCGGGTTTGCCCGGGTCGATCTTGTTATTGATGCCGTCTTCGGCGGCTTTCAGGATCGCGCCCGCCATGATGTAGGGATTCACCATGGAGTCGACGGCGCGGTATTCGAAGCGGCCGGGTGCGGAAACACGAAGCCCCGTGGTGCGGTTCTGGAAGCCCCAATCGGCGAACACCGGCGCCCAGAAGCCCGTGTCCCACAGGCGGCGATAAGAGTTGACCGTCGAGCAGCCGATGGCGGTGAGCGCCGCCAGATGCTTGACGATGCCGCCGATCACATGGAGGCCAACCTTGCCCGGCATGCGCGGGTCGTCGCCATCGGGCATGAAAGTGTTGGTACCGCCACGGCGATACATGAAATTTTGATCGAAGCCCGGCAAGTTTTTCGCATCGTTGCCCAGCAGCTTCACCTCATCCTTGCCGCCCGTCCACAGCGAAATATTGTGGTGGCAGCCATTGGCGGAAACGCCCATGAACGGTTTGCACATGAAGCAGGCGATGATGTTGAATTCGCGCGCCACCTGCGCGCAAATCTGCCGGTAGGTCGTCAGGCGGTCGGCGGTGCGGAGCGCATCGTCATAATTGAAGTTGAGTTCGATCTGGCCGGGCGCGTCCTCGTGGTCGCCCTGGATCATGTCGAGACCCATCTTGCGGCCGTATTCGATCACCTTCATGTAGACGGGACGCAGGCTCTCGAACTGATCGATGTGATAGCAATAGGGGTTGGACATGCCGCCATCGGGGTTGCCAGCGGCGTCCTTCTTCAGCCACATCATTTCCGGCTCGGTGCCGTGGCGCATGCGCATGCCGTGGTCTTTTTCGAATTTTTCATGGATGCGGCGGAGATTGCCGCGGCAGTCCGCTGTCAAAAATGCGCCAGCATCCTCCCGCTCTTCCCGGTTGCGGAAGAGGGTGCAGAACATGCGCGCTACCCGCTTGTCCCACGGCAGCTGCATGAAGGTTTCAGGCTCGGGGACGCCGACAAGTTCCGCCGCTTCCGGGCCATAGCCCAGATATTCCCCGCGGCGGTTCATGAATAGATTGACGACCGACCCATAGACGAGCTGGAAGCCGCCGTTTGCGATATTTTCCCAGTGATCGACAGGGATGCCCTTTCCCATGATGCGGCCGGTGACGGAGACGAATTGCAAATAGAGATATTCGATGCCGAGCGCGTCGATCCGCTTGCGCACCTGTTTGATCTGGTCGCTGCGGCCCTCCGTCTTGATGAAATTCTCATAATCCGTCGCCATGGATGTTCCTCCGTAATTCATTGTTCGCTCAGCTCCACGGGAAGGGGGAATTTGAAACCGGGTGCAGCTTGCCTTCCGCGTAGCGCGAGAACCGGAAGGGTTCGAGAAGCTGTGATTTCTCGCCGCAGATTTCCTGCGCGACGAGCTTGCCGACGCCGATCATCTTGTAGCCGTGGTTGGAGTCGGCCACGACGAAGACATTATCGCGGAACACATCGAAGACGGGGAAGTTGTCCGGCGTGAAGCAGCCAAGCCCGCCCGATTTTTCGTCCTTCTTGTAAATCTCGATCTTGCCTTCGAAGCGTTTCTGGCAATGGGCGAGCATCGAACACCAGGTCTCGATGAAATCGTCGCCCACGATGAAATCAGGCGAGTCCGGTCCATAGGGATCGATCGCAATCGAATCCGGCTCACCTTCGACCTTGTAGGGTGAGGAACCGCCTTGAATGCCGCCGAAATTGAAATCCGGTTTGTAGTAGAGGCCCCAAAGCTTATCCGTCAGCAACCGCCCGTCGACATCGGAATAGAGCGGCGCATCGGTATCGACGTGGATGACGGGCGGCATGCGGCCGTCATTGGTCTTGTGCATGTTGGGATCGACGCCGAGGGTTCCTTCTTCCAGGCACCAATATTTCCACATGCGCACGCCATCATGAGTCTTGCCATCGCGGCCCTTAATGGAGACGGTGCGCGGCAGTTCCAACATGTTCCAGATCTGGTTGACCCAAGGGCCGGTGCCCACCACGACATAGTCACACTTAATCGTGCCCATGTTAGTCTTGATGGCCGTGACTGCCCTTGAGTTATTGCCGAATTCGAATCCAGTCACCTCGCAGCCCGTCATAATGCGCACACCTTCGCCTTCGGCTTTCGAGGCAAGACCGTAGATAGAGGCCGTGTTGTTGGCGTAGCCGCCTTTCTTTTCGTGGAGCACCGAGGTGATGCCCTTGGCCTGCCAGTCGGAGAATAGGCCTTCCATGTATTTCTGGGAGTCCTTCGCTCCCTCTACGAAGGTCGAGCCGTAATTGATCTTCTTTTGCTGCTCGTAGATCGAGCCCACCTGTTCATGCATTACTTCCGGACTGATCTGCATGTAGCCGACGGAGTGATAGGAATAGGCCTTGGGATCGCTCTCCCAGACATCGACGCACTGGGCCATCAGTTCCCGCATGGCGGGCTGGTAATAATTATTGCGCACGACACCGCACGCGATCCCGGAAGCGCCCGCGGCGATTGCCGTCTTGTCGACGACGAGGATATCCTCCCCGCTGCCGCGGCCGGTTTCCTTGAGTTTGAGGGCCAAATGATAGGCCGTCGATAGACCGTGGATGCCTGCGCCAATGATCGCATATTTGACGCCGGATGGAACTGCCATGGACTGTCTCTCCCCGCTGATCAACCATATGATCCACAATTTGCGACCGATTGCAAACCAATTCTATCCAATTCCAACCAATTGTGATACAATCCTCGTCTGCCCATCGCGATAAGGGTTGCCAAATGCTGGAAGAAATCGAAGGCAACGACGAACTGGTTCAGGGTTCAGGCCGCGCCGCCAACCTCATCCTCGCTCGCATTAAAAGAGCTATTGAGACCGGCGTTTATGCCGATGGCGACCAACTGCCGGCGGAACGCCAGCTCGCCATCACCTTCGGGACGGCTCGCTCGACCATCAGAAAGATTTTGGACCAGCTCGAGCAGCGAAAACTTATCGTCCGAAGGGTGGGCAGCGGCACATTTGTCAATTTCAGCGGTCCGATCCGCCCCGGGATGGAGGATATCGCCGATCTTGTGAGCCCCCTGCAGTTGATCGAAACGCGGTTCGCGGTCGAGCCTTACATGGCGAGACTGGCGGCACTTCACGCGTCCGGCAACGATCTTGATAAATTCGAGGACGTGTTGCGCCGGATCGAGGCGGCGCGGAATGATCAGAACCTGTTCACGCAGCTCGACTCGGAGTTTCACCTGGAACTCGCGCGCTGCTCGCGCAATCCCTTGATCGTTCGCATGTATCAGCAGGTGAATATGGTGCGCTTCCATGCCCAGTGGGACCGCATGAAGCAGCTCATCCTCTCAGCGGAGAAAATTGCCGTCTACAACAGCCAGCATCGGGCAATCTTCGAGGCCTTGCGCCAGCGCGACGGGCAGGGCGCCGTCGAGCAGATCAACCGCCATCTAGAGTTGGCGCGGCAAGACTTGATCGGGGCGGACAGCGGCTAGTTCTTTTTTTCGTCATCCCGGCGAAAGCCGGGACCCACCCATCAATGTGACGGACTGTGCCGGAGGGATTCTTATTTGGCCCACGATGGGTCCCGGCTTTCGCCGGGATGACGGTTCTTTTAATTACACCCACCTGAAAACGAAGAAGCTCCAAATCAACGCCAGCGCGAGACCCCCCCATAACGGATCGCCGTAAACGCCGAGCCAGCCGAGGAAGATGAAGGCGCTGCCGAGGAGGGTGATGAACAGCCGGTCGCCGCGAGTGGTATCCAGGCCGAAGACGCCATGGCGAGGGCCCCCGCCCGGCGAATAATATTCCCAAACGCCCATCGCCGCTATCGAGGCGAAGATAAAAAGGAAGAAAGCGATCGACACGCGGTTCCACGCCATCCAGGTCCCAAGCGGCTCCTGCCACCACAGGGCCGAGAAGATAATGGGCGCATCCATGGCTTCCTCCTACACGCGGCCAAGGGCAAAGCCCTTGGCGATATAATTGCGCACGAAATAGATGACGACAGCACCCGGAATGAGGGTCAGCACGCCGGCCGCCGCGAGCAGGCCCAATTCATAGCCTGAGGTGCTCGCCGTCTTGGTCATCGCGGCGACGATGGGCTTGGCGGCGACCGATGTGAGGTTCTTAGCCAACAGCATCTCGACCCAGGAGAACATGAAGCAGAAAAAGGCGGCAACGCCGATGCCGGCGGAGATCGTGGGCAGGAAGATGCGCAGGAAAAATTGCGGAAAGGAGTAGCCGTCGACATAGGCGGTTTCATCGAGCTCCTTGGGCACGCTCGACATGAAGCCCTCAAGAATCCACACGGCAAGGGGCACGTTGAACAGCGTGTGCGCCAGCGCCACCGCCCAGGGCGTGTCGAACAGGCCGACGGCCGAATAGAGATTGACGAAGGGGAGCACGAACACGGCCGGCGGCGCCATGCGGTTGGAGAGCAGCCAGAAGAACAGATGCTTGTCGCCCAGAAAGCGATAGCGCGAGAAAGCGTACGCCGCTGGCAACGCCACGAGGATCGACAATGCCGTGTTGATCAGGACATAGGTGATCGAATTGATATAGGCGTTGTACCAGGTGGGATCGGTGAAGATCGTCCGGTAGCTGTCGAGCGTGAAGTCCCGCGGGAAGGCGCTGAAGCCGCCAAGGATTTCATTGGTCGTCTTGAACGACATGTTGAGCAGCCAATAGATCGGCAGCATCAGGAAAACAATGTAGATGATGGGAACGATATAGCGCTTCGACATCAGTTGGCCTCGTTCCGCATCGTGAGCGTGTAGAACAGCCAGCTCAGGAACAGGATGATCAGGAAGTAGATGATGGAAAAGGCGGCGGCCGGCCCCAAATCAAAACCTCCCAGCGCCTTCTGCACGAGATCGATCGACAGGAATTTCGTGGTGCTGCCCGGCCCGCCGCCGGTGAGTACGATGACCTCGGTGTAGATCATGAAAGAATCGGTGAAGCGCAGGAGGATGGCGATCGTCAGAACATGTTTGAGCTTTGGCAGCTGAATGTAGCGAAACACCGCCCAGGGCCTGGCGCCATCAATCTTCGCCGCCTGGTAATAGGCATCGGGAATGGAAACGAGGCCGGCATAACACAAGAGAACGACAAGCGACGTCCAGTGCCAGACGTCCATGAGGATGACGGTGAACCACGCCGCCATGGGTTGGCGCGTATAGTTGTAGGGAATGCCGATGGCGTTGAGCGCCTTGCCGAGAAGGCCGATGTCCGGGAGCGCCATGATGTTCCACATTGAACCCACGACGTTCCATGGGATGAGAAGCGGCAGTGACATCAGCACGAGGCAAACCGAAACCCACGGGCCCCGGCGTGGCATGCACAGCGCAATTGCAAGGCCAAGCGGAATCTCGATCAATAGAACGAGGCTGGTAAAGATGATCTGCCGCCAAAGTGAATCGTGGAATTGGGTGTCATGCAGAATTTGGCGAAACCAGGTGGTGCCGGACCAGAAGAATACGTTGTTTCCGAAGGTCTCCTGAATGGAATAGTTCACCACAGTCATGAGCGGTATCAGCGCGTTGAAGGCGACGAGCGCGAAGACGGGCAGCACCAGGAGCCAAGCGCGTTGATTGATGGTTTTGTTCATGGCCGGGTGCCCGCAACGTTCCCGTCATCCCGGCAACTCTTTATCCCGTCATTCCAGCGCAAGCTGGAATCCAGCTTCCCGCCGGAACACTCCATGGCGTTTTGAGTTACCCCGGCCGACAAGCGGGATTCCAGCTTACGCTGGAATGACGGGGTAAATTGAGTGAAGCTAATCGCGAGCTTCATTTGTCACCATCCAGCCATTCTCGTAGATCTGCGTATGGGAAGGATCGAAGGCGAGGTGAGCCTTACCCTCGGGTATGGCGCCGCCTTCCGGCACCAGCAGCTTGATGCTGTGATCCTTGGCCCGCGTTTCCACGATCCGGAATCGGCCCGCGTCTGCGACCTTCACGATGTCGACCGGGATGCCCGTCTTGGCGAACTTCACGAATTCGGGCCTGACGCCGAGCTCAAGTTTAAGGCCGTCGCCCTTATAGCCTTGCGCGTTGGCTGTTGCGATCGATTCACCGGCGAAGGACGCCTTGCCGCCCTTCACCGCGCAGGGCAGGACATTCATGCCCGGAGAGCCGATGAAATGGCCGACGAATGTGTGCATGGGCCGCTCGAACAGATCGACGGGCGTCCCCGTCTGAACAACCTGCCCGTTGTTCATGACAACCACCTGATCGGCGAAGGTGAGAGCCTCGGTTTGATCGTGGGTCACATAGATCATGGTGCGCCGGATGCGCTGGTGCAGCTCCTTCAGCTTGGAGCGGAGCTGCCATTTCAGGTGCGGGTCGATGACGGTCAGCGGTTCATCGAACATGATGACATTGACATCAGAGCGCACAAGGCCGCGACCCAGTGAAATCTTTTGCTTGCCGTCCGCTGTCAGATTCGAAGCTCGTCTCTTCAGTGTTTTCGAGAGATCAAGCATTTCGGCGATCTCGCGCACGCGTCTGTCAACCTCCGCCTCGCCAACGCCACGGTTGCGCAGTGGGAAAGCGAGATTGTCGTACACCGTCATGGTGTCGTAGATCACTGGGAACTGAAATACCTGGGCGATATTCCGCTGTTCCGGAGTTGCGTGCGCCACATCTCTGTCATCGAACAGGATTTGGCCTTCAGTCGGAGTGAGGAGTCCGGAAATGAGATTGAGAAGCGTGGTCTTGCCGCAGCCGGACGGGCCGAGCAGGGCGTAGGCTCCGCCATCCGCCAATTCCAGCGACATGCGCTGCAATGCGAAGTCCTCCTCGCGCCGAGGATAGGGTAGGTAACTATGCCGCAAATTCTGAAGCGTTATCTTTGCCATCAGAATGCTTTCCCCTTCCCCCCTTGCGGGGGAAGGTGGCGCGAAGCGCCGGATGAGGGGGCGGTCCCGTATTTCTTATTTGAAGCATTATGCGCTGAAGCAGCCCCCTCATCCGGCTCGCGCCTGCGGCGCGATCCACCTTCCCCCGCGAGGGGGGAAGGGAAAACAATGGCTGTGCGCTGCGTTTTCATCAGGCGATGAACTCATTGTTGGCGCCGAAGAACAGGCTTTGATCGATATCGACATAGAGTTTCGCGGTCGAGCCGACGCTGAATGGGTGGATGCCGTGCGACTGAGACACCCAAGTCCGCCCGTCGATATCAAAATGAATGACGCTTTCGGAGCCCGAAAGCTCGGTGACCAGCACCCGTCCTTCAACTGTTCCGACCGCCTTGCCGTGGCCCGCGGCGGCAATGTGATGGGGCCGAATGCCGATGGTGTAGTCGCCGTCCGCAAGGACTTTCTCCGCTTTGCCGGCCGGCCACTTCGACTTGCCAAAAATGGTGATGGCGTCCCCGCGCTTGGTGATCTTGGCGGTGTTGATGGGCGGATCGGAAAAGACCTGGGCGGTGATGAGGTTCTTCGGTTTGCGATAGATAGCCGACGTCGGCCCGAACTGCGTCACGCGGCCCTCGTGCAAGGTCGCGGTGTTGCCGCCAAACAGCAGGGCTTCAGTCGGCTCGGTGGTGGCGTAGACGACGATGGCATTGCGTCCGGCGAAAAGCTTCGGCAACTCATCGCGCATTTCTTCGCGCAGCTTGTAATCGAGATTCGCTAAGGGTTCGTCGAGAAGAATGATGTCGGAATCTTTCACCACGGCGCGTGCGATTGCGGTTCGCTGTTGCTGGCCGCCGGAAAGCTCGCTCGGCTTGCGCTTCAGCATAGGCGTCAGCCGCAAAAGCTCCGCTGCCTTGCCGACACGACGCTGGATCTCATCGGCGGACATTCCGGCCACGCGTAACGGCGAGGCGATGTTGTCGTAGACGTTGAAGTTCGGATAGTTGATGAACTGCTGGTAGACCATCGACACATTGCGCTTCTGCACTGAAACGCCGGTCACATCCTTGCCACGGAACTTGATGGTCCCGGATGTCGGCTTCTGGATGCCCGCCATCAACTGCATGAGCGTCGTCTTGCCGGCAAGCGTCGTGCCGAGGAGGATGTTGAACGATCCTGCTTCAAGCACGAGCGAGACGGGATGAATATGAGTATCCGCGCCGTGCTTCTTGGTGATGTCGATCAGTTCAAGCGACATTGGGTGAGGCTATCTCTCGCGTTCTTTCCCATTCTGCCATTGCCGGTCCCCGGATCAAGTCCAGGGATGGCCCGGCAACCCATGGTGCAACCTTAGGGAGGATGTTGCATCATAAGCCCCCGGGGCAAGCCCCGGGGGTGACAAAACGGGAGAGAGCCGCGCTTACTGCGCCTCAGTCCAACGCTTCACGAGCTCGTCATAGGCGACGGTTTCGCCCTGCGGTTTCTCGTTGTCGAGCTTGGCGTGGGGGCCGCCTTCCTTGCCCAGCCATTCCGAGGCGTCCTTGGCCTCGTTCAGCCGAGGTCCACAACCGCCATAGGCCTTGTTGGCTTCGTCCGCCGCCTGCATGCGCCCCATGATCGTGTCCATTTCACTGGCGAGACGATCCATGGCCTCCTGCGGGGTAAACGCGCCGGAGTTCACATCGCCGATCTGCTGCCACCAGAGCTGGGCGAGCTTTGGATAGTCGGGCACATTGATGCCGGTTGGCGTCCAGTTCACGCGGTCGGGCGAGCGGTAGAACTCAACCAAGCCGCCAAGCTTCGGCGCACGTTCCGTGAATGACTCATGCCGGATGGTGCTATCGCGAATGAAGGTAAGGCCGACATGGCTCTTCTTCACGTCCACCGTTTTTGAAACCGCGAACTGGGCGAAGAGCCAAGCTGCCTTGCGGTTTTCAAGGGGTGTCGATTTCAACATAGTCCACGAGCCGGCGTCTTGATAGCCAAGCTTCTGGCCTTCCTTCCAGTAAGAGCCGTGCGGCGAGGGGGCCATGCGCCACTGCGGCGTGCCCTGATCGTCGACCGTGTTGTTGCCGTCGCTTTTGGGTGCCACCATCGAGGCCGTGAACGCCGTGTACCAGAAGATCTGCTGGGCCACGTTGCCTTGGCTCAGTGCTGGCAATGACTGATAGAAGTCATAGTCGGCAGCGCCAGGAGGCGCATATTTGCGCAACCACTCGTCCCACTTGGCAACGGCATAAACCGAAGCTGGACCGTTGGTTTCGCCGCCGCGGGCAACGGATGCGCCAGCGGGGTTGCACGAGCCTTCCTCCATGCGGATGCCCCACTCATCAATGGGACGGCCGTTCGGAATGCCGGGAGAGCCCGATCCCGCCATGGAGAGCCAGGCGTCTGTCATGCGCCAGCCGAGATCCGGCGCGCGCTTCCCATAGTCCATGTGGCCATAGACCTTGACGCCGTCGATCTCCTTCACATCTTCGGTGAAGAACTGCGCGATATCCTCATAGGCGGACCAGTTCACCGGCACGCCGAGTTCATAGCCGTATTTTTCCTTGAAACGGTCCTTGAGGTCCTGGCGATCAAACCAATCCTTGCGGAACCAATAGAGATTGGCGAACTGCTGATCCGGCAATTGATAGAGCTTGCCATCGGGGCCGGTGGTGAAGGACTTGCCGATGAAGTCATCGACATCGAGGCCAGGATTGGTGACATCCTTGCCTTCGCCTGCCATCCAGTCGGTGAGGTTGACGGCGCTCTGCAGGCGCGAATGCGTGCCGATGAGATCGGAGTCGTTGATGTAGGCGTCGTAGAGATTGCGGTTGGTCTGCATCTGCGTCTGCACGGCCTGCACCACTTCGCCTTCGCCGAGGAGCTGGTGATTGACCTTGATGCCGGTGATTTCCTCGAAGGCCTTCGTGAGGACAGTAGATTCATAAGTGTGGGTCGGAATGGTTTCGGAGAGCACATTGATTTCCATGCCCTTGAAGGGCTCGGCCGCCTTGATGAACCATTCCATTTCCTTGATCTGGTCTTCCTTCGACAATGTCGAGGGCTGAAACTCGGAATCGATCCATTTCTTGGCTGCCTCTATGTCGGCAAAACCCGGTGTCGCCATCACCGCGAGCGCCGCGGCTGCCGCCGTGGCCAGGAGCTTCATCTTCATCGAACGTCCTCCCTTATCGGTTGGCATCCATTTTGGTGCCTAACTTAACTATCAAACGAATAAAAACGAAGGTCAATAGGCAAAGAGGTGAAAATCATGCGCCCGCGATATTGCGCGATGCGAAAAAAAGTGAAAACATGCCCGCTTTGAGTGTGGACCTTCCATGCCTGCCTTGAGCCCTCGTCAGCAGCACATCCTTTCGCTCGCACGGCAGGCGGGCAATGTGCTGGTCGACGATTTGGCGTCGCGCTTTGACGTCACCCCGCAAACCATCAGGAAGGATCTCAACGAACTATGCGACGGCCGCTTGTTGGCGCGCACCCATGGCGGCGCCATGCTGTCCTCCGGCGTTGAGAACGTGGCCTATGAGGCGCGCCGTCAGCTGGCCGCCCAGGAAAAAGCCGTCATCGGCAAGCGGGCGGCGGCACTCATCCCCAACAATTGTTCGCTGTTCATCAACATTGGAACAACAACCGAGGAGGTGGCCCGGGCTCTTATTCATCATGAGGGACTGTTGGTCATCACCAACAACATTCATGTCGCCACGATCTTGCTGCCCTGCGCCAAGATTGACGTGATCCTGGCTGGCGGCATGTTGCGCAAGGCCGACGGCGGCATCGTGGGCGAGGCGGCCGTCGATTTCATCGCGCAGTTCAAGGTGGACCATGCGGTGATGGGTGTCTCCGCCATCGACGATGACGGCGCCATGCTCGATTTCGACTATCGCGAGGTGCGCGCGGCGCAGGCGATTCTCAGCAATGCCCGTAACATCATACTGGTGTCCGATGCCATGAAATTTACGAGGTCGGCGCCGGTGCGCATCGGGCATCTGTCCCAGGTCGATATCTTCGTGACCGACCGGCCTCCGCCCGAACCAATCGTGGATCTATGCCGGCACAGCGGCGTGCAGCTTGAAATCGCGGGTACGTTCGCTGAACGCGAGGCTGAGCCTGCAGCATGATCTACGATCTATTCATCATCGGCGGCGGCATCAATGGCGGCGGCATCGCGCGCGATGCTTCGGGACGTGGCCTCAAGGTATTTCTAGCAGAGCAGGGCGATCTCGCCTCCGGCACATCTTCGGCGTCGACCAAGCTCATCCATGGCGGCTTGCGCTATCTCGAACATTATGAATTTCGCCTGGTTCGCGAGGCCTTGATCGAGCGCGAAGTCCTTCTGAAATCGGCGCCTCACATCATTTGGCCCCTGCGCTTTGTACTGCCGCATCATCAGGGCCTCAGACCCCGGGCGCTCATCAGGCTGGGCCTTTTCTTCTACGATCACCTCGGAGGCCGCAAATTGCTGCCGCCCACGCGCAGTGTCGACTTGCGCCGGGACGAGACGGGAGGGCCGCTCAAGGAAGAGTTTACGCGCGGCTATGAGTATTCCGATTGCTGGGTGGAGGATGCGCGCCTCGTGGTGCTCAACGCTCGCGATGCGGAGAAACGGGGCGCTGACATCCGCACCCGGACAAAATGCAAGACGGCGCGGCGGATCGATGGGGTTTGGGAAGTCACGATCATCGACGGCGCTGGCAAGGAAGAGACGGTCCGCGCAAAGGCGCTGGTAAACGCGGCGGGCCCCTGGGTTAGCCAGGTCCTGGGCGAAGTCGTGGGCCGAAACGCACCTGATAAAATCCGGCTGGTCAAAGGTAGTCACATCGTCGTCGACAAGCTCTATGATCACGACCGTTGCTACATCTTCCAGAATTCCGATAACCGCATTTGCTTTGCCATTCCTTATGAGCAGAACTACACGCTGATTGGAACAACCGATGAAGACCACAGGGGCGGCCTGGAAGCGCCACACATAACCGAGGACGAGACGGATTATCTGCTCGCCTCGGTGAGTGAATATCTCAAGCGCCCGGTTACCCGCGAAAAGATACGCTGGTCCTATTCGGGAATTCGGCCGCTTTACGACGATGGCGCCAGCAAGGCCCATGAAGCCACCCGCGATTATGTGTTGAAGCTTGACGCGCCGGATAAGGAAGCGCCCCTGTTGTCGATTTTTGGCGGCAAGATCACGACCTTCCGCAAATTGGCGGAAGCAGCGCTGGCGCAAATCGCGCCGTATTTTCCCCATGCCGGGAAACCCTGGACCGCGGCGGCGTCGCTTCCAGGCGGCAACTTTGCGTTTGAAGATGTGGAAACGCTCATCGGCGACTTGCAACGCAAATATTCCTTCATGACGCAGCGCAATGTGCGGCGCATCTTCCGTGCCTACGGCACCGAGTCGGAACACATCTTCGGTGGCGCGCGCTTTGCGCAGGACATGGGCAAAAGTTTTGGGCTGCTGACGGAGCGCGAGCTTGCGCATCTGATTGAAAAGGAATGGGCGCGGACCGCTGACGATATTCTGTGGCGGCGCTCCAAGCTGGGTCTGCACCTTTCGAGCGCCGACCAGGAGGCGCTCCACCTCCATCTCGCGCCTGAAAAGATTAAAAAACGCAAACACCTCGCGAGCTGACCATGGAGGAGCTCATTCTCGCCATCGACCAGGGCACTACCTCCTCACGCGCCATCATCTTCGACAAGAAGCTGCGGCCCTTGGCGAGCAGCCAGAAGGAATTCCCGCAATACTTCCCGAAGTCCGGCTGGGTAGAACATGACCCGGAAGAAATCTGGGCCTCGGTGCTGGCAACCTGCAAGAGCGCCATGAGGAAGGCCCGCGCCAAAGCCTCCACCATTCGCGCCATTGGGATCACCAATCAGCGGGAAACCGTCGTGGTCTGGGATCGCAAAACGGGAAAGCCGATCCACAATGCGATTGTCTGGCAGGATCGCCGCACGGCGGAGTTCTGCGCAACTCTCAAGTCTCAAGGACAAGAACCGCTCTTCACCGAAGCTACCGGTTTGCTGCTCGACCCATATTTCTCAGGCACGAAAATCGCCTGGCTTCTCGACCATGTGAAAGGCGCCCGCGAACGGGCGGAGAGGGGCGATCTATGTTTCGGCACCATCGATTCATTTCTCATCTGGCGCCTTACCGGCGGCAAAGTTCACGCGACGGACGCTACCAACGCTTCGCGAACCCTGCTGTACAACATACACACAGGCGAATGGGACGATGCGCTTCTGCGCATCCTCCGCGTCCCCCGCTCTCTGCTGCCCGAGGTCAAGGATTGCGCCGCCGATTTCGGCATGACGGGCGCGAAACTCTTCGGCGAGCCGATTGCAATTGGCGGAGTGGCTGGTGATCAGCAGGCGGCGGTGATCGGCCAGGCCTGCTTCAGCCCCGGCATGATGAAGGCGACTTACGGCACCGGATGTTTCGCTCTTCTCAACACCGGCGGCAAGGCAGTTGCTTCGCGAAACCGGCTGCTGACCACCATCGCCTATCAGCTCAACGGCGAGAGAACCTATGCCCTCGAAGGGGCGATCTTCATCGCGGGCGCGGCCGTGCAATGGCTGCGCGATGGTTTGAAGGTCATCAAGCGAGCCTCCGAAACCGCCGCGCTGGCGAAGGCGGCGGATACAAACCAGAGCGTCTATCTGGTGCCCGCCTTCGTGGGCCTGGGCGCTCCCTACTGGGATGCGGAAGCGCGCGGCGCGCTGTTTGGTTTAACCCGCGCTACGACCAACCGGGAGCTGGCGCGGGCGGCGCTGGAAGCTGTCTGCTTTCAAACGCGCGATCTGCTCGAAGCCATGCAGAAGGACTGGGGTGCTCCGGGCGAAACAATCCTGCGGGTCGATGGCGGCATGGCGGCATCCGACTGGACCATGCAATCTCTCGCAGACATTCTTGCGGTACCGGTTGATCGGCCAAAAATTCTGGAGACGACTGCCTTGGGCGCCGCCTATCTCGCGGGTTTGCAATCTGGATTGCTGCCGGAACCCGTCGCATTCGGCAAGGCCTGGAAGCGCCAGAAGCGTTTCACGCCCAAAATGGACATGGCCACGCGCGAAGCGAAATACGCCGGATGGAAAATAGCCGTCAATAAATTGTTGGCCTGATGCCGGAAGGACCGTCCATTGTCATTCTAAAGGAGCTTGCTGCGCCGTTTAAGGGCCGGAAGGTGATTGCCGTGGCCGG
>JBGTJO010000210.1:0-19249 GCA_041745135.1 Aestuariivirga sp. | reverse complement strand
AGCCTCCGCCTTGCGGATGGCCGCCAGCACGGGGCCGCGATTGCTGCCGACAAAATGATTGCCGCCTTCAACGATCATCTGCGGCGTGTAGACATCCATGTCCCGCCTGGCCCGCGCATAGTCATACTGGCGCTGCGAGAACTCCGGGCTGCCGAGCGTATCCTTCCATCCGAGATAGTCCCAATAATCCACATGGTAGGAAAGGGCGACGACGTTCGGCATGGAACGAAGCTCTGTCAGGAACGCATCCGCCGGAGGGCAGGATGAACAGCCTTGACTGGTAAACAATTCCACAACGACGGGGCGCGGCGACGCCGCAAGGCCGCCGCGCGATAGAGCGGCCATGGCCGCACCCGCTCCCAAGGCGAGAACTCCCCGGCGCGACATGGTGGTGTTGTCGATCATGTGGGTAATATCGCCCATCGGCCATGAACAAACCACTCACGACCCGTTGAGAGCCGATCACGAATGCGTGGTAGAGCGCAGCGTCTCAGTGCTCGATCATCACCTTAAAGCCGCCCCAGAACATGCGCTTGGCGTCGAAGGGCATCGACTTTGGATCCATGCTGGCCGCCCAAGGATCCTTCATCACGGCCGCGTTGACCTTGTCGCGATGCTTGCGCGACTTGTAGGTAATCCAGGAAAACACCACGACCTCGCCCACCTTGAGTTTGACACTTTGCGGGAAGGATGTGAGCTTGCCGGGCTTCACGTCATCGGCCACGCATTCCGTGTAAGAGAGCGCGCCCTTCTCCATCCAAACCTTGCCGGCCTTGCGTGCGATCCGCCGATAGGCCGCGAGATTTTTCTTCGGCACCGCCAGCACAAATCCATCGACATAGTTCATTGTAATCGTCTCCCTTGCTAGGCCGCTTTGGCGAGGTTGCGCAGAACATAGGGCATGATGCCGCCGTTGCGATAATAATCCAGCTCATCGAGCGTATCGATCCGGCATTGCACCTTCGCCATGCTTTTCACGCCATCCGCACGGCAAATTTCAATGACCAGGGCAGCGCGGGGGGTTAGGCCCTCCGACAATCCTTTGATGCTGATCGTCTCGTCGCCTCTGATGCCAAGCGTTTGCCAGCCTTCGCCCTCGGCGAACTGCAAGGGAATGACGCCCATGCCGATCAGATTGGAGCGGTGGATGCGCTCGAAACTTTGCGCAACGACGGCGCGGACGCCCAGAAGTTTCGTGCCCTTCGCCGCCCAGTCGCGCGAGGAGCCTGTGCCGTATTCCTTGCCGGCGAAAATCACCAGCGGAACGCCTTCCGTCTGATAGCGCATCGCGGCATCATAGATCGGCATTTGCTCGCCCGAGGGATAATGTTTGGTGAAACCGCCCTCGACGCCGGGGACCATCTGGTTCTTGATGCGGATATTGGCGAAAGTGCCGCGCATCATCACTTCGTGATGGCCGCGCCTCGCCCCATAGGAGTTGAAATCGAGCTTCTGCACGCCGTGCGCGCTGAGGTACAGGCCGGCGGGCGAAGTCGCCTTGATGTCACCGGCGGGAGAAATATGATCAGTCGTAATTGAATCGAGAAACAGACCCAGCACCCGGGCATCGGCAATATCGGTCACCGGTGCCGGCACCGCAGTCATGCCTTCGAAATAGGGCGGGTTGGCCACGTAGGTGCTGTGCCCATCCCAATCATAGGTCAGTCCTTTGGTGACTTCGATCTTGCGCCACTGCTCGTCGCCCTTGAACACATCCTTGTAGCGTGTGGCGAAAGCCTGGCGGGTCACGTGTTTGCGCACGTACTCCGCCACATCCTTAGCGGCAGGCCAAATGTCCCTCAGGAACACTGGCCGGCCTTGCTGGTCATGACCAAGCGGATCGGCGGTGATGTTCACGTTCAGCGATCCTGCCAACGCATAGGCAACAACGAGCGGCGGCGAAGCGAGATAATTGGCGCGCACGTCTGGATTGACGCGGCCTTCGAAATTGCGGTTTCCGGAAAGTACGGCCGCCGCCACGAGATCGTTCTTCCTGATCGTTTCCGAAATATTCTCCGGCAGCGGCCCGGAATTTCCAATGCAGGTGGTGCAGCCATAGCCAACGAGGTCGAAACCGAGCTGACCCAGATATTTTTGCAAGCCTGAGGATTTGAGATATTCCGTAACCACCTGGCTTCCCGGCGCCAGCGATGTTTTCACCCAGGGCTTGGAAGACAATCCCTTCTCAACTGCATTTCGCGCGAGCATTGCCGCGCCCATCATCACACTGGGGTTCGACGTGTTGGTGCACGAGGTGATGGCCGCGATTACCACATCGCCATGGCCCAGATCGAAATTGGCGCCAGCCACCGGGAATCGCGTAGACAGCGCATCGGGCTTCTTGAACTCCTCCGTCATCACCGTGGCGAAACCGGGGGCAGCCTCCGTCAACTTCACGCGGTCCTGCGGGCGCTTGGGGCCGGCCATCGAGGGCACCACGGTTTTGAGATCAAGGCACAAACTGTCGGTAAACACCGGATCGGGAGCCTCATCCGTCCAGAACATGCCTTGAGCTTTTGCGTAAGCCTCAACCAGAGCTACATGCGTCTCGGGCCGTGCCGTGGCCCTCAAATAGGTTATGGTCTCGGCGTTCACGGGGAAGAAGCCGCAGGTCGCGCCATATTCCGGCGCCATGTTGGCGATTGTCGCCATATCCTCAAGGGCCAGCGTGGCAAGTCCCGGTCCGTAGAACTCGACGAATTTTCCGACCACGCCCTTCTTGCGCAGCATCTGCGTGACCGTGAGCACAAGGTCGGTGGCCGTGGTGCCCTCAGGCAATTTTCCGATCATCTCGAAGCCGACCACTTCCGGGATGAGCATGGAGATGGGCTGCCCCAGCATCGCCGCTTCCGCCTCGATGCCGCCAACGCCCCAGCCCAGCACGGCCAAGCCGTTCACCATGGTGGTGTGGCTGTCGGTGCCAACGAGCGTATCGGGATAGGCCGTAGTCACCGTCTTGCCCTGGACCGTTTCCGTCTTGGTCCACACCGTCTTGGCCAGATATTCGAGATTCACCTGATGGCAAATGCCGGTGCCCGGCGGCACGACGCGAAAATTATCGAATGCATCCTGCCCCCATTTGAGGAAGGTATAGCGTTCGCCGTTGCGATCATATTCGAGATCGACGTTCTTCTTGAAGGCCCCGGCCGTGGCGAAATAATCGACCATCACCGAATGGTCGATGACGAGATCGACGGGCGCCAGCGGATTGATTTGCCTAGGATCACGGCCAAGCTTCTTCATGGCGTCGCGCATGGCTGCAAGATCGACGACGGCGGGAACCCCGGTAAAATCCTGCATCAGCACGCGGGCCGGACGGAAGGCGATTTCGCTCTCCACCTTGCCGCGATTTGAGGTCCACTCCGCTACGCTTAGGATATCTTCCTTGGTGACCGAGCGTCCATCCTCGTGACGCAGCAGGTTCTCCAGCAGCACCTTAAGCGAATAGGGTAGTTTAGAAATATTCTTGAGGCCGTTTTTCTCAGCCTCCTTGAGGCTGTAATAGCAATAGGTATCGGGACCCACCTCGATTGTCGTACGGCATTTGAAGCTGTCGAGTGAGATTGCAAGCATGAAACATCCGTTGGGACTGCGGAGAGGCCCCGGATATAATCGCTTTCACAGTGCCATACCAGTGCGGGAGGAGAGGGTTATCCGGGCAGGATTTTGATGACCTTGCCGGAGGCAACCGAAACCGCGACCCTGAAGGTGCCGCCCTTCCGTTTCGCCCGGAACCAGTAGAGCGTATCGGATTTCTCCAACCGCTGCGGCTCACCGAAGCCTGCTCTGTTCACGGAGATGAGAGCGGCACCCCACGTATAGGTTTTGACGGGAGCCGCGGCCTGAACGGAACGGGGACCGCCGCCGATCGTGATACCCACTTGAAAGGTGGCGGAGGCTTGCCCTGCCAAAGCGTTGGCTGACGATAGGCCCATGAAGATAGCCGCGAGCACGCCAGGCCGGACCATTGTGTGCCTCCCTGAGACAAAGCATTAACCTTTGCTTCAGGAGTTGCAACATAAAGGCCGGATAAGCCTAGGCGGTGAGACCCAGGCGTTCGCGCAATTTTGCGATCTTGGTATTTTGCGCAGGCGTCAGAGGGCTGGCGGCCCGCTCGACCATGGCCACGAAGTTCCTGCGCTCTTCCATATTCAAGGCCGCGGCCCAAAGCTTGGCGTAGCGCAGGGATATGTTATTGGCGTCCTCCACATGGGAGCCCACCCACTTGCCGAACACCAGAAGCTCGGTTGGCTCAGCGATTTTCATCTGCCCGGTGATTTCCCGACGCACGGCTGCTTCCACTTCGGGAGTAATGGGGCCTGCCTCCTTCGCCACTGCCAGCATCATGACCACGGCGGCGGCCACAGGATCGTCGACGGCCTCCAGCGGCGAATCCTCGACCTTCTTGCGAAACTTGTTGCGTTTGTATTGACCCCAGACGCGGCCAGCCACGTCGCCGATTTCGTCCGCAGCCTGCCTCACCATCTTGAAGCGCCACCACCACAAGGCGAAACCACCCAGAACCGCAGTGAGTCCTAAAAGAATATGCACGGAATTTCCCTACGAACGAACGACTCGGACGATCTTGCCTGAAGCCATCGAAACGGCGACCTGGAAGCTCGTCTCTTGCCGCTTAGCCTCGAACCAATAGAGGCTCAATTGTTTTTTCATACGCCGCGGTTCCTTGAAACCGGCGCGCTTGACCGAAATCGCCGCAGCGTTCCATGTATAGAAGGTTTCCGGCACGTCCTTGGTGACTAGCCCTATTACGGACTGCTTGCGGACAGAGCGCTCCTCGCTGCCGGCACTGCTCGGCTGAATGGTGAGCCCCACGCCCATACCGGATGAAACCTGAGCCGCTTCCGCCATTTGCGGCAGCAAACAGAGAACAGCCCATACCACCGCAAGCTTGATAATCTCTGATCTCGCTGACAACATGCCTGCTCCCACAGGAATGATGCCAGTCACCAGCATCCGCGCAATATAAATCCCCGAAAGTGGTTTACACTTTCTCGATGCTGCGCCTCAGGCGCGCCGTTCCACCATCATCTTCTTGATCTCGGCGATGGCCTTGGCGGGATTGAGGCCCTTGGGGCAAGCCTTGGTGCAGTTCATGATGGTGTGGCAGCGATAGAGCCGGAAAGGGTCCTCCAAACTGTCGAGACGGTGGCCGGTGAACTCATCGCGGGAATCGATGAGCCAGCGATAGGCCTGGAGCAAAGCAGCGGGACCCAGATAACGTTCACCATTCCACCAATAAGAGGGGCACGAGGTCGAGCAGCATGCACAGAGAATGCATTCATAAAGCCCGTCCAGCTTGGCGCGATCTTCGTGAGACTGCTTCCATTCCTTCTCGGGCGTTGCCGTGGTGGTCTTGAGCCAGGGTTCGATCGAATGGTGCTGCGCAAAGAAACGGCTGAGATCGGGGACGAGGTCCTTGATCACCGGCATATGCGGCAAGGGATAGATGCGCACCTGTCCCTTCACCTCGGAGCATGCCTTCAGGCAGGCCACCGTGTTGGTGCCGTCGATATTCATGGCGCAGGAGCCGCAGATGCCTTCGCGGCAGGAGCGGCGGAACGTCAGCGTCGGGTCCTGCTCGTTCTTGATCTTGATGAGCGCATCGAGAACCATGGGCCCGCACTGGTCCATATCGACCGTGTAGATATCGAGTCGCGGATTATTCCCGTCATCCGGATTCCAGCGATAAATTTTGAACTCGCGCAAGTTCTTGCCCGAAGGCTTCGGCCACATCTTGCCCGGCTGGACCTTGGAGTTCTTGGGAAGCGTGAAGGCGACCATGGTCTATTGCCTATTCGTCGAACCATTGCGGATAGCACGCATCCAACCGAAAGCAATGGGCACGGCTGCAACAACCAAGATACCCGCCAAGATCCAATTGCTTCTCGGTGGTGACGATCCGAGGTGCCAAACCGCGAGCCCGACGCCAATAGATACGGGAAAAAGTACAAGAACCAAAACTTGCGCCACAGAACCCAATGAAACAGCCGCCACAAGAAGAAAAAAGGACACGACAAGCCACCCAAATAAAAGGAAAATGAACGCGGTGTATTCAACAATGCCCCGTTCCGCTAAAGCGAGCAGGCAAAACGCCTGCAATGCGAATTGGACGAGCATCGGCTGCCCAATGGGGCTCGACCAATATATAAGATCAAATTTGTGCCCAAAGAACACGTCAGTACACCCGTGCTTTAGGTTTGATATAGGCGATATCAGACGTGAGCGTGAAAGTGTGCACGGAGCGGTATCCGAGGGTGACTTTGCGCTTCTCAGCATCAGCCCATGACAGCGTGTGTTTCATCCAGTTCTGGTCGTCGCGGGCTTTGAAATCCTCCCGTGCATGGGCTCCGCGGCTTTCCTGCCGCGCCAATGCGCTCTCGACGGTGACGGCGGCTTGCAGGATGAGGTTCTCCAGTTCCAGCGTCTCGATTAGATCGCTGTTCCAGATCAACGAGCGGTCGGTGACACGTATATTATCGATGCCCTTCCAGATAGCGGCGATTGACTTTGCGCCTTGGGACAACACCTCGCCGGTGCGGAACACCGCGCAGTCCGCTTGCATCGTCCTTTGCAGGGCCAATCTGAGCTCAGCCGTCGGCGTCGGCCCGTTGGCGTGGCGATAGCGGTCGAAGCGGTCAATTGAAGCTTCGCCTGCATTGGCTGGTAAATCCGCATGTGGAGTGTCCGGCTTGATCGTCTCGGCGCATTTCAAGCCAGCGGCGCGTCCGAACACCACGAGGTCGATCAGGGAATTGGAGCCGAGGCGATTTGCTCCGTGCACGGAAACGCAGGCCGCCTCTCCAACCGCCAGCAGGCCGGGAACGGTTTTTTCCGTATCCACCTGATCGCCGGCCAGGGCTTCGCCATGATAATTCGTAGGGATGCCGCCCATGTTGTAATGCACCGTGGGCAGGATGGGGATCGGTTCGCGAGTGACATCGACGCCCGCAAAAACCTTGGCCGACTCGGAAATGCCGGGCAATCGCTCATGCAGCACGGCGGGATCGAGATGCTCAAGATGCAGATGAATGTGATCCTTCTGCGCGCCAACCCCCCGGCCTTCGCGGATTTCGATGGTACACGCCCGGGACACGACATCGCGCGAAGCCAGGTCCTTGGCGGAGGGCGCATAGCGTTCCATGAAACGCTCGCCTTCCGAATTGGTAAGATAGCCGCCTTCGCCCCGCGCACCCTCGGTAATCAGGCAGCCCGCGCCATAGATGCCGGTCGGATGAAACTGCACGAACTCCATATCCTGCAGCGGCAGGCCGGCGCGCAGCACCATGGCATTGCCGTCTCCGGTGCAGGTGTGGGCGGAGGTCGAAGAAAAATAAGCGCGGCCATAGCCGCCCGTCGCCAGAATGGTTTTGTGGGCGCGGAAGCGGTGTATGGTGCCGTCTTCCATCGCATGGGCGATGACGCCCCGGCAGGCGCCGTTTTCCATGATGAGATCGAGCGCGAAATATTCCACGAAGAATTGCGCAGAATGCCGGAGCGATTGGCCGTAGAGCGTATGCAGCATGGCATGCCCGGTGCGGTCGGCCGCGGCGCATGTCCGCTGCACGGGCGGACCGTCGCCGAAATTCATCATATGGCCGCCGAAGGGCCGCTGATAAATCCTGCCATCCTCTGTGCGCGAAAATGGCAGCCCGAAATGCTCAAGCTCATAGACGGCGGTCGGCGCATTGCGGCAAAGATATTCGATCGCATCCTGGTCGCCCAGCCAGTCAGCACCCTTCACCGTGTCATAGACATGCCAGCGCCAGTCATCCGCGCCCATGTTGCCGAGCGAAGCCGCGATGCCGCCCTGTGCCGCCACCGTATGCGAGCGTGTCGGAAAAACCTTGGTGATGCACGCTGTCCGCAAGCCTGCCTGAGAAGCGCCGAGCGTAGCGCGGAGGCCAGCACCGCCCGCGCCCACCACCACCACATCGAACGTATGGTCGATAATCGGATAGGCCGCCATCAGGATGCAAAGCTCATCGTGAGAATGGCGGAGATCGCGGCGACGCCGAGGATGAGCGTGTAGGCGCTGTTCAGCAGCAGCAGGGTGAATTTAGCGGTTGGTCCATGCACATAATCTTCGATGATCGTGCGCATGCCGAGTTTCATGTGCCACAGGATTGCGATCAGGGAAACCGCCAGCAACGCGCCAACGACAGGATGACCCACGCTGGCCGCAACCATGGCGCGATCTGCCCCCAAGTGGCCGAGAATGAAAATCACCAAAAATATATTGAGCGGCAAATTGGCAAGCGCCACCACCCGCTCAAGCAGCCAATGTTCGGCTCCCGATTTTGCCGAGCCGAGGCCCCGCACCTTGCCGAGCGGCGTTCGCATGGTCATTGCAACATGCCCCAGGCTACGACCCAAAGGGCGATGGTGAGAATGATCGATCCCGCCAGATTGGCGCGCGCCATCCATTCGATCATACCCGGATCAAATCCGCGCCCCGTATCCCAGATCAAATGGCGGATGCCGCCTAGCGTGTGATGAATGAGCGCCCAGGTGAATCCCGCCAACACGATCATTCCGAGCCAATGACCAAAAACACTCTGCGCCTGATTGAATTGAGAGCCGGAAAACGCGGCGGCCGAAAGCCACCAGACCAGCAGCAGCACACCGAAATAGAGCGCCCCCCCGGTGATCCGGTGCATGATGGACATCATCATGGTCAGCATCGGCCGGTAGATTTGCAGATGCGGCGACAGCGGCCGCGCCGCCGGTTTCGTTTCAGCCATGATTCCCATTCCCCTCGGCTCACCGCAGTTCTAGCTGGCAGGCCGCAATATCGCAAATGCCGCAATTCCAACGCATTACGGCGTTCAACACAGATAACGCATGCGGCTGCTCTCCAGGTTCTCGGGCCTTGTTCTGGTTATACTGCTGATCGCGGCGATCATGTTCGCAGCGGTGGTGACGCGCCGTATCCCGGATGCGTACAATCCGCTGGTCCAACTGGATCTCACCGCCAAGCCCAATCTTCTGACAGGTCTGAAGCTGCGCATGTTGTTCGGCAACACTCCGGCTTGCATGGCGGTTCTGCGCAAAGCGGGCGTGGACGTCGAGGCGATGCCGGAACGAACCGATGCGCCCGGTTGCAAACGAAGCGGCACCGTAACGCTTTCCCGCCTCTCGCGCGCCTATTTGGACGCGGAGGAAATGCGTTGCGATGTGGCGCTCCGGCTCTATTTGCTTGAGCGCCACGGCATTCAGCCTTTGGCTCGCAATTATTTCGGTTCCGATGTGGCCCGCATCCACCATTTCGGCAGCTACTCCTGCCGCACCATCCGCGGCAGTTGGCGGCAGAGCGAGCACGCCACCGCCAATGCCTTCGATCTGGCGGGCTTCCAACTGGCCGACGGCCGCAGCATCTCGTTAAAGAATGACTGGCCCGGCGGCGGTCCCGCCGCGCGTTTTCTGCGCGAGGTTCGCAACCGGGCCTGTGACTTGTTTAAAGTAGTGCTGAGTCCAAACTACAACGCCGACCATGCCGACCATTTCCATTTTGACCTGGGCTGGTTCAGGTCCTGCCGCTGATCAGGATTTGCCAAGCTCATCTCTCATCCCCGTCATTCCGGCGAAAGCCGGAATCCCGCTATGCATCAGCGGGACCCCAGCTTTCGCTGGGGTGACGAACGTGGAGCGGTAGTTTACGCCCGCCGATTCTGCCGGTTCGCAATCAAATCATCCACCACCGCCGGATCGGCAAGCGTGGATGTATCGCCGAGCGCTCCAAAATCATCCTCGGCGATCTTGCGGAGAATCCTCCGCATGATTTTTCCGGAGCGGGTCTTGGGAAGCCCCGGTGCAAACTGGATTTTGTCAGGGCTCGCTAACGGGCCGATCTCCTTGCGCACATGAGTCACAAGGTCTCTGCGAAGATCGTCTCCGCCCTGCTCGCCGGCCATCAGAGTCACATAACAGTAAATGCCCTGCCCTTTGATATCGTGCGGATAGCCGACCACGGCGGCTTCCGAAACCAGCTTGTGGCTGACAAGCGCGGACTCCACTTCCGCCGTGCCGAGCCGGTGGCCGGAAACATTGAGCACATCGTCGACGCGACCGGTGATCCAGTAGTAGCCATCTTCATCGCGGCGGCAGCCATCGCCGGTGAAATACTTTCCCTTGTAGGTGGAGAAATAGGTTTCGACGAACCGCCGGTGATCGCCGAACACCGTCCGCATCTGGCCCGGCCATGAGTCAAGAATGACGAGATTGCCAGATGCTGCACCTTCGAGAATAGCTCCGTTCTCGTCGACCAGCGCCGGCCGGCAGCCGAAGAATGGTTTCGTCGCCGAACCGGGCTTGAGTTTCGTGGCGCCTGGAAGCGGTGTAATAAGAATGCCGCCCGTCTCCGTCTGCCACCAGGTGTCCACAACAGGGCAACGGCCATCGCCCACGACGCGGTGATACCATTCCCACGCTTCCGGGTTGATCGGTTCGCCGACTGAACCGAGGAGCTTGAGCGATTTGCGCGAGGTGCGTTTCACCGGCTCTTCGCCCGCTCCCATCAAGGCACGGATTGCGGTTGGCGCGGTGTAAAAAATGTTCACCTTGTGCTTGTCGATTACCTCCCAGAAGCGCGAATTTGTTGGATAATTGGGCACACCCTCGAACATCAGCGTGGTGGCGCCATTGGCCAGCGGTCCATAGACGATGTAGCTGTGCCCCGTCACCCAGCCGACATCCGCCGTGCACCAGTAGATATCGCCATCGTGATAATCGAAAACATATTGATGAGTCATTGCCGCATAGACGAGATAGCCGCCGGTCGTGTGCAGCACGCCTTTAGGCTTGCCGGTTGATCCCGATGTGTAAAGGATGAACAGCGGGTCCTCCGCTTTCATCTTCTCCGGCTTGCACTCCGCTGAAACCTGCGCCGCCTGTTCGTGATACCAAATGTCACTGGGGCCCATATTCACGGTGCCCCCCGTGCGGCGCACCACGATGACTTTTTCATCGCCCGCGCATTTCTTCAGCGCTGCATCCGTGTTGGCTTTGAGCGGGATCTTCTTGCCGCCGCGCAATCCCTCATCAGCAGTGATGACCATCTTCGAGTTGGCGTCGGTGATGCGCCCTGCCAACGAGTCCGGCGAGAAGCCCCCGAAGACGACCGAGTGAACCGCGCCGATGCGCGTACAGGCCAGCATGGCATAAGCTGCTTCCGGAATCATCGGCAGATAAATGGTGACGCAATCGCCCCGCTTGACACCGTTTTTCTTCAGGACATTGGCGAAGCGGCAGACCTGCTCATGCAATTCGTTGTAGGTAATTTTCTTGTCGTAGTAGGGATCGTCCCCTTCCCAGATGATCGCCGTCTGGTGCCCACGCTCCTTCAGATGCCGGTCGATGCAATTCCATGAGACATTGAGAACGCCGTCTTCGTACCACTTGATCGAGACATTCGGATATTCGAAGCTCGTGTTTTTGATTTTGGCTGGAGCCTTGAACCAGTCGAGCCTCTTCGCCTGCTTGCGCCAGAACCTTGCCGGGTCCTTGACCGATTGAGCATACATCCTGGCGTAACCGGCCTCATCGACATGGGCCTTCTTCTTCCACGCCGCCGGCACCCCATAAGCTTTTCCGGACATCGGTCAGCCGTCCAGCTTGGGCGGCAGCTTCACGCCGCCAAGATCGCAAATCATCTTCCATTCCTCCGCCGTAACCGGCTGCACCGAGAGACGCGAATTGTTGACGAGCACCATGTTCTTGAGGCGCCGATCGCTCTTGATGACCTCCAGACTGACTGACTTGGGCACATCCACAAGTGCTCTGACGTCGACGCACTCCCAAGCGTCTTCCTTCGCCGTTGAATCCTTGTGCGCGAGCTTGGTCACCTCGACAATGCCGACCACCGCCTTCTCATCGCCCGTATGATAGAAGAACCCCTTGTCGCCCAGCTTCATGTTCCGCATATGGTTGCGCGCCTGATAGTTGCGAACCCCGGTCCATTCCTCGCCCGCCCTGCCCTTGGCCTTTTGCATTTCGAAGGACCACACATCGGGCTCGGATTTGAATAACCAATAGGCCATCACGCCGTCTCCATTTCCCGCCCCACGGGTCGCGCCAGTAATCTCGCGATTTCCGCATCGGGGCTTGCATTGCCGTCCACAATGGCATGAACCGCATCGACGATGGGCATTTCAACGCGATGCCGCTGCGCCAGTTCAAATGCTATCTTTGCGGTGAATGCCCCTTCGACGACGCCAATCGCTTGTGCAAAAGCCTCCGCCACCGTGCGCCCCGCGCCAATCGCGAGTCCGAACGCATAATTGCGCGACTGCGTGCTGGAGCATGTGAGCAGGAGATCACCCAGCCCCGACAGCCCGATCAGAGTTTCAGGCTTGCCGCCAAGTTTGCGCCCGAAGCGCACCATCTCCGCAAAGCCGCGCGTCGTCAAAGCAGCGCGCGCGCTATCGCCGAGCCCCCGGCCATCGGCGATGCCGCACGCGATGGCGAGAACATTCTTCAACGCACCCCCGATCTCAACGCCGCGCACATCGTCGGAATTATAGATGCGGAAAGAAGGCGTGGTCAGCGCCTCGGCCCATTCCGCGGCTTGGACCAAGGTTTCCGCCGCCAGCACCACCGCCGTCGGGAGCCCGCGCATGACATCGGCGGCGAAGCTGGGGCCCGAGAGCACCATAGCCTTCGCATCGGGCAGCACATCGGCAACCACTTCATTCATGAAACGGCCGGTCGATTGCTCGATCCCCTTGGCGGCAATTATAAGCGGCTGGCCTTTTGGCACGGCAGGCTTGATGACCTTCAAAACCTCGCGCGCCACTTGTGCCGGAACAGCAAGGAAAATGGCATCGCAGAAGCGTCCCTCCGGAACATGTCCGCGCGGCCAGATCGATACGTCATGCCCCGCCAGCCCCGCCACATGGGCCAGCGCCCGCCCCCAGGCGCCAGCACCGGCAACTCCGATGCGGTACTTCATGCCTTGGCCCCAAGCTTGCCCGAGCCGTAAATGGGAGTGGAGGTTTGATCGAGTGGCCAGCGCGCCCGCGCTGGGGCATCGAGATCGTCCACAAGGGCCAAAGCCAGCCGTTCCGCCCCGGCCCAGGCGATCATCGCGGCATTGTCGGTACAGAGCTCAGGCGGGGGCACGATCAACCGGAATCCATGCGCCCGTGCCTGCTGCTCGAATACAATTTTAAGCGCTGCGTTCGCCGCAACGCCACCAGCCACAACCAGCGCTGGCGCAGCCACATCAGGGTGAATCTCGCGGAACGCTTCGATGGCCCGATCAAGCCGGTCTTCCATCGTTTCGGCGATGGCAGCCTCGAAACTGGCGCACACATCCGCCACATCCTGCTCCGACAGCGTGCCCATATCGTGCACCGCCTCCCGCACCGCGGTCTTCAATCCTGAGAAAGAGAAATTGCAGTCGTTCCGGCCCTTCAGCGGCCGTGGAAAATCGAAGCGCCGACCATTGCCGCGCCGCGCCTTCATCTCCACCTGCGGTCCGCCCGGGAATTCCAGCCCGACAAGCTTCGCCACCTTGTCGAATGCTTCTCCCAGCGCATCGTCGATCGTCGTACCCAGGCGGCGATAGCGCCCAACACCTTCAACGCTCTGGAACTGTGTATGGCCGCCCGAGATCAGCAAAAGCAGGTAGGGAAACGCGCAAGGACCGATAAGGCGCGGTGTCAGCGCGTGGCCTTCGAGATGATTGACCGCGAGCAACGGCTTGCCGTGAGCCAGCGCAATCGCCTTCGCCGTGGTGAGCCCCACGATGACGCCGCCAAGCAATCCCGGACCCGCCGTTGCAGCGATCCCATCCATATCGCGAAATGCCAAGCGGCATTCCGCCAACGCCTGTTTGATGAGCCAGTCAAGCACCGTCACATGGGCCCGCGCCGCGATTTCGGGTACGACGCCGCCATAGGGCGCGTGATCGGCAATTTGCGAGCGGACGATATTGGAGAGGATCGCTCCCGAGCCATCGGCATTGCGGCGAACCACGGCGGCGGCGGTTTCGTCGCAGGAGGTTTCGATGCCGAGGATATGTGTCGCCGCTGCGGCCATGGGGGCTGATGACGTTCCCATTCAATCGGTCTAAGAGGTGCCCGCTCTAGCATCGCCCGGATATCACTTGCAAATGCCCCGCCTGAAAATCGGAACCCGAGGGTCGCCCCTGGCCTTGGCCCAGGCCCGCGAGACGCGCGCCCGCTTGATGGCGGCCCATGGGTTCGGCGAGAACGAGATCGAAATCCTCGCCATCACCACAACCGGCGACCGCATCCGCGACCGCCCGCTCACCGAAGTGGGCGGCAAGGGCATGTTTACCAAAGAAATCGAGGAAGCGCTGCTCGAGGGAGCGATCGACTTCGCGGTCCACTCCATGAAAGACATGCCCGCACGCCTGCCAGGCGGACTCGTGATACCGACACTGCTGCCGCGTGAAGACGCGCGCGAAGCTTTTCTCAGTCCCGTCGCGGCAACTATTGCCGATCTCCCGCGGGGCGGAATTGTCGGTTCTTCCTCTGTCCGCCGCACCGCCCAACTTTCGCGGCTGCGGCCCGACCTCAAATCGGTTTTGTTCCGGGGCAATGTGGAGACGCGGCTGCGCAAGCTTGCCGAGGGTACCGCGCACGCGACCTTCCTCGCCGCGGCGGGCCTCAACCGGCTTGGTCTCTCCGATAAAATCACCGCGCTCATCGCCATGGACGTGATGCTGCCCGCCATTGCCCAGGGCGCCATCGGCCTCGAAATCAGAAAGAGTGACGAAGCCACTCGCGCCCTGCTGGCGCCGATCAACCATCGCGATACGGAAACCGCCGTTTCCTGCGAGCGAGCCTTCCTCGCGGCACTTGATGGTTCCTGCCGCACGCCGCTCGCAGGTCACGCGACACTTAGCAACGGTAAGTTGCGCTTCCGCGGCCACGCTCTCACTCTTGATGGTGCTCATTGCTTCGAAACCGTACGCGAAGGTTCACCCGCCGATGCCGAACGCATGGGACGCGATGCCGGTGAAGAGGTGAAAGCCCGCGGCGGCGCTCTTATCGCTTTTACATGAACCTTATCGTCACACGCCCCGAGGAGGATGGCGGTCCGCTTAGGGCAAAGCTGGAAGCCATGGGCCACCACGTCATCCTCTTGCCGCTGCTTCGCATCGTGCCGCGCTCGCCCGTCTTCATCCGTAAGCTTCCCTATCAGGCCATCGTCGTTACCAGCGCCAATGGCATCCGCGCGCTTACCGGACATGAGGAATTAAAATCAATCCGGATGCTGACAGTCGGTCCGCAGTCGTTGCATGCGGCGAAGGACGCAGGCTTCCTGAATGTTGAAGCGGAGGGCGGCGATATCAACGGCCTAGTGGCGCATGTTCGTAAGACGCTTCAACCCGGCGCCGGTCCTATTCTTTACCTCTCAGGCAACGAAACAGCGGGCGACCTCGAAGGCCAGCTTAACACGGCAGGCTTCGATTGCTGGCGCGCCATTGTCTATGACGCGGTGCAGGCGAAGGACCCCGGCCTCGCGGCCGCGGCACTCCGCACCCGCACAGCGGATGGCGTGCTGCTCTATTCACCGCGCAGCGCCCGCATCTGGTGCAAGATCATCTGGGACGTGGGGCTGGCCGGGCAGGCGGCAGCGGCTCACTATTATTGTCTCTCCAAAAATGTCGCAGCAGCGCTTCCGAAAACCTGGCCCCGCACCGTCGCAAAGTCGCCGGACGAATCCGCCATGCTGGCGCTTCTTGAACCGGCATACGGAACCCGCTAGTCCCAAGACATGACGACAGATTCACGAGACGATGCCGATCCGGCCCTCAAGCCGCAGGTGCTCGACCTTGCGGCCGAAGACGTGACGCCTGAGCCGGACGCCGAAGCACCCGAAACGTCTCCGCCGCCACAGCTGCGTAACGCCAAAAAATCCTCCGCCTGGATTCTCGCCGCATTGATCGTCGGTCTCTTGGCTGGCGCCTGGCTCTATCGCGATGTGCTTTCCTCTTATTTCCCAACCGACCGGATGCAGGGCCTGCAAGCCCGTGTCGAAACGATCGAGGCAAATGCCAAGAATACCGGCGAGCAGCTCCTCGCCGTCAGCACCAACGCCGATCAGGCGCGTCAAATCGCATCCTCCCTGGAAGCCGCGGTCAAGGATGCAACCAACGCGCAGAGTGGATTGACTGAAAGATTGGCCGCACTGGAACAATCTCTCCAAGGGGCCAAAGCCGAGTTCGACACGCTGCGCAATGCGGTAACCGCCGGCAGCGCCGGCGGCGGCACGACCGATTCCGCAGCCCTCGCCGCCATTGGCCAGCGCCTTGATGCGCTGGAAAAGGACATGGCCAGCCTCAAAGCCGGAAGCGGCACGGGAGAGGGCGCAAGCGCTGTCAACGCGCTCCGCCAGTCTCTCTCCGATATCCGCGCCAACATCGCCGCGGGAACGCCCTATCGCCAGGAGCTTGACCGCGTTCTCCAGATGGTCCCAGCCGTTGGCGGCAATGATGTGTTGAACGCCTACGCCGGCGAGGGCTTGCCCAACGCCCAAGGCCTTGCCGCCGAGCTGCGCAACGATATTCCAACGCTGCCGCAACCCGCGGCCGATACGTCCGCTGCCGGCGATGGTTATTGGGACGGTTTCTGGGGGGCTATGTCATCGGTTGTGACCATCCGCGATATTGGTCAGACCGATTGGCCAGTGCTTGCCGAAAACGCCGCCAAGCTCTCTGAGACCGGGGATCTCGCCCAGGCGATCGCGCAGATCGATGCAGCCGAAGGCGAGATGCCCTCAGCCATCGCCCGCTGGCGCGACAGAGCGGCGGCGCGGCTGAAATTGGACGCAGCCGTCGAAGACATGGCGAAAGCCGTCAATCTGGTGAACACGGCTCGGGGCGGCGGACAATGATCCGCCTCCTCTGGCGCTTTGCTATTCTCGTGGCGGTGGCGGCGGCCTTTGCCTGGCTCGCCGATTATCCCAGCACCATCACCATCACCGATGTTCGCCGCGGCAAGGAGATTGAGTTGTCCGTGGTCGCCGCCGTGGCGATTTTCCTCATCGCCTTTGTCATTTTGGTTTACCTGTGGGGGCTGTTCCGCCGCCTGTGGCGAAGCCCCCGCTCGATGGGCGAATACTGGCGCTTCCGCAAAAATCGCAAAGGCTATGAATCATTATCGCGCGGCATTATCGCTGCCGGCGCCGGCGATGCGGCCGCCGCCTCGAGACATGCAGCGATCGCCGGGAATGCCCTGGCCGATGAGCCGCTGGTGAATGTGCTGGCGGCGCAAGCCGCCCAGCTCAAGGGCGACCGCGCCTCCGTCAAGCGTATCTTCGAGGCGATGACGAAATCACCGGAGACGGAGGCTCTCGGCCTTCGCGGCCTGTTCAGCGAAGCTCGCCAGGCGGGCAATATCTCGGAAGCCAAGCTCCATGCCGAACGCGCGCTCAAACTTAACCCGCGCCTCGCCTGGGCCTCCGCGGCGATATTGCAATTGCAATCGCTCTCCAGGGATTGGATCGGCGCCGCCGCGACATTAGCTCAGCAAGCCAAGTCCGGCCTTCTCACAGGCGAAGAGGGAAACCGCAAACAGGCGGCCTTGCTTACGGCCGAAGCGTTAGCACTTGAAGACCACGACACCGTCAACGCGCTCACCCTCGCAACCCGCGCCCACAAGCTCGACCCGGGCCTCGTTCCCGCAGCCCTCGTCGCCGCCCGCATCCACATCGCCCAAGGTTCTCCCCGGAAGGCCAGCCGCATCCTGCGCGATGCTTGGAGCCGTTCGCCCCATCCCGATCTAGCCCAAGTGGATGCCCATCTGAAACCCGGCGATGGCCCGGAGGCGCGCTTCGAACGGGTGCGCGATCTTGTGAGAGAAAATGCCGGCGGCCTCGAAGGCGCCTATGCGCTGGCCCGCGCCGCCACCGCGGCGCAACGCTGGGATGTTGGCCGCAAGACGCTGGAGCCATACTTGGCGAACCAGCCGCAGGCGCGACTCTGTGTTCTGATGGCCGATATCGAAGAGGGCCAGGGCGACAGGGGTCGCGCTCGCGAGTGGCTGGCCCGCGCCATCAAGGCGCCGCGCGATCCGATCTGGGTCTCCGACGGGGTGGCAAGTCCGCGCTGGACTCCGGTTTCGCCCGTCTCCGGCGAGATCGTCCCCTGTGAATGGAAGTCGCCCTTCGATATGCCGGCGGAAGAGGATCGGATTGCCGAGACGCCGCCCATTGCCGCCATTGCTCCCGTGCAACCGCAACCAAAGCCCGTGGAGCAGCCGCGCACCGTTGAATACATAAGGCCGCCAGACGATCCGGGGCTTGAAGCTGATGCCCGCCGGGCCGCCGTCACCGACGGTTGAAATACCGGGCGAAACCGTTTATCGCTCGCTGCGGTTAGTGCCGCTTTAGCTCAGCCGGTAGAGCACCGCATTCGTAATGCGGGGGTCGCGTGTTCGAGTCACGCAAGCGGCACCATTCATTCCGGATCACAAGGACCATACCAGCAACATGGCCCCATGACCGACCCACTCATTCCCGAAGACATCCAGCAGTTTTTCCTTCGAAACATTGATTCCATCGTTCAGTGGGAAGCGCTCTTGCTGCTGCGCGCCGATCGATCAAAAGAGCTGACTGCGAAAGCGGTGGCCGGAAGTATTTTCGCCAACGAGCAGGAAACAGCCAATTCGCTAGCACAACTGGCGGCGCGGGAAATTCTCGTGCCGATCGGCACGCAACCCTCCGTTTCATACCGGTATCAGCCCAATGCCGGGATGGATCGGAGCATCGGGCGCGCCGCCGATCTGTACCGACAGTATCTTATTCCGATAACTCATCTCATTCATTCGAAGTCGAAGACCAAGGTTCAGGAATTCGCCGATGCCTTCAAGATAAGAAGAAAGGACTGAGTATGGCTGGCGTCATATATGGCTTATGCGCGCTCACGGCGTTCCTCAGCGCCTATCTGCTCCTCAAGGCCTATCACAAGAGCCAATACAAATTGCTGCTCTGGGGCTCGCTTTGCTTCGCGGGCCTCACCCTCGCCAATGCTCTGCTCATCTTCGACAAGCTCATCGTGCCGATGGAGGATCTCGCCACCTGGCGCTATGTCGTCACTATCATATCGATGCTGGTGTTGTTGTACGGCCTGATCTGGAACAAGGAGTAGGACGCCCATGGACCTGATGCTGCTCGGCGCGATCGCCATGGCCTGCTTTATCGCCAGCCTGTTCTTCATCCGCTTCTGGAAAATGACCCGCGACCGGTTTTTCCTGTTCTT
>JBGTJO010000209.1:0-5011 GCA_041745135.1 Aestuariivirga sp. | reverse complement strand
GCTTGGGGCCGGGTTCGCGCCCTGGTCAACGACAAGGGCGATCAGGTTAAACAAGCCGGGCCTTCGAGCCCCGTCGAAGTTCTCGGTCTCAACTCAGCGCCGGAAGCCGGCGACCAGTTCGACGTGGTGCCGACCGAAGCGCGGGCCCGCGAGATCACCGATTACCGCGACAGGAAGCGCCGCGATGCGCGCGGCACCTCGGCTGGCCGGTCATCGCTTGAACAGATGATGAGCCAGATGAAGGAGGGGGCGATGAAGGAGTTCCCCATCCTCGTCAAGGCGGATGTGCAGGGCTCAGCCGAAGCCATCGTCCAGGCGCTGGAGAAGATCGGCAATGAGGAGATCGGAGCTCGCGTCATTCACTATGCGGTGGGCGGCATCAACGAGAGCGATATTGGCCTCTCGACCGCCTCCGGTGCGGTGGTGCTTGGCTTCAACGTCCGGGCCAGCGCCCAGGCGCGGGATGCGGCAGAGCGCGCTGGTATCGAGATCCGCTACTACAACATCATCTACGATTTGGTGGACGACATCAAAGCCGCCATGTCCGGCAAGTTGGCACCCGAGATGCGCGAAACGTTCCTCGGCAATGCGAAGATTCTCGAAGTCTTCAATATCACCAAAGTTGGCAAGGTGGCGGGCTGCCAAGTCACCGAAGGCGTCGTTCAGCGCGGCGCCAAGGTGCGGCTCATCCGCGACAATGTGGTGATCCACGAAGGCACCCTTTCGACGCTCAAGCGCTTCAAGGACGAGGTCAAGGAAGTCCAGGCCGGCCAGGAATGCGGCATGGCCTTCGAAGGCTACCAGGACATGCGCGCAGGCGATGTGATCGAATGCTTCCGGGTGGAGCGGATCGAGCGCAAGCTGGCCTGACGTTTCAACCGGTGATCAGCGGGCTGAGCCACATCACGTTTGTCGTCAACGATCTCGACAAGATGGCGCGCATCATCGTTGAAGTATTAGGTGGCGTCGAAGTCTATTCGAGTCGCGGCAAGACGTTTTCGGTTTCGAAGGAGAAGTTTTTCATGGCTGGCGGCCTTTGGATCGCAATCATGGAAGGCAGGGGACATACCGAAAAGAGCTACAATCACGTCGCTTTCAAAATCGATGCAGCGAAGCTCAGCGCATGCAGGCGGGCGATTGAAACGCTCGGTCTCGATATCAGGGAGCCGCGCCATCGCATTGATGGCGAGGGCCAGTCGATCTATTTCCACGACTATGACAACCACTTGTTTGAACTCCACACCGGTACGCTCGATGAGCGCCTCGCTGCTTATGAGAAGATGGGTTGAGCAAGGCCTCGCAACCCTCGCAACGGCAGCTTCGCGCCGGCGAACTAATCCGTCACGCGCTGGCGGAAATCTTCCTGCGCGGCGAAACCGGCGACCCGGAACTTGAACGGCTCGATCCCACGGTGGTTGAGGTGCAGATGTCGCCAGACCTAAAAATCGCCACCGCCTATGTGCGCTCACTTGTTGCTGGCAAGGAGCAGCTCACGCTTGAGGCGCTCAATCGCAACCGCAAATATATTCGCGGTCTCGTGGCGCCGAAAGTTGAAATGAAATTCATGCCGGAAATCCGCTTTCGCATCGATACGGCGCTCGATTATGCGGGCAAGATCGACGAACTGCTGCGAAGCCCGGCGGTGGTGCGGGATCTTGATCCTAAAAAATGAAGAAGCGCGGAGAGCCGGTTCACGGCTGGGTCGCGTTCGACAAGCCACTCGGCATGACATCGACGCAGGCTGTAGCCAAGGTGCGCTGGTTGTTCAACGCGGAGAAGGCGGGGCATGGTGGGACGCTCGATCCGCTGGCGTCGGGACTGCTGCCGATTGCGCTGGGTGAAGCCACGAAAACCGTACAGTGGGCCATGGAGGGGCGAAAGGTCTATCGGTTCGCCGTTGCGTGGGGAGAGGAGCGCACCACCGGTGATCTGGAGGGCAAGGTTTCCGCGACCTCAGCGGTGCGGCCTTCGCGGCGTGAAATCGAGGGGATAATCCCTCGCTTCGAGGGTAAGATATTGCAGGTGCCCCCGGCATTCTCGGCCATCAAAGTCGCGGGTGAGCGGGCTTATGATCTGGCCCGGGCGGGTGAGGCGGTGGAGCTTGCGGAACGCGCGGTCACCGTCGAAAAACTTAGCCTTTTGGATATGCCGGACGAAGACCACACGACCTTTGAGGTCACGTGCGGCAAGGGCACGTATATCAGGGCGTTGGCGCGCGACATGGGCCGGGGGTTGGGCTGTTTTGGCCATGTCTCAAGCTTGCGGCGGGTGGCCGTCGGGCCGCTTTCCGAAGCTCATATGATTCCGCTGGAAACCCTTGAGGAATTACGCCATAAGGCCCCCGGCGATAATGCCATGAACGGGGTTCTCCGCCCGATCGAGACCATGCTGGACGGCATCCCGGCATTGGCCATAGACGAGCGGCAAGCCCAGCGCCTGAAGCAAGGCCAACAAGTCTTGCTCAGAGGTGCGAACGCTCCCGTAGCCCTCGATGCGGTTTTGGTGACCTGGGGTGCAAAGCCCCTCGGCATTTGCAGCATCGAGCAGGGAGCGCTCAAGCCGAAGCGCCTGTTTAACTTGTAGCTGGAGATGGCCGAATGACCATGACTGCGGAGCGCAAGGTAGCGCTCGTGAAAGAATATGCGACGAAGGCCGGTGACACGGGTTCACCCGAAGTCCAGGTGGCGATCCTGACGGAACGCATCAACTACCTGACCGAGCACTTCAAGACTCACAAGAAGGACAACCACTCTAGGCGCGGGCTGCTCACCATGGTGAGCAAGCGCCGTTCGCTCCTCGATTATCTGAAATCGAAGGACGAAGACCGTTATCAGGCGTTGATCAAGCGTCTCGACATCCGCCGCTAGCAGCGGCGGACATTCCCCAAAACCATGCGGTCCGGCAATAGGGCAGGACCGAGGACGCCCAAGAGGGGAGCCTGCCACCAGTTGGTGGCGGCGAAGGGCAGCAAGGATAAGTACATGTTTAATATCGACGTTGAAGAACTCGACTGGGGCGGCAAGCGTCTCAGGCTCGAAACCGGGCGCATGGCCCGTCAGGCCGATGGCGCCGTGCTGGTGACATATGGCGAAACTACCGTGCTGGCGACCGCGGTTGCGGCGCGCTCGGAGAAACCGGGAATCGATTTTTTCCCGCTAACCGTCAACTATCAGGAAAAAACCTATGCCGCGGGCAAGATCCCTGGCGGCTATTTCAAGCGCGAGGGCAGGCCCACCGAAAAGGAAACGCTTGTCTCGCGGTTGATCGACCGGCCCATCCGCCCGCTGTTTCCGGCGGGATTCCGCAACGAGACGCAAGTCATCGCCACGGTTCTCTCCTACGATCTTGAGAATGACAGCGATGTTGTTGCCATGATCGGCGCATCAGCGGCGCTGACACTCTCGGGCATTCCGTTCATGGGGCCGGTCGGCGGCGCCCGCGTTGGCGTGATCGATGGCGAATATGTGCTGAACCCTACTCAAGAGCAGATGAAGACGTCGACACTCGATCTGGTGGTCGCTGGCACCAGCGATGCGGTGCTGATGGTCGAGTCGGAAGCCAAGGAACTCTCGGAAGAGATGATGCTGGGCGCTGTCATGTTCGGCCATGCGGGGTTCCAGCCGGTCATCGATGCGATCATCCGGCTTGCTGAGCGTTCTTCGCGCAGCCCTCGCGACTTCACAGCGCCCGACGAGGCGGCGCTTTATACCCAAGTGCAAAAGCTTGCGGAAAACGAGGTTCGCGCGGGCTATGCCGTGATCAAGAAGGAAGACCGCCATGAGGCCTTAGCCCGTGCCAAGGACAAGGTGCTGGCGGCGCTCACCGGCGAGGGCAAGGAGAATGCACCTAGCCCGCAGAAAGTGGCCGATGCCTTCAAGCATCTCGAGAAGGATGTCGTCCGCAACACGATCCTCGATACGGGCTCGCGGATCGACGGCCGCGACACAAAGACCGTGCGTCAGATCGTGGCGGAAGCCTCCGTTTTGCCGCGCACCCATGGCTCGGCGCTGTTTACCCGGGGCGAAACGCAGGCGCTGGTGGTGACGACGCTTGGCACCGGCGAGGACGAGCAATATGTCGACTCGCTCGATGGCACCTATAAGGCGACGTTCATGCTGCACTACAACTTCCCGCCCTTCTCAGTGGGCGAAGTGGGCCGCATGGGCGGTGCTGGACGGCGTGAAATCGGCCATGGCAAACTTGCCTGGCGCGCCATACATCCCATGCTGCCGCCCGCCGATCAGTTCCCCTACACCATCCGTGTCGTCTCGGAGGTCACCGAGTCAAATGGCTCATCCTCGATGGCGACGGTGTGCGGCTCTTCGCTGGCGCTCATGGATGCGGGCGTGCCGCTCAAGGCTCCAGTCGCGGGTATCGCCATGGGCCTGATCAAGGAAGGTGACCGCTTTGCCGTGCTCTCGGACATTCTCGGCGACGAGGATCATCTGGGCGATATGGACTTCAAGGTGGCGGGCACTGCCAACGGTGTCACCGCGCTGCAGATGGACATCAAGATCACCGGCATAACCGAGGAGATCATGAAGGTGGCGCTGTGGCAGGCCAAGGATGGCCGGCTGCATATACTAGAAAAGATGGCAGAAGCGCTGGAGAAGGCGCGTCCGGGTCTTGGCGAACATGCGCCGCGCATCGAGACTCTTAAAATCCCCACCGACAAGATCCGTGAAGTGATCGGCACCGGCGGCAAGGTGATTCGCGAGATCGTGGAAAAGACCGGCGCCAAGATCGACATCCAAGACGACGGCACCATCAAGGTCGCCTCCGCTTCGGGCACGGCGATCGCCGCCGCGCTCAAATGGATCAAGGGCATCGTGTCGGAGCCGGAGCTCGGCGAGATTTACGATGGCAAGGTGGTCAAGGTCGTGGACTTCGGCGCTTTCGTGAATTTCTTCGGCGCCAAGGATGGCCTCGTGCACGTCTCGGAGCTTGCGCCCCGCCGCGTCAACAAGGTGACCGACGTCGTCAATGAAGGCGATGCGGTGAAGGTCAAGCT
>JBGTJO010000208.1:0-4241 GCA_041745135.1 Aestuariivirga sp. | reverse complement strand
TTGATCGAATAGGCCTGCTGGTTAGCCATGTTTCCTCCCGTTGCGCTCCGCATGTTTTACTGTTACATGAATTTGTAAGTTTGCAAAGTGGCTAATTATGAAAATCAACGTCATCAAGGCGCTGGCGAACGACAAGCGCCTCCTCGTGCTGGAATGGCTGAAAAGCCCGCGAAAACATTTCGGCAAGCAGATTTACGGCGATCTCGTAGATGATGGCGTCTGCGGATTGCTAATCGCCAGAAAACTCGGCATCAGCCCGCCGACGCTCAGCGCCCATATGCGCCACCTGACGAGCACCGGCCTCGTCAAAGGCAAGAAGATCCGGCAGTGGGTCTTCTACAAGCGCGACGAAGCGCGGATTAAGAGGGTCGTCCAATCCCTCTCCGACGACCTCTGAGGGGCGGGAAAGATAACAAATCCTTAACCATATTTGCGCCACAACAGCCCTGAATAGACTTTCCCAACAATCAGGGGAAAAATCATGAACCGTTCCATCCTTGCTATCGCTGCGACCGGACTCCTTCTGGCCGCCTGCACCACCGATCCTTACACGGGCGAGCAAAAGGCCTCCAACACCGCGGTCGGCGCGGGGACCGGGGCCCTGCTCGGCACTGCGGCAGGCGCTCTTGTCGGCGCTACCACGAAAGCCAAGACCGGCACCTCCATGCTGGTGGGTGCGGGTCTCGGCGCACTGGCCGGCGGCGGCGTTGGCCTCTACATGGACAACCAGGAAGCAAAGCTTCGCCAGCGCCTTGAGGGAACAGGCGTGTCCGTCACGCGCATTGGCGACAACATCGTGCTCAATATGCCCTCCAACATCACCTTCGCCACGGACCGGGCCGAGGTCAAGCCGGGCTTCTATGAAACGCTCAATTCCGTGGCCCTGGTGCTGCAGGAATTCGATAAAACCCACGTCGAGGTCGATGGCCATACGGATTCCGACGGCTCCGACAATTATAACGAAGAGCTTTCGCAGCGCCGCGCCTCCGCCGTGGCCCGCTACCTTACGGCGCAGCAACTGAATCCGCGCCGCTTCTCGGTTGAGGGCCTTGGCGAGAGCCAGCCGGTCGCCTCCAACAACTCGGCTTCCGGCAAGGCGCAAAATCGCCGCGTTGAGATTCAGATCGTGCCTCTCGTCGAAGAGTCGTGACGGGACCGCGCTTCACCCTCACAATTCCCGATCTCGACCTCGACAAGGCACAAGCCCTCAGCGAAACAATCGATAGCGACGTTCGCTTCGATGCCAAAGCTATCGTCATCAATGAGGTTGACGAGAGGCGCTCCTGTTGGGAACTCGTTGCCCATTTTGAGAGCGCGGCAGAAGCTCAGGCGGCGCGCATGGCTCTGGAGCCGAGAGCGGCCACGGTCGCAGTTCTGCCCGATCAGGATTGGGTCCGGCAATCGCTGGAGGGCCTTCCACCTGTCAGGGCCGGACGCTTTTTCCTGCACGGCTCCCATGACGGGCATCGGCGCAGAGTTGGCGGCGTTTCACTCGAGATCGATGCGGGAACTGCATTCGGCACCGGCCATCACGGCACCACGGAAGGCTGCCTGCTGGCGCTGGATCAAATCCTCAAGAAACGGCGGCCTCGCCGAATTTTGGACGTCGGCTGTGGCACTGGCGTTCTTGCCATTGCCGCGGCGAAGGCTGGCAAGGGCAAAGTTCTGGCAAGCGACATAGACCCGGAAGCCGCGCACGTGACAAGGCGCAACGCGAAGGCCAATGGCGTCGGTCCAACCGTTACGGCCGTTACGGCTCCTGGGCTAAAGCACCAGCGCATTCGCGCTGCGGCGCCTTTCGACCTGATCTTCGCCAATATACTGGCCCGGCCGTTGGTCTCCCTCGCCTCAGGACTATCGCTCACCCTCTCGCCAGGCGGTGCCCTCATCCTTTCCGGTCTGACGCTAGATCAGTGCCGATGGGTACAAGCAGCCTACCGCAATCGCGGATTGGTGTCCGTAAGGAAGACGATCTGCGGAAACTGGGCCACACAGGTGCTGACGCGCCCTAGCGGCGGAGCGGGCGGCGGGCGGCGAAGTCGTTGCGGATCGCAGTCGCGGCGACGCCGCCTTGCCCCATGGCGTGGCTGATCTGATCGAGCCCGAACACCACGTCTCCCGCAGCATAGACGCCGGGAATTCCCGTCCTCTGATGGCTGTCAACAAGGAGGCACCCCTCATGGGAAAGCTTGGCGCCGATGCCGGTGGCGAGCTCCGAGCGGTTTTCCGTGCCGAGGGCTGGGTACATGGCGGCGAAACTGTGCCTGCCGCCAGCGAGCGTCACAGTTATCCTGTTATCAGTCAGTTCAAAATCGCGGCAGGGGCCATTGAGCAGTTTAATTCCCCCTGCATCCAACCGCGACTCTTGCTCGGGCTCAAGATTGTGGCTGCCGTCAGGTGCGATTAACGTCACATCATCGCTGTAGCTGCGCAGGAACTCTGCTTCCCCCCAACCTTTGTCTCCCGTGCCGATGATTGCAATCGGCTGATCGGTTACCTCATAGCCATCGCAGATCGGGCAATACCGTATGAGCCCGCGCGAGAGTGCTTCGTCATGCATATCGGCCGGCATTTCCGGGCGCCGGTTAATGGCGCCCGTCGCCAGTAGCACGGTGTGCGCACGGATCGCGGTATCCTTGCAGCGGGCCACCAACACGTTTCCCTCCGCTTGCAAGGATATAATTTGCGCGGCGCGGAGATGAGCGCCGTGGTGCTCCGCCTGGTCGCGCATGCGCGCCAGCAGATCGGAGCCCTTGATCCCATTCGGAAAGCCCGGATGATTGCGGGTCAGCGGAATAAGGCCAGCACGGCTCTTGCCATCATCGACGACCAGAACGGTGAGGTGGAAACGCGCCAGATAGATTGCTGCCGTGAGGCCGGCGGGCCCGCCTCCGATAATTAGGCAGTCGAAGGTTTCGTTCGCTAAATCGGAAATGGCGCCGGGCACCGTGGGCTCTTACCACGGTGCCCGGCTGCCGGAACTGCTAATCGCCCCACACCATCCTGGTGATTTCAGAGCGCTTGAGACCGATGTCGGCCAAAAGCCTGTCGTCGAGCTGAGACAGCTGCTGTTCGGCGCGGCTGCGCGCCAGAAATGTCCGGATCCGCGCCAACAGCCCGCTCGAGGCCTTTCCGCCCCTCGTGTAGGCGGTTTCGCGGCTATAAGTGATCGTCGTCATGGTATTCTCCTGCATCATTGCGGTTGTGCGGTGCACAATGTCCCGAGACCGATATAGGTCAAGATTGTCGGCCTTTCCACGCGTGGAAAGACGCTCCTGATATGCATTTTCTGCATGCATTGTTCATGCTCCGTTAACCAGCCTCATTAAGGGCTATAGAGCTGATTTACGAAGGTTTAAAAACGAACTTGTTACAGGAATGAGTAGATTTTGATGATCGGCAAGGAAGAAAAAGTTAATTTAACGCCCTAATTTCATGCAGAGTATGCATAACTCGGTTATTGCATCGCAACAGGCAAAGAAAATGCCCGGCGCAAGAGCCGGGCATCGCAAACGGAGAAGCAGTTCAACGAGGCTTAGACAGCCTGGAGGTTACCGGCCGAGCTTTTGCCCGTGCGTTTGTCGGTCACAATTTCGAAGGAAACCTTCTGGCCCTCCTTCAGCGTGCGAAGTCCCGCGCGTTCGACAGCGGAGATGTGGACGAAGACGTCCTTCTGGCCGTTGTCGGGCTGAACGAAACCGTAGCCCTTCTGCTCGTTAAACCACTTCACAGTACCCGTATTCATGGGATCGTCCTTCAGTTGGGTTGTCGGAAGGTCTTGAAGTGTTTGCCGCACGCCAAGACCCGCTTTCGATAGATGGGGGAGTCTTGCGTGCGTTACCCAACCGGGCAGCGAAGCGGCCAATCGTCCGGCCCAAGTGTCGATCGCCGAAATATGGATTACGCGCCACCTCGATGCAAGTCAAAATCCAAGTCACTCAAGACTGCCCATGGTTTGGCGTGGCGCGCTTCGCTTGTTACCCAATGCAGACGTCCCCACCGGCTGTTATGACTGCCATTTGTCATGCCGACGTATTTCCCAATCGAAGCGCCAGTGGCGTTCAAGTGTGTCGATAGCGACATGAAATCGCTCCTTTGGCGGCATCGCGGAGTCATCGCCGACTTCTTCATTCCGCAAAGCCACAATCTTCTGCGCGTGGCGTTCGACCTAGTTCAGGTGATCCGCGTTTTGGATGAGATGCCGCTAAGCACGGAAATCGAGGTGTCGCCAAATGAAGGGC
>JBGTJO010000207.1:0-8179 GCA_041745135.1 Aestuariivirga sp. | reverse complement strand
TCCTGGCAAGCTGCCGGGCGATATCGCGGAGCGACAGGAAGGGCCGCGATGACACCAGCCAGGAGAGATAGTTGGTGAGGGCGCCCACAGCAGGGGCGATCGACATGCCATTGTCGTTGAGAATGACGATGAGGCGCGTATCCATGGCGCCGGCATTGTTCATGGCTTCATAGGCCATGCCCGCACTCATGGCGCCATCGCCGATCACGCAGACGACATTGTGATCCTGCCCGCGCAAATCGCGCGCCACCGCCATGCCGAGCCCGGCCGAAATCGAAGTCGAACTGTGGGCCGCGCCGAAATGATCATATTGGCTTTCGGTGCGCCTGGTGAAACCGTAAAGCCCATCGCTCTTGCGGATGCTCCGGATTTGCCGCCGCCGCCCGGTGAGAATCTTGTGGGGATAGGACTGATGGCTGACATCCCAGATGAGACGGTCGTCAGGCGTGTTGAACACATAATGCAGCGCGACGGTGAGCTCGATCACCCCAAGCCCCGCGCCAAAATGGCCCCCGCTGATGGAGGCGGCATCGATGGTTTCGGCGCGCAGCTCTTCAGCCAGCGCCACAAGCTGGTTAGCGGCCAAAAGGCGGAGATCGGACGGTGTCGCAATGGTGTCGAGCAGGGGGGTCGGTATAGTCATCAGGACTCGCGAAGGCAACAAAACGCGATCCCTATAGCACGAGGATTTGCGATTAAAGAAGCATGCGGATTGTCCTCGCCCCGCGTGAGCGGGGAGAGGACAGGGGCCCATTGCGAAGCAATGGGAAAGGAGAGGGGCAACGGATGATTTCTATCGTTGGTCGCTGTTACGCATGGACCGCTGAGAAAATGACCGTTGGCCCATTCCTCCCCCATCGCTGGCGCGATGGGTCCCCTTCCTCTCCCCGCTTCGCGGGGCGAGGACAATCTCGTGGTGTTGCCGAAAGGGCGGGAAAGTGCCACAACAGGACATGTGCTTTCACCTGACAGCATCGGGATTGATCGTCCCCCTCTGGTCCCGCACGGGCTATGACGAGGTTATGCTGCAGTGCGCCCGGATCGGGTTCAAGCCGTAGCTCTCTCATTCGATTGCTACCCGTGCCACCCTCATCCCGTCCGGAGACCGCCATGACCGCCCACCCCAAGAATATCAACGTCGCGGAGATCGTCCAGCACGACATCGCCCATCATTTTCATCCGTTTACGGATCATAAGGCGTTCCATGAGGCGGGCGGCCCCCGCGTGATGACGCAGGCCGACGGCGTGTGGATATGGGATGCGAATGGCAACAAGCTGCTTGACGGGATGGCGGGCTTGTGGTGCGTGAATGTGGGTTATGGCCGCAAGGAGCTGGCCGAGGTCGCCTATCAGCAGATGCTCGACCTGCCTTACTACAACACGTTCTTCAAGACGACGACGGTGGCGACGACGGAGCTTGCGGCCAAGGTTTCCTCATTGATGCCGAAACGCTTCCAGCACATTTTCTTCACCAATTCAGGCTCGGAATCGAACGACACGATCGTGCGTTTCGTGCGCCACTACTGGAAACTGAAAGGCAAGCCCTATCGCCAGCATTTCATCGCGCGCCGCCGCGCCTATCATGGCTCGACCATCGTGGCAGCCAATCTCGGCGGCATGGAGGGCATGCACGGGCAGGGCGGCACGGTGCTGCCGGGCTTCCACCACGTACAGCAGCCCCACTGGTTTGATTTCGGCGGCGACAAGACGCCGGAGGAATTCGGCCTTGATGCAGCGGCCGATATGGAGAAGAAAATTCTGGAGGTAGGGCCCGAGAACGTGGCCGCCTTTATCGGCGAACCCATCCAGGGAGCTGCCGGCGTGCTCATTCCGCCTTCGACCTACTGGCCGGAGGTTCAGAAAATCTGCCGCAAATACGGCGTGCTCCTCATCTCGGACGAGGTGATCTGCGGGTTCGGGCGCACGGGCAACTGGTGGGGCTTCGAGACCTTCGGCTTCGAACCCGATATCGTCGCTATGGCCAAGGGCCTGTCCTCGGGCTACCAGACAATCGGAGCCGTTGCCTTCTCCGAAGGTCTGTTCAAGGATTTATTCGGGCTTGGCGGGGAATTCTATCACGGCATGACCTATGCCGGCCATCCCGTCGCTTGCGCCGTGGCTCTCAGGAATATCGAGATCATCGAGCGGGAGAAGCTGGTGGAGCGGGCCCGCGAGCTTGGTCCCTATTTTAGCGCAGGACTGGCCAGTCTCCGCGATCATCCGATCGTCGGCGAAGCCCGCTCTGTAGGTCTCATTGGCGCGCTCGAATTGAGCAGCAACAAGGCAAAGCGTGGCCGCTTCGAAAAGCCGGGCCGCGTCGGCATCATCTGCCGCGACCATTGCCTGCGCAACGGGCTCATCATGCGCGCCAGCTGGGATACGATGGTGCTGTCGCCTCCCTTGGTGATCACCAAGAAGGAGATCGATGAAATGATCCGGATGGCGCGGCTGGCACTCGATGCTACGTATAATGACGTGAAAGCCGAGATCGCGTGATGAACGCGAATTGAGTTGAACGGCCGACCCGAATGGGTAGTCTAATATAAAGAAAACAGGGAGTAGCAAATGTCGATTTTTCGTCCCGCTTTCCGCCCCAGCCGCCGCGCTGTGCTGCAAGGCACCGGCGCATTCGCCATGGGTCTCACCGTCCTGCCGCGTTTTTCCGCGGGCCAGGAGGAAGAGAAGTCGCTCAACCTCTACAACTACGATACGTATATCGGCGAAACGACGCTGGCTGACTTCGAATCTGCGACCGGCATCAAGGCGAAAATGGATCTTTTCGCCGACATGGACGAGCTGTTCTCCAAGCTCAAGGCGGGCAACCCCGGCTATGATGCCATCGTCGTTGCCAACGATTATCTCGAACGCATGGTCAAGGCCAATATGGTGACGCCGCTCGACCATTCGAAGATTCCGAACATGGCGAACATCGATCCGGACTTTCTAAACCCCACGTTCGATCCGGGTCGCAAGCACTCCATTCCCTATCAGTGGGGCACGATCGGCATCGGTTATCGCAAGTCGGCAATGAACGGCGTTGCCGTCGACAGCTGGAAAATCCTGCTGGATTCCGATCAGTTCTCGGGGAAGATTTCACTTCTCGGCGATGCCCAGAACGTCATCGGCTGCGCGCTTAAATATCTTGGCCATTCATTCAATTCGACCGACCCCGCCGAGTTGAAGAAGGCCGAAGAGCTGCTGATCGCCCAGAAAAAACATATCAAGGTGTTTGCCGACGATAATGGTCAGGACCTTCTGGCGTCGGGCGAAGTGGTGGCCTGCCAGGAATGGAGCGGCGACATCGCCCAGGTCATGGCCGAGGATGAGGATCTGGATTATTCCGTGCCGACGGAAGGATCGAATATCTGGGAAGACACCTGGGCGATTCCGGTGGGAGCGCCCCACCCCGGCAACGCCCACGCCTTCCTCAATTTCGTTCTCGACGCCGAGAACGGCAAGAAGATCACCGAGACCATTCAATATGCGACGCCAAACCTTGCGGCCAGAAAATTGATGCCACCCGAGCATCTGCAGAACCGCGCTATCTACCCGCCGGCGGAAGTTTTGGCCCGGTGCGAGCCCACTATCTATCTGGGCGAAGAGGCCGCCAAAGTGAGGGACGAACTCTGGACGCGCGTGCAAGCGGCTTGATTGCTGCTTCAGATTGTCATCGCCGGATTTATTCCGGCGACCCATCGGGCCGATACTGGAACTGTTTGAGTTTGGTTTGCGATGGGTCCCCGCAACAAGTGCGGGGATGACAAACTGAGGGGGATACGGGCCGGGCGTTGCCGTCCGCGCCGTTTCCGCGCTAGCATTCCGACGGGCCGGGGAGAAAAGGCATCTTGGACGATTGGAGAGGTAACAGCCGGGTTTTCTGGACGCTCTCGCTTCCCGGCTCCCTTTGGCTCCTGATTTTCTTTCTGGTGCCGCTGGGGCTCTTGTTCTTTATGTCATTCGGCGAAAAGGCCGTGATCGATGGAGAGATTTCAATCAACGAAATCGACTTCACGGGCACGCTTTCGAACTACATACGATCTTTCGATCCGCTTTATCTCACCATCATCTGGAAATCGATCTGGGTCAGCGCGCTGGCGACGCTGCTGTGCATGATCATCGCTTATCCAGTCGCCTTCGGCATCTGCTTTGCGCCCGAACGCTGGAAGCCACTGCTTCTGCTGTTGGTAATCCTGCCATTCTGGATCAATTTGCTCATTCGCACCTACGCGCTCATCGCCGTGTTCCGGACTCAAGGCTATTTGAATTTAACGCTCGGCTGGGTCGGCCTTGGCCCCTATGACATGCTTTACAACAACTTCGCCGTCATCTTCGGCCTAGTCTACGTTTACATGCCTTTCATGGTGCTGCCGCTCTACGCCACCATCGAGCGCCTCGACAAATCCTATCTCGAAGCCAGCCTCGATCTGGGCGCTTCGCAGTTCCGCACCTTCTGGAGTGTCACCATTCCGCTGACGCTTCCCGGCATTGTAACGGGCACCATTCTCGTGTTCATACCGTGCCTCGGTTCTTTCCTCACGCCGGACCTTCTGGGCGGCGCCAACGCCATCATGATCGGCAATGTCATCGAACGCCAGTTCAAGGCGGCGAACGACTGGCCCTTCGGCTCGGCGCTGTCGTTTCTGCTGATGTATGCGACCTTCGGCGCTCTGGCGTTGCGCGCGCTATACGCGCGGCGCAGCAAGGGAGTGGATATCTGATGGCCGCCCGGCAAGGCCCGCTCGATTATGGCAGCAGGCTGTGGCTGAAGATACTGTTCGTCGTGATCTTCATCATGCTCTATGTGCCGATCGTGACGCTGATGGCCTTCTCGTTCAACACCGACAAGCGCGGCATCGTCTGGCGGGGCTTCACGCTCGACAACTACGCCAAGGCCTGGAACAACGCGGCGCTGATCGAGGCCATGACCAACTCCCTGGTGATCGCGTTCCTGACGACGATCATTGCAACAATCCTCGGCGCCATGGTGGCCCTGCTGCTGTGGCGCTTCCGGTTTCCGTTCAAGGGCGCCTATGAAGGCTTCCTGGCGCTGCCCATCGTCATTCCCGAAATCTGCATGGGTGTGGCACTGCTGCTGTTCTTCATCAACACCGGCATGATGGATGCCGTTGTAAACTGGCCGTGGCCGTTTAACCTGGCCAATATCATTATCGCCCATGTGGCGTTCAGTTTTCCTTTTGTGGCGGTCGTCGTGCGCTCGCGCCTTGTGGGCTTCAACCGGCAGCTTGAGGAAGCTTCCAAGGATCTGGGGGCGAGCGAATGGCAGACCTTCTGGGGCATTATCGTGCCCTTTATGAAGCCGGGGCTGATTGCTGGCGCGCTGCTCGCCTTCACGTTGTCGCTCGACGATTTCGTCATCACCTTTTTTACTTCGGGACCGGAAACCGTAACGTTTCCAGTCAAGGTCTATTCGCTGGTGCGGCGCGGCGTGTCGCCCGAAATCAATGCGGCTTCGACCGTTCTCATCGTCATCACCGTTGTGGCGACCGTTCTCGCCATGAAACTGCAATCGCCGGCGAAAACGGCAAAAGGTTGATCATGTCCGAACCGATCGTCTCCCTCCGCAATGTCTCGAAGACTTTCGCAGGGCTGGTCACCGCCGTGGATGACGTCAGCTTCGACATTGCCCAGAACGAATTCTTTGCTCTCCTCGGCCCTTCGGGTTGCGGCAAGACGACGTTGCTGCGCATGATCTCGGGGCTGGAAGTGCCGACATCGGGGCAGATCGTCATCGGTGGCGAGGATATGGCCCGCATCCCGCCCAACAAGCGGCCGACCAACATGGTGTTCCAGTCCTATGCGGTGTTCCCGCATATGACGGTGGAGGACAATGTCGCCTATGGGCTGAAGGTTACCGGGGTTGCGGCGCAGGAAACCGCGCGGCGGACCGCCGAGGCGCTTGAGATGGTGAAGCTCAACCATCTCGCCAAGCGCAAGCCGGATCAAATGTCGGGCGGGCAGCGGCAGCGGGTGGCGCTGGCGCGGGCCTTGGTCAAGCGGCCGAAGGTGCTGCTGCTGGATGAGCCGCTCTCGGCGCTTGACGCCAAGCTTCGCGATGAGATGCGCCTTGAGCTGACGCGGCTGCAGGAAAGTGTCGGCATTACTTTCATCATCGTGACGCACGATCAGGATGAGGCGCTTTCCATGGCCAGCCGGATCGCTGTCATGGACAGGGGCGCGGTGCAACAGATTGCGACACCTTCCGAACTCTATGAGCATCCGGCGAACCGGTTCATTGCGGACTTCATCGGCAAGGTGAATTTGATTGATGCGAAGGTGTTGGGTTCGAAGGGGAAGTTCATCACCTGCGAGGCCAAGGGGATCGGCAAGGTCGATCTCGATGCGAAGAAGCCGGTGAGCGGGACGGTCGCCATCGCGATCCGGCCGGAAAAACTCAAGATCAGCAGAAACGAACCAAAGGCGGCCTCGCTCATCAAGCTTGAAGGCAAGGTGCGCGATGTCGCCTACTATGGCGATACGAGCTATGTGGTGGTGGAGGCAAAAGGAGGGCTCGATCTGTCCGTCAATCTGCACAACGACCGGCGCGAAGGCGGCTCAGGCGTCGAGCGGGGACAAAAAGTCTGGGTGCACTGGTCGCCCAAGGATTCGATCGTGCTGACGGAGTAGAGCGGAGCAAGGTGGATAGAGGCCCTCATCCGGCCTTCGGCCACCTTCTCCCATCCTTCGGACGGGGAGAAGGCGCATCAATGTTATGCCTTCTCCCGTGCCGTAAGGCATGGGAGAAGGTGCCCGAAGGGCGGATGAGGGCCTCTTGGGCGATGAACTCATAAAAACGAATGGTGATTGATGTCACTCGAGATGAAGAACCTGGCGCAGGTGCCCGGAGACAATGCCTTCCGGCGCACGGAGTTGAAAGGTACGCAGTGGGAAGCGACCTATGCGGGCGCACTATCCTTCATGCGGCGCAAATATACGCGCGATCTTACCGGCGTCGACATCGCTGTGACGGGCATTCCCTTCGATCAGGCCGTCTCGCATCGCTCCGGCACCCGTATGGGACCGGAGGGTATTCGCAAGGCCTCCGCCGAGAATGCCTGGGGGCCGATCTGGCCGTGGAACTTCGACCCCTTTGAGACGCTGGCGGTGATCGACTATGGCGATTGTTTTTTCGATTGGGGCCGCAAGGAGAATTTTCCGGAAACACTGGAGAAACATGCATCCGATATCATCGCGTCAGGCGCGGAGATGGTGTCGCTCGGCGGCGATCATTACATCACCTATCCGCTGCTCAAGGCCCACGCGAAGAAATACGGCCCGCTGTCACTGGTTCATTTCGATGCCCATCGCGACGTGGAGCCTGACGATGGCGGCCGAATCGATCACGGCACCATGTTCAGCTATGCGGTGCGGGATGGAGTGATCGATCCCGCAAAATCCGTGCAGGTGGGCATTCGCACCACATTTAGCGGCGAGCGGGGCTTTGGCTTCAGGATCGTCTACGTCGACGAGGTGCATGCCTCTTCGGCCGCTGATATGGCCAAGGTCATCACGGAAACGGTTGGGGCGAACCGGGCCTATCTCACCTTCGACATCGATTGCCTGGATCCCTCCGCGGCACCAGGAACCGGAACCCCGATACCGGGCGGCCTCACCTATCATCAGGCCGCCTCCATCATCCGTAGGCTGAAGGATGTGAATTTCGTGGCCATGGACATGGTCGAGGTTTCCCCGCCTTACGACCATGCCGAGATCACCTCGCTGGCCGCTGCCTCCCTGGTCATGGAATATATCTGCCTCCGGGCTTGGCAAAAGGGCGCCCGTGGGGCACTAATGACCGGCTGACCCCGAATCACCCCAGACTCCACATTCCCGCCCGTTCTTTGCCACATTGTGGCGCCAGTGTTAGCCTTTCTTTGAGTCAAGAACACGTGCGTCCGCCTGAAAAGGACGCCTCGGGAGTGGGTCGGCGGGTCAGACTGAGGAGTAGGCAAGGCATGAAATATGCCGTTGCGGGGTTTGTGGTGGCGTTGTGTTTGCTGTTGGTGCCGGGCTCGCTTTCGAGGGCTGCCAGCCCCAATGACACGGTGGTGGGCGTTCTCGCCGCCACGCCCGATGAGTTAGCGCTTTTGCTGCGTCTGTCCCACGCCGTGGACCATGAGAATGGCCTGCGGATCGTGCCGATGGCGGGGAAGGGTCCGGT
>JBGTJO010000206.1:0-8487 GCA_041745135.1 Aestuariivirga sp. | reverse complement strand
ATCGATCATGGCGGAGCCCGGGCAGTGATAGAGGTGGGAGGCTGGACGGGCAACCCGTTCCGGTCTCGTTGGGGCTGCTTCCTTCCGGACCTGACCCGGTTGGCGAGCGGCACGTCCGCCGCCAACCTCCCGATGCGCTATATCGGTGTTTCAGCGCAAAAAGGCAAGCCTCACAGCCCTGCTACGATCTTGCGATAGGCCTCCTCGGGGAACGCCTTGAGCGTCGTCGTGCGCACGTTGCCGCCCATGGCCAACGTCAGATTGAACTTGGCGATTGCCTCATCGCTCGGCGCTTCCACGATCACCACCATGTCCCATGCGCCCATGGTCATGTACATGTCGCGGACTTCGCAGCCCATTTTCTTCGCCAACTCCCTCGCGGCATCAAGCCGCTTGGGGCTGTCCTTGACGTTCTTCACACCCTCGCCGGTCCAACTTATCAGTTCGATATATCTGGCCATGGAGCGCTCCTCTTGTTTGAAAACCGGCAATCATAGCACACAATTGACCCCCGGGGAGCACTCGCCTATCTGAGCCGCCATGGCCGTCCGCGATATTGTCACCCTTCCCGACCCGCTGCTGCGCCAAGCATCCGATCCCGTATTGCAAGTGGACGCCGAAATCCGCAAGCTCTGGGACGATATGCTGGAAACCATGTATGCAGCGCCCGGCATCGGCCTTGCCGCCGTGCAAATCGGCGTGCCCAAAAGGCTTCTCGTCGCCGATCTCGCCAAGGAGGGTGAAGAAAAGCAGCCCCTGTTCATCGCCAATCCGGAAATCGTCTGGTCGGGCGAAGCCCAGAGCGATTATGAAGAAGGCTGCCTGTCGATCCCCGATTACTACGAGATGGTGACGAGGCCATCGGAGGTGAAATTGCGCTATCTCGGGCGCGAGGGCGAACCCCTCGAACTCCATGCGACGGGCGTTCTCGCCACCTGCCTTCAGCATGAGATCGATCATCTGAACGGCGTGCTGTTCATAGACTACATCACCAAGCTGAAACGCGACCGGGTGGTTAAGAAATTTGCCAAGGCCCAGAAGCTGGGGAAGCTTTGATCCCACCTCTCCTCATGCTGAGGTGCTTCGCCGAAGGCGAAGCCTCGAAGCATCTGCCACACCGGGTTTCCGTCAAACCCTTCGAGGCCTCGCTTCGCGAGGCACCTCAGGGTGAGGATTGACCATGCGTCTCGTATTCATGGGGACACCGGACTTCGCGGTTGAAACGCTGATGGCCCTGTCGGCGGCGGGACATGAAATACTTTGCGCTTATTCGCAACCGCCGCGGCCTGCCGGACGCGGCATGGCCGAAAGGGCGTCACCGGTGCAGGTCTTCGCGGAGGCGCAAGGAATCGAGGTGCGAATTCCGGTTTCGCTGAAATCAGTTGAGGAGAAGCAACGCTTTGCGGCGCTTAGCCCCGATGCTGCGGTGGTCGTGGCCTATGGCCTGTTGCTGCCGAAAGCCGTACTCGATGCACCTCGTCTCGGCTGCTTCAATGTCCACGCGTCGCTTCTGCCGCGCTGGCGGGGTGCTGCTCCCATCCAGCGCGCCATCATGGCGGGCGATCGGAAATCCGGCGTCACCATCATGCGGATGGACGAAGGTCTCGATACGGGGCCCATCTGCAATAGGGCTGACCTCGCCATCGCTCCGGAGACGACGGCGCAATCCTTGCACGACGGCCTTGCCGTGCTTGGCGCGAAATTGATGGTTGAGACCCTAAGCCAAGTGAATATCGGCTGCGTGCCGCAGCAAGCCGAAGGGGTAACCTACGCCAGGAAGATCGAGAAGTCGGAAACCGAAATCGACTTCGCCAAACCCGCTGCCGAGGTCCGCAATCACATCCATGGCCTTTCCCCTTCCCCCGGCGCGTGGTTCATGATTGAAAACACACGCATCAAGGTGCTCGCCTGTGAGACGGCGGATCGATCGGGCGCAGCCGGAGCCGTTCTCGATGATCGTCTCACCATCGCCTGCGGAAAAGGTGCCGTGCGCTTTTTTACACTTCAGCGCGCAGGCAAGAGTCCCATGGATGCGGAAACCTTCCTGCGCGGCTTTCCGATCCCCGCCGGCGCGATAATTCCCTGATGCCGCGCTACAAGCTCACCATCGAGTATGATGGAACGCCTTTCTCCGGGTGGCAGATGCAGGCCTGCGAACGCTCGGTGCAAGGTGTTCTGGAGGCTGCTGTTGCGGTCATCAACGGCGAGCGCGCCGTTGTCCATGGGGCGGGACGCACCGATGCGGGCGTCCATGCTTTGGGCCAGGTGGCCCATGTGGATCTGGCAAGAGCGTGGGATTTTTTCGAGTTGCGCAATGCGCTCAACGCCAATGTCCGGCCCCATCCCGTCAGCGTGCTCGAGGTAGCGGAGGTTTATAACGATTTCCACGCGCGCTTTTCCGCCACGCGACGGCATTATCTCTACCGCATTCTCAACCGCCGGAGTCCGCCCGCGCTCGATAAGAGAAAAGTGTGGTGGCTGCCTGTCGAGCTCGATGCCGATGCGATGCATGAGGCCGCACAACTGCTTCTCGGCAAGCACGATTTTACGACCTTCCGCGCCGCCGCCTGCCAGGCGCAATCGCCGGTCAAGACGCTCGACCGGCTCGATGTCGCGCGTTATGGCGAATTGATCGAAATCCGCGCCGAGGCGCGCTCCTTCCTGCATTCGCAAGTTCGATCGATCGTCGGCACGCTGAAGCTCGTTGGCGAAGGCAAATGGCGCCCTGCGGACGTGAAGGCAGCGCTCGATGCGGCGGACCGGACGCGCTGCGGTCCCGTCTCACCGCCGGACGGACTCTATCTTCTCAGAGTTGAGTATTGAAATAATCCTCGATGATCCGCGAATAGATCGCCTGCGTGGAGCGTAACTCCTCCACCGCAATTCGCTCGTCCGTCATATGGATCGTGGCATTGGTCGGACCGAATTCCAGCACCGGGCAATAATCCTTGATGAAGCGAGCGTCCGAAGTGCCCCCCGATGTCGAGAGCTTGGGCAGCAATCCGGTTTCCTTCTCGACCGCATCCTGAACGAGGCCAAGGAAGGCGCCGGGCTCGGTGATGAAAGCTTCCGCCCCCTCGCTCGCCGACACCGACCATTTGCCGCCCAGCTCCTGCCTGGTTTCATCGATTTGCGTTTCGAGCCATTCTTTAAGGGATTGGTGGGAATGCACGGTGCCGAAGCGGATATTGAACCGCGCCGTTGCGCGCGCAGGTATTACATTCGAGGCCGCGTTGCCTACATCCACCGTCGTAAGCGCAAGGGTCGAGGCATCGAAATGTTCATTGCCTTGATCGAGAGCCGCACTTGAAACCCTGTCAATAAAGCGCGCAATCTTGGGAATCGGATTGTCGGCCAGGTGCGGGTAGGCAGCGTGGCCCTGCCGTCCTTCGACCGTGACCGTGAAGCTCACAGAGCCCCGGCGGCCGATCTTCAAGGCATCGCCGAGCTTGCCCGTGGAGGTTGGCTCGCCCACCAGGCAATGATCCGGGATGTGGCCATTCTCTTTCATCCATTGCAACACCTTCACCGTGCCGTTGATGGCGGGGCCTTCCTCATCGCCGGTGATGAGAAAGGAAAGCGAGCCCTTGGGCTTGCCGTTCTCCTTCACGAAATCAACCGCGGCGGCGGCAAAGGCAGCGACTGAGCCTTTCATGTCGGTGGCGCCACGCCCGTAAAGATAACCATCGGCAACCTCTCCGGCGAAAGGCGGATGCGACCAATCTTCCTCGCGCCCCGGCGGCACCACATCCGTATGCCCCGCAAAACACAGATGCGGCGCACCCGTGCCGATGCGCGCAAAAAGGTTTTCGACGTCCGCTGAGTTCTCGTCCTTGAAGATCAGCCGCTGGCAGACGAAGCCTTGGGCCGACAAAAGATCTTCAAGAATGGTGAGCGCGCCCGCTTCAAACGGCGTCACCGACGGGCAACGCACAAGGCTCTGGAGGATCGCCAGGGAATCGGTAGGCGCGGCGGCGGGTTTTTTCATGCTAAGGATATAACCGCCCTGGCGTCTAAATTCTACGAACCGAGCGTGCTGGCAAGAGTGTTGTTATGAAGATTAATCCACCCGGGGATCAAAAAAGCATCTACGATGACCCATATCCAGAGTGGGATGAGAAGGACAATTCCTAAGCCAAACGCGAACAGAAGAAGCACACCGAATATCGTCAATAACAGTTGAGTTACCGCCGTGCCAGTTCGGCCATTGTAAAAACGGTGACCTCCCAAGCCGCCAAGGAAGAACCAAAGTAGATACGAAACGGCCATCGACCGTTTGTTGGCCTCGTAAAGCATCATGGCTTTCGCATCGCCGCTGACCCGGCCGCCGAGCGTTCCCGCGCCAACAGCCTGACGACTGATAATTTCCATTGGTTTATCGATCATGGAGGCCCCATTTGCCAATACTTGTCACTTTCCCCCCAATTATGTTGAAGGTCAAGAATTCGCATTTCGCTTAATCGCGCAGCAGCTCGTTGATGCTGGTCTTGGCGCGCGTCTTCTCATCGACGCGCTTGACGATGACTGCGCAATAGAGCGAGGGGCTGGGCGAGCCGTCCTTGAACGGCTTCTGGGGTAGCGAGCCTGAGACCACGACGGAAGAGGGCGGCACGCGGCCCATGAAGACTTCGCCGGTGGCGCGGTCGACGATCTTGGTGGACTGCCCGATAAACACGCCCATGGAAATAACTGAGCCTTCGCCGACGACAACGCCCTCGACCACCTCCGAGCGCGCGCCGATGAAGCAATTGTCCTCGATGATGGTGGGGCCTGCCTGCATCGGCTCGAGTACGCCGCCGATACCGACGCCGCCCGAGAGATGCACATTCTTGCCGATCTGCGCGCAGGAGCCGACCGTCACCCAGGTGTCGACCATGGTACCGCTATCGACATAGGCGCCGAGATTGACGAAGGACGGCATGAGAATGGCGCCGGGCGCTATATAGGCGGAGCGCCGCACAATGCAGTTCGGCACGGCGCGAAAGCCGCTGGCGCGGAATTCCTTTTCCGTCCAGCCGTCAAATTTCGACGGCACCTTGTCCCACCAGCCGCTCTTGCCGGGACCGCCGCCGATCATCTCCATGTCGTTGAGCCGGAAGGACAGCAGCACGGCCTTCTTGAGCCACTGATGTGTGACCCATTGGCTGTCGTTTCCCCCCGATATTTTTTCAGCGACGCGGGCTTTGCCTGAATCAAGCAGGTTCAGCGCTTCGTTGACGGCATCGCGTACTTCACCCGCTGTTGCAGGCGAAATCTGATCGCGGCCTTCCCAGGCCTTCTCGATGATGGCCCGGAGAGCGCTCACTAATTCTTGGCCGCGACCGCCGCCGCGTCCTGCTGTTGCTGCATGCGCTTCTGATACATGCTGGCGAAATCGATGGGGTCGAGCATCAGCGGCGGAAAACCGCCGTTCCGGGTCGCGTCGGCGAGAATCTGCCGGGCGAACGGGAACAGCATGCGCGGACATTCGATCAGCACGGCCGGATGGAGAAGCTTCTGCGGAAAATTCTCCAGCCGGAAAGCGCCAGCGTAGAGTAGCTCGGCCGCAAAGATCACCTTGCCCTGCAATGTCGCTTTGGCGTCGAGATGCAGTTCAACCTCGAAATCCGTGGGCGCCAGATTACGCGCATTGACGTTGACCGCGATGTTGATGTCGGGCTGCGTTTGCTGCGGTTGCAGGGATTGCGGGGCGTTGGGATTTTCAAAGCTCAAATCCTTGAGGTATTGGCCGAGGATGCGCATGGAGGGCTGCGATCCGGGCTGCGGCTGCGGCGCTTCCACGGATAACGGCTCGGAAGGGGCGCTCGTGGTGACTTGAGGGGGTTTTTTATCCTCTCCGCCGCCATTGCCGGCACTTTTTGCAGCTTTCTTGGGAGCCGGTTTGGCGGTCTTAGACATATCGGAGAGCCTCTTTTTGAAAGAAGCGGGTTGGCTATCATGCCAGTCCGCCAGCCGCAAGGCTGCTAGCCGTCGCGCGCCGAGTCCGGACGGTTGACGCTTTGATTCTCGATTTCGATGGCTTCGCCCTCGATGACATTTCCGGGATAGGCGTTCTGCTGCCACCTCGCCGGACGTATCTTGTCCATCAATTTCCGGGCGAGCCAAAGACGCACGCGGGCGGGAAGCAACACGAGCCCCAACCCATCCGAAATGAAACCCGGCACGATCAACAGGAATCCCGCCAGTATGTAGAGAAAACCCGCAGCTGCCGCCTCCGTCGTGAATCTCATGTTTCCGGACCGCATGGCTCCGGCCAGTCCCAAGCCAGCCGACCGGATGACCGCACCCCCGGCAATGCCGCCGCCCACGATCAACATCAGTGTTGCAAGCACGCCGATTCGCCTGCCAACGGCGATAATGACGGCCAATTCAATAAAAAACCCCAGAAGGATGACGAGTGGCAGAAAACGGCGCATTCGGTTTGGACCTGGCCTTGTGTGTCCTATATATAGACGTGCCCCCGCGCCGAGGGAACCAATCGGCTGGCCCCACTTTGGGCGTGTTATAAGGTCAGAGTCTTGGGATGAGTACGATTTTCGATCCTTTCAACTTGGTGCTGCTGGGCATCGCCCTGGTGATCTTCTGGCGCCTGCGGGGCGTCCTCGGCAGCCGGACCGGTCACGAGCGGCCGCCCTTTGATCCCTATGCGGCGACGCAGAAGCCTGAAGTCGCACCGGAAAAAGCTCCGGGCTCCGTGCTCCGTTTTCCCAAGGATCAGCCGGCCGAGCCAGTGCCCGTGAACGCGGAGCCGCCGCTTCCGGTATGGATGGGATATGCGCCGGAAGGCTCGCCCCTTGCCAATTCCATTGCCGAGCTCGCGGAGGCCGATCCTGATTTTACGCCGAAATCATTCGTCGATGGCGCCAGGCTCGCCTATGAGATGACCGTCGACGCCTTCGCCCAGGGCGACAAGGCGGCGCTCAAGGATCTGTTGACGAAGGACGTTCACGAAGGCTTCGTGGCGGCGATCGACGCCCGCGCCGCTTCCGGCCAGACGGTTGATTCACGCTTCGTTGGCATCGACAAAGCCGAACTCAAGGCGATCGATCTCAGCGGCAAGCGCGCTTCCATCACGATGAAATTCGTGAGCGAGATCATTTCAGTGACGCGCGACAAGGATGGCGGCGTGATCGAGGGCGATCCCACGGAAATCCGCGAAATTACCGATGTCTGGACTTTTGAGCGCGACATTTCTTCCCGGGATCCGAACTGGAAGCTGGCAGCCACCCAAGCTGAAGCGTGAGAGGGCGGCGCTGCCTCTTGAGTCTGGCCCTGCTCTTGGCCATGGCTAGCGCTATGGCCGCACCGGCGACTGCGATTCTCGAACCTGTGACTTTTCCTGCGATTGTCGGATGGGCGGATGACGATCATGCCGCGGCTCTCGCAACTTTTCAGCGTTCTTGCGCGGAGATCATGGCGGAGGGGAAAGCCTTTGCCCGAAAGGTCAGTTTCGGCGGCCGCCGCGAGCAATGGTTGAGCGTCTGCGGGCGCTCTGAAACCGCAACGGACGCCAAACGTTTTTTCGAGGAGAATTTCCAGCCCCTGAAGGTCAACGATCCGCTTCGTCCCGAGGGCCTGTTCACCGGGTATTATGAACCGGAGGCGGAAGGAAGCCGCACTCCGTCCAAAACTTATCGGGTTCCCCTCTATGGTAAGCCCGCCGATCTCGTCACCTTCGATGACGCGGCCGCAAAACGCATTGGGCTAAAATACGGCCGCATTGCCGGCGGCAAGCCGCAGCCCTATTTCACGCGCAAGGAAATCGAACAGGGCGCTCTCGCCGGCCGGGAGCTTGAAATCGTCTGGCTCCGCCATTGGGCCGACGCCTTCTTCATGCAAGTGCAGGGCTCGGGACGGGTGCGGCTTCCCGATGGTTCAGTGATCCGCCTCGCCTATGCCGCCAAATCCGGCCAGCCCTATACGGGAATAGGCGGCGTCCTTGTGGAGCGCGGCGCCTTCACGCGTGACGAGATGTCCATGCAGGCAACCCGAGCCTGGATGGAGAAGGATGAAAAAACCGCGCGCGAACTCATGTGGGAGAACAAGTCTTTCGTCTTCTTCCGCGAAGTTGAAATGGGCGATGCAAAGCTTGGGCCGCCCGGCGCGCAAAAGGTTCCGTTAACGCCGCTGCGGAGTCTTGCCGTCGACCGTTCGTTATGGATGTTCGGCACGCCGGTCTGGCTCGATACAAGAACACCCTCGGGCCCGAAGGGAGAGATGGAGACATTCCGCCATCTGATGATTGCGCAGGATACCGGCACCGCCATCAAGGGGCACGCTCGCGGCGATGTGTTCTGGGGCGCGGGCGAGCGGGCGGCGCTCACGGCTGGCCATATGAAGAGCCCCGGCCGCATGATCGTGCTGCTGCCAAAAGAGATCGCCCGCCCATTGACGGCCCGGCCATGAGCCGGAAGCCAACGGATTTCGAACTCTGGTCCGAAATCACAAGATCGGTGAAGCCCTTGCGCAAGCGCAAGCCCTCAAAAC
>JBGTJO010000205.1:0-4074 GCA_041745135.1 Aestuariivirga sp. | reverse complement strand
GATCAGCGCCTGTCGCGCTTTTCGGCCTTTCTCCAGCAGCTCGATATGGAGTCGAACGGAAAGCATATTCGGAAAGACGGATCGGCGGTGAAGATGGCGACCGGTCCCATTGTATGGGGAGAGCCCGGCACCAATGGCCAGCATGCTTTTTTCCAGTTGCTGCATCAGGGCACGAGCGTGGTGCCCGTCGAACTCCTGATCGGCGCCAAATCCCATGAGGACATGGCGGAACATCACGCCCTGCTTGTCGCCAATTGCCTGGCGCAGTCCCAGGCGCTGATGGTGGGGCGCACGCTCAAGGAAGCCGAGGCTTTGCTTCTTAGCCAGGGGAAAAGCCGACCGGAAGCCAAACGTCTCGCCCCCCACAAGGTCTTTCCCGGCAATCGGCCCTCGCTGACGCTGGCCTATGAAATCCTCGATCCTTTCACTCTTGGCCGGCTGATAGCACTCCACGAACATCAGGTCTTTGTTGAAGCGGCGATCTGGGGCATCAACGCGTTCGATCAATGGGGTGTGGAATTGGGCAAGGAACTGGCCACGAGCCTGGTTCCCGTCATCGAAGGCAAGAAGGGGACCGGGGAACTTGATTCCTCAACCGCGGGTTTGGCCGCCCACTTGCTGAACTTGAAATAAATAACCGTCCGGCGAACCACTGGCTCTTCTTCTCATCATGCCCGCGCTCGACGCGGGGCATCCTTTTCTTGGCAACGAAGAGGATGCGCGGGTCAAGCCCGCGCATGATGAGAAAACTAACTTTTGGGGGCGCGCGTCAACACTCCACCACATTGACCGCTAGCCCGCCGGTCGAGGTTTCCTTGTAGCGGTCGCTCATGTCGATGCCGGTCTGGCGCATGGTTTCGACGCAATTGTCGAGCGGCACGAAATGCTGGCCGTCGCCGCGCAATGCCAGTGACGCCGCCGTCACCGCCTTTACCGCGCCGAAGGCGTTGCGTTCGATGCAGGGCACCTGCACGAGGCCGCCGATGGGATCGCAGGTCATGCCGAGGTGATGCTCAAGGGCGATCTCCGCCGCATTTTCCCCTTGCTCGTTGCTGCCGCCCAAGGCCGCGCACAATCCCGCCGCCGCCATGGCGGAGGCCGAGCCCACTTCGCCCTGGCAGCCGACTTCAGCGCCCGAGATCGAGGCATTGTGCTTGATGATGCCGCCGATGGCTGCGGACGCCAGCAAGAAGGTGCGGATGCCTTGGGCGTCCGCGCCCACGCAATGGTCAAGATAATAGCGAATGGTCGCCGGCATCACGCCGGCAGCACCATTGGTGGGGGCTGTCACTACCTTGCCGCCCGCCGCGTTCTCCTCGTTGACCGCCAGCGCATAGACGGAGAGCCAATCCATGACCTGATGCGGCTGGATTGAATTGCCGCCCCGCTCCTGTTTGAGCTGGCGCAAAATATCCGGCGCCCGGCGCTTGATCTTGAGTCCGCCGGGCAGTGTGCCGCCTTGGCTGAGGCCCCGGTTCATGCAGGAGGCCATCGCATCCCAGATACGATCGAGTCCCCGGTCAAGATCATCCGCGCTCATCGCCACCGTCTCGTTGGCGCGCTTCATTTGTGCAACAGTGAGTCCGGAGCGTTTCCCCATCTCCAGCATTTCGGCCGCAGTGGAAAACGGATAGGGCACATCGAGCTTGGGCTTGGCTTTGCCCTCGGACTTCGCGGCCAGCCGCTCAGCTTCATCCTGCACAAAGCCGCCGCCGATGGAATAATAGGTTTCCGCCAGCAGCGTGTTGTTGTCGTCATCGAGAATGCGGAACACCATGCCGTTCGAATGGCCGGGAAGTGCCGGGCCGTAATCGAAGATCACATCGCGCGCCGGATCGAACTGCACGATATTGCCGCTCGCCAGCTTGATATGTCCCCGCGCCGCCATCTCGGCCTGAATTTGCTCCACGCGGTTAGGATCGATGCCGTCGGGCGTTTCCCCCGCAAGTCCCAGCACCACCGCACCCGCCGTGCCGTGCCCTTTCCCGGTGAAGGCCAATGAACCATGCAGGCGAACGGTAAGCCGCCCGGCATGTGGCAATGACATAGCGCCCGCCTTCTCGAGAAAGCGCCGCGCCGCCACCATCGGGCCCACCGTATGTGAACTCGAGGGGCCAATCCCGATCTTGAACAATTCGAAAACCGATAGGAACATGAAGCTACCTTAGTGCATTGTCCCGTTGAATTAAATCGCCAAACGCGAGAAGTTTGCACCAGCGTTGACCGGCGTATCAGGACCCACTACCACCACTACCGCCAACGGTGAATTAAAGAGGGGCCATGCCCGTCGTTCTTCTCGGCGTGTTCGCAGCCCTCTGCTGGTCAGTTCACGATCTCTTCGCCCGCAGCCTCGCGGCGCGCACCGGCCCGTTTCGCATGGCGGCACTCATCATGCTGGCAGGCTTCATCCTGCTCAGCGGCTTCGTGATGTTCAGCGGAACCCTGGCGTCGGCATCCCTTTCAGGCGTGTTGCTGGCGGCGGGCCTCGGCGTTGCCTATGGCTTCGGAGGTGCCGGGATCTACAAGGCCTTCAGCCTGGGCCCCATATCGCTCGTCGCGCCGCTCACGGCCATTTATCCGGTTTTCGTGTTTCTGTGGGGCATCATTCACGGATTGGAGCCGACCTTTATCCAGTGGACCGCAACCGCAGTGGCGATCGGCGGTGCTGCAATCGTATCCCGCGCCCGCGGCCGTGATCATGGCGCGGTCGAAAAAGGCAAGCTCCCGGCGCTCATCTTCTTCTGTATTCTCGCCAATGCCGGCTATACCGCGGCGATCATCTTCGGTCAGAATGCCGCGGTTGCGATTGGTGAAGTCGAGGCCACCTGGATCTCCCGCCCCGCCGCCATGCTCACTCTCCTGCCCTTCATGCTGGGCGAGCCCAAACGCCCGCCATTGTTGCTTCCGCACTGGAGCGGCATCTTTGTCATGGCCGTTCTCGATGTGCTGGCCATCATCGCCGTCACGGCTGCCGGCCATCTGCCCGGCCGGGAATTCGCCGCCATCGGCATTTCGGCCTACGGCGCGATTGCCGTCATGCTCGCCATGTTCTTTCTGAAAGAGAAAGTATCCTGGGGCCAATGGGCGGGCATCATGCTCATCGTGGCGGGCGTTGCAACGCTGGCTGTTTCTCAATAGCCTCAAAGCATGAGCGATACGCCGAACCGCTGGAAGCGCTACGCCGATTGGGACGAGCGTCCGCTGCGGCTCGATAAGTTCGCAGCCGAGGACCCCGCCAACGGCTTCTCCGCCTTTTCCAGCCCGGCCGATCCAAAGCCGGGGGTCCAGATCAAAGGCGGCCGCATCGCCAGCATGGATGGCGTGTTGGAACACGACTTCGACATGATCGACCGTTTCATCGCCACCCACCACATCGATTCTGCCATCGCGCCCGAAGCCATGGCGATGGATTCGCGGGAGGTGGCGCGCATGCTGGTCGATATGCATGTGCCGCGCCAGACATTGGTTCGCTTGGCTCACGGCATGACGCCAGCAAAACTCGCCGAGGTCGTGTCCCACCTCAACGCGCTTGAGATCGTCTTCGCCTATTCCAAGATGCGCGCGCGCAAGACGCCGGGCAATCAGGCTCACGTCACAAACGCCAAGGACGACCCGTTACAGCTCGCGGCGGATGCGGCCACCGCCGTGGCCTTCGGTTTCGACGAAATCGAAACCACCATGCGCGTCTCGCGCAATGCCTGGTCGAACGCCGTCGCCTGCGCCGTTGGCGCCAGCGTCGGCCGCTGGGGCACGCTGTTTCAATGTTCCAGCGAAGAGGCGGAGGAACTCAAGATCGGCATGGCCGGCTTCACTTCCTACGCTGAAACCGTCTCCGTCTACGGTACGGAGAAAACCTTCATTGATGGCGACGACACGCCTTGGTCGAAAGCCTTTCTTGCCGCGGCCTATGCCTCGCGCGGCATCAAGATGCGCTGCACTTCAGGTGCTGGTTCCGAGCTTCTGATGGGCTTCCATGAATCGAAATCGCTCCTCTATCTGGAAGCTCGCTGCCTCTGCCTGCAGCGCGGCATGGGGGTGCAGGGCACTCAGAACGGCGGCATTGACGGAGCGCCC
>JBGTJO010000204.1:0-9189 GCA_041745135.1 Aestuariivirga sp. | reverse complement strand
AATGATCCCCCTCCTCCGCGATGCCCCGGAGTTCGGGCAGATTGGAAACATCGACGATGTCGGCTGGCAGCGGCTTTCCCACATGAGCCGGGAATATGTCGGTGCCCCCGGACAATATGAGAGCATTGCGGCCGGCGAGGGCTGCGACCGCGTCACGGAGCGTTTGCGGCTGCGCGTAGGCCAAATACTCTCCTTTTTTCATGCATCCGGTTTCTCGTCATTGTAGGATCGCTTGCTACCCCAAGGCAAATCATGACCACCGATCTTCCCGCCTTCGCCCGGAACGCCATTAACCTCGCTTCGCCGCGTCTCGGCGCCAAGGCGATCTATGCCACGGATGATTTCTTCGCCGACAAATCGCGCCTGCTGGCCGATGCGGCGCCCACTTTCGACCCCGAAAAGTACGATGCCAACGGCAAGTATATGGACGGGTGGGAGTCGCGGCGGAGGCGCGGCGGCGGCCATGATTTTTGCATCGTGAAGCTGGGTTCGCGCGGCGTAATCCGCGGCATTGATATCGACACGAGCTATTTCACCGGAAATTTTCCGCCATCGGCCTCGCTCGACGCCTGTGTCAGCGATGACCCGGATGAGACGACGCAATGGACCGAAATTCTTGCGGCGGCGCAGCTGGGACCTTCAGCCCAACATTTTCACGCGATTGACAGCGATAAAGCTTGGACGCATCTGCGGCTTAACATCTATCCCGATGGCGGCGTGGCGCGGCTTCGCGTCTATGGCGAACCGGTGCCCGCTTGGGACGGCAAGGATCGCAGGGGGGTGCACGAACTTTCGCTGATCAATAATGGCGGGCGCATCATCGCCTACAACAATGCCCATTATGGCTCGGTGTGGACGCTGCTTACCTCAGGACGCGGCGTAAACATGGGTGACGGCTGGGAAACGCGGCGGCGCAGGGAACCGGGGCACGACTGGATCATCGTGAAGCTGGGGGCTGCAGGTATTGTCGAGAAGGTCGAGGTCGATACTTGCCACTATAAGGGCAATTATCCTGACCGCTGCTCGCTGCAGGCGGCGCATGTGCCTTCCGCCACCGGCGAGGAAGCTGCATCCTGGCCTGAAATGATGGGCGAGCAGAAATTACAAGCGGATCACATTCACACATTTTCCGGCGAGGCAATCGCCAAGCCTGGGCCAATCAATCACGTGCGGCTTAACATTTTTCCCGATGGCGGCGTCTCGCGTCTCCGGATTTTCGGAAGACTGGCGTGATCAAGCTTCGGCCGGTTCCGCTGAGCAAAGCCGGGTTTGCGCCCTTCGGCGAGGTGGTGGAGATCGCGGGTGCGGAGCGGAGTTCGATCAATCAGGGTTTCGCCGAGCGCTTCAACAATCTCGCCCGCGTGGATGTGGCGGCGGAGGGCGGCTCCACGAATTTGAGCATCGTCACCGCCACGCCGCGACCCTTGCCGATTGCCATCAAGCTCATGGAGCGCCATCCGCTGGGCAGCCAGATTTTTTTTCCGCTGCAGGACAAGCCATGGCTAGTGCTGGTGTGCGCCGACCCGCGGGATGCGGCGAGCTTTCGCGCCTTCGCGGCGACCGGACAACAGGGCGTCAACTACGCGCGCAACACCTGGCACCATCCGCTGCTGGTTTTCGAGGAGAGCCGTTTCCTGGTGATGGATCGCAAGGGGCCGGGGAATAATATGGAGGAGGTGTTGTTGGAGGAAGATTTAATTGTACGGACTTGAGAAGTATTTCTCCTCTCCCCTGTGGGGAGAGGAAGGGGCCCAAGCGAAGCGAGGGCAAGGTGAGGGGTTACGGTGTATAACAATGAGCACCGTAACCCCTCATCCTCCCATCGCTGACGCGATGGGCCCCTCGTTCTCCCTTTGGGAGAAGGGAAGCCCGGCGATGTAGGTGGCGTGGACGGCGCGGTCGTCGCCGAGGATGGCGAGGGAGAAGAGAATGTCTTCCAGAGATTGCGAGATTTCGTGGCGGCTGGCGAGGACGGGGGTGGCTTGCGGATCGAGCACCACGAGATCGGCGAACTTGCCAACTTCCAGCGAGCCGGTTTCGTGAGCGATGTGCAGCCGCTCCGCGTTGCCGCGAGTGGCCATGTGGAACAGCTCAAAGGCGGTCGGACGGTGGCCCTGAAGCATTTGCACCTTGTAGGCTTCGCCCATCGTGGCCAGCATGGAATAGTTGGTGCCGCCGCCGATGTCGGTGGCGATGCCAAGGCGGACGGAGCGCAGATGCGACATGGACATGAGCCCCGATCCAAGGAAAGTGTTGGAGGTGGGACAATGGACGACGGTCGATCCCGCCTCCGACAGGCGCGCGCATTCGCGGTCGGAGAGATGGATGCCATGGGCGAAAAGACTGTGCGGTCCCAATAGGCGATACTGATCGTAAACGTCCGTGTAATCCCTGGCGTTGGGAAAAAGCCGCTTCACCAATGCTACTTCAGCCAGGCTCTCGGAGAGATGGGTTTGCATGAGCGCGCCTTGGAGCGAATTTAGCAATTCGCCAGAGAGGCGAAGCTGCGCCTCGCTCGAGGTTACGGCGAAGCGCGGAGTCACCGCGTAGCGGAGCCGACCCTTCCCATGCCATTCCCGATAAAGTTCCTCGGATTCACGCGCACCCGTATCGGGATCGTCCTGCACTGCGGGGATGGCGTTGCGGTCCATCATGGTTTTGCCGGTGATGAGCGCCATGTTGCGGCGCGCGGCCGCCGCGAAGAGCGCATCGGCGCATGATTTGTGCACGGAGCAAAAAGCGAGTGCCGAGGTTGTGCCGTGCCGGGCCAATCGGTCGAGGAAGATTTCGGCGACCGCTGCTGCGTAATCAGGATCGCCGTAACGGCTTTCATCCGGGAAGGCGAAGCGGTTGAGCCAATCGAGCAAGTCTTTTCCGGGCGCTGCCAGCATGCGGTATTGCGGAAAATGAATGTGGGCATCGATCAGGCCGGGGAGCACGAGCTTGACGCCGTAGTCATCGACGGGTGACTGACGAAAGGCTTGCGGCAGCAGCGGCTGGGGGCCAGTCCACAGAATCGTTCCGTCATCGCCCACGGCGATGGCGCCCTTTGTCTCATGGCGGACGTCTTGCGGCGTTTCGCCAAAGGATACGGTCTGCCCTTTGATCACGCGCGTCACGGCGAAACCCTGTCCTCGATGCGGAAGCGAAGGATATGGGAAATCTGCGCCAACGCAGTTGCGAACTCCGTTTCGGCCGTGCTTTTTACTCGCGCGGCAAAGCTTTCGAGAATCTGATCCTTGCTGGCGCCCTTTACCGCGAGGATGAAGGGAAAATCGAACTTCGACTTGTAGAGGCTGTTCAGATGAGCGAAGCGGCTGAGTTCTTCGGGCGTCAGCGCGGTGAGACCGGCCCCGGCCTGCTCGCGCGCGGACTCATCGGTGAGCTTCGCTTTCGCCGCAAGATTGGGATGGGCGCGGATCAGCGCCAGTTGGTGTTCATGGCGAGCGGTGTCGACTGCTTGGGTAAAGGCCGCGATCATCGCGGCCCGGGAACCAAACGGGCGCACTGCGGCAGCACGCTCGGCAACCCAGGGCGAATGTTCGGCAACATCGCCGAAGGTTGCGGTGAAAACATCCGGCGGCATGGCGTTGATTTGGGCGATGGACATCATTGCCGGGCGATCCAGGCGCCGAGTTTGGCGCGTTCCTCAGCCGTCATGGCGGTGCGGTTGCCAAGCGGCATGGCCTTGCTCTTCACCGCCTGGGTGTCGATTTGCGCCGCATAGCGATGGAGGTTTTCCATGGTGGCGAGTTCTACACCTTTAGGGGCGACTTTGATTGTCGCATCGGTTGGCGTTCGCGCGTGGCAGGTGGCGCAGCGCGCCTGAACGATCGACAGGGCTTCGGCGTTGGTGACGTCACCCTCATAGGCTGGGAGTCGCGAAGGCTCGGTCAGGATGAGTGCGAAGGCCAGCGCCGTGCCGATGAGCGGCAGAGTCCAGGCGACTTCAGTTTGGGCGTCGCCCACTTCGGTGCGTAATAGGTAATGACGCAGCAGTGCTCCCGCGATTACGACGAGCCCAGCGAGCAGCCAGGCGCGGGCATTGTCGGTGATCATCGGATAGTGATTGCTGACCATCATCAGCAGCACGGGCAATGTCAGATAAGTATTATGCAATGAGCGCTGCTTGCCGATGTCGCCGAGGCGGGGATCGGGAGTTTCTCCGCGCAGCAGCGTCGCCGTGATCCTGCGTTGGTTGGGAATGATGACCATGAAGACATTGGCGGCCATGATGGTGCCGATGAGGCTGCCCACATGGATGAAGGCGCCGCGGCCTGAGAAAACATGGGTGAAGCCATAGGCGGCGGCGAGAATGAAAGCGAAAACGGCCAGCGCCAGCGCGGCGGTGTTAAGGCCCACCGGCGAGCGGCAGAGCAGATCATAGATCAGCCAGCCGGCGGCAAGGCTTGCGAGCGAGATGACGATGGCCTGCCATTGGCTGAGCGGCAGGACGGCGGGATCGATCAAATAGCTGGCCGCATCGGCGTAGTACTGCACGATAAGCAACAGGAAGCCGGTGAACCAGGTGAGATAGGCTTCCCATTTGAACCAGATCAAATCCCGCGGAAGCGACGAGGGTGCGCTCAGATATTTCCGAACATTGTAGAAGCCGCCGCCGTGCACTTCCCAAGCCTCACCGGCAACGCCCTGAGGCAGGCCATCGCGCCGTTTCAGCGAATAATCGAGCGCCACGAAATAGAGCGAGGTGCCGATCCATGCAGTGCCGGCGATCAGATGGCCCCAGCGGAGCAAGAGATTGGGCCAGTCGAGGCTGAAGCCGGTGCGCGTGAACCACCACGCCGCCGCAAACGTCCCGAAGATGATGGGCAGCGTCCAAGTGATTTTTTCCAATGGATCGCCCACTTCGTGGCGCACCAGAAAATGCCGGAGCGCCGCACCGCCTACGACGATGAGGCCGACGAGCAGCCAGGCGTTGGGTGCGTCCGTCAGCATGGCGTAGTGATTGCTGACCATCATCAGGAGCACCGGGAGCGTCAGATAGGTGTTGTGCAGCGAGCGTTGCTTGCCGATGGCGCCGAGGCGGGGATCGGGAATTTCACCGCGCAAGAGCGAGGCTGTGATCTTGCGCTGATTGGGAATGATGACCTTGAAGACGTTTGCCGCCATGAGGGCGCCGATGAAGCTGCCCACATGAATGAAAGCGCCGCGTCCGGAGAAAATATGCGTGAACAGGAACGCGGCGGCGAGGATGAGGAGCAAAACCGCGCCCGCCAGCAGCGAGGGGTTGCGCCCGGCAGGTGAGCGGCAGAGGAGATCGTAAATGATCCAACCCGCGATGAGGCTTGCGATCGAAATCGCGATGGCTTGCCAGGGCGCCAGTGCGAGTACCGCCGTATCGATGAGATAGGCGGAAGCTTGGAAGTAATACTGCACCGCCAACAGTAGAAAGCCGGTGGACCAGGTGAGGTAGGCTTCCCATTTGAACCAGATCAAATCTTCCGGCAGCTTGGCGGGCGCGGCTATATATTTCCGCACGTGATAAAAGCCGCCGCCATGGACCTCCCAGGCTTCGCCGGCGACGCCATCGGGAAGGCCTTCGCGCCGCTTCAGAGAGAAATCCAAGGCGACGAAATAGAACGACGTGCCGATCCAGGCGATGCCGGCAATCATATGGCCCCAGCGCAGGGCAAGGTTCAGCCAGTCGGCGAGGAAGGGGCTAAGCATCAGCGCATGGTGTGCGATCATTGTTTTCTCCCTCCCCTTGTGGGGAGGGATTAAGGGTGGGGGTCGCTCCGACCTTTCAAACAAGTCACGCGAGGCAACTCTGAGAGACGACCCGACCCCCACCCCCTGCCCTCCCCACAAGGGGGAGGGAGGAGGAGCTGGACGTTACTGCGGCAGTTGATCATCCACGCCTTTGACGTACCAGTTCATGCCGAGGATATCGGCGTCGGGCAGCGCTTTGCCGGCTTCGCCGACCGTGGTTCCATTCTGCTTGGTGATCACGCCGGTGAAGGGGTGGAACTCCTTCGACTTGATTTTGGCGGTGGTTTCCTCGGCCATAGCCTTCACGTTGTCGGGCATGTTGGTGAAGGGCGACAGCAGCACCATGCCCACATCCATGCCGCCCCAGGTGTCGTCAGACTTCCAGGTGCCGTCGAGGACCTTCTTGACGCGGTCGATATAGTAAGCATTCCAGTCGTCGGTGTTCGAGGTGAGCTGCGACTTGGGAGCGAATTTGATCATATCCGAGGATTGGCCGAAGCCTAACTTACCCTGCTCCTGGGCGATCTGGAGCGGTGCTGTTGAATCGGTGTGCTGCACCATAATGTCGGCGCCCTGCCCCAGCAGTACCTTGGCAGCGTCGGCTTCTTTGCCGGGATCGTACCAGGAGTTCACCCAGACGATCTTGACCTTGAAATCAGGGTTGATCGACTGGGCGCCGAGCATGAATGAGTTGATGCCGGAAATCACTTCGGGGATCGGGAAGGAGACGATATAGCCGGCCACGCCGGTCTTTGACATCTTCGCCGCGATCTGGCCCATGACATAGCGGCCTTCGTAGAAGCGGGCGTTGAAGATCGCCACGTTGTCGGCCTTTTTGTAGCCGGTGGCGTGCTCGAATTTCACTTGCGGATATTTGGCGGCGACCTTGATCGTTGGATCCATGAAGCCGAAAGATGTGGTGAAGACGATGGCGCAGCCCTCGCGCGCCAGGCGCTCGATGGCGCGTTCGGCATCGGGACCTTCAACGACGTTTTCAAGGAAGACGGTCTCGACCTTGTCGCCTAGCTCTTTCTCAACAGCCAGCCGGCCCTGATCATGCTGATAAGTGTAACCATGATCGCCGACGGGGCCCACATAAACCCAGCAGGCCTTGATCTTCTCCGCCGCATCGGCGGCGTGGGACGCGAGGCCCAGCGCCAGTGCCGCTGCAATCGCCAACCATTTTCTCATCTGTAACTCCTCCGTTTTTTAATATTCACTCTTTAGCGGTCAGGGACGAAAGGCTGACCGAGGCAAGCAGGCGTGTTGGCGCGCATGAGCGCGCGGTTGCCCGAGATGATAACCAGGGCAATGATGGTCACTATATAGGGCAGCGACGACAGGAGCTGCGAGGGAATGCCGATACCCTGCCCCTGCAACGAAAATCCCAGGATCATCACGGTTCCAAACAAATAAGCGCCGATGGCCACCCGCCAGGGCAGCCATGAGGCGAAGACAACGAGTGCGAGCGCGATCCAGCCGCGCCCGGCCGTCATGTTTTCGATCCATTGCGGCGTGTAGGCAAGGGAAAGATATCCGCCCGCCAAACCGGCGCAGGCGCCGCCGAACAAAACGCAAGCGTAGCGCACCGGGATCACGCCATAGCCGAGCGCGTGGGCCGACTGGTGGCTATCTCCGACAGCGCGGATAATGAGGCCCAGCTTGGTGCGGAAGAGCGCATAGGCAACCAGCGCCGTGATCGCCAGGGAGGCATAGACCAAGACATCCTGGCCGAAGATGACCGGCCCCAGAAACGGAATGGCGGTGAGGCCGGGAATTTGAAGCAGCGGTAGTTTCAATCCCGGCTGGCCGACAAAGGATACGCCGATCAAACCGGCGACACCGAGGCCGAGCAAGGTAAGCGCCAGGCCGGTCGCCACCTGATTTGCGACCAGGGTGAGTGTCAGAAATCCAAACAGCAGCGACAGGATCATGCCCGCGGCGATGGCGGCGAGAATGCCGATCATCGGCGAGCCGGTGGTGAGGGCTGCGCCAAAGCCGCAGACGGCGCCTACGGCCATCATGCCCTCGACACCCAAATTGAGGACGCCGGAACGCTCGACCACCAGTTCGCCGATGGCGGCCAGCAGCAGCGGCGTTGAAGCCGTGATGATGGTGAGGATGATGGAGAGAAGTTCATTCATGCGGGGCTCGTGGCGGCGCTTGAACTCTTAAGAAGTTTGACGCGGTAGAGAATCAGCGTGTCGCAGGCGAGAATGTAAAACAGCAGGATGCCCTGGAACACCCGGGCGATCTTGTCGGAGACGCCGAGCGCCACCTGTGCACCCTCGCCCCCAAGATAGCTGATGGCAAGCGCCAGCGCCGCCACCAGCGCGCCAAGGGGATTGAGGCGGCCGAGAAAGGCCACGATGATCGCGGTGAAACCATAGCCCGGCGAAATCGAGGGCTGCAATTGGCCTACCGTGCTCATGACCTCGCAAATGCCGGCAAGCCCTGCCAATCCGCCGGCGAGAAAAAAGCAGAACCACACGGTGCGCGAGCGCGAGAAGCCGGAGAAGCGCCCGGCGCGGGGTGAATTTCCCATGACCCTGATCTCGAAACCCTTGAGGGTGCGGGCCATGAGAAAGGCCAGTGCCATGGCCGCGGCAACCGCCAGAATTGCTCCGAGGTTGATGTAGATCGGGCCCAGGCTGAACTGCGGCAGCAATTGCCAGCCGCTGAAGCTTACGGTCTTCGGGAAGTTGTAGCCTTGCGGGTCGCGCCAGGGGCCGCGCACCAGCCAGTCGAGGATAAGCTGCGCCACGTAGACAAGCATCAGGCTTGTCAGGATTTCGTTGGCGTTGAACCGGTTCTTGAGGACCGCCGGGATCGAGGCCCAGGCCATGCCGCCGAGAATGCCGAGAGCGAGCATGAAAAAAAGCGCAAGCGGCGATTGCCATTGCGGAAAGAACACCGGAATAAGGCCGCCAAGAATTGCGCCAGCGGTGAGCTGGCCCTCAGCACCGATGTTCCAGACATTGGCGCGGAAAGAAACGGCTAGCCCCGCGCCGATCAGCGCCAGCGGCGTTGCCTTGACGATCAATTGCTCGATGGACCAGGAACTGGTCAGAGGTTCAACGAAATAGACGAAGAGGGCGCGCAGCGGATTGAGGCCGAGCAGCGCGAAGATGATGGCGCCGGTCAGCAAGGTGAGGCCCACGGCCATCAATGGCGAGAGAATGATCATGCGCCGCGAGCGTTCGGCGCGCTTCTCAAGCAGAAGCCGCATGGCGGGCCTCCTCCACTTCATGCGCGCCGGCCATGAGGAGACCGATCTGTTCCAGCGTTATTTCCCCCGCGGGATGTGTTTCAGATAATTGGCCCCGCGAAATGACGGCGATGCGGTTGGCGATTTCAAAAATCTCATCGAGATCCTGGCTGATCGCCAGCACCGCCGTCCCCTGGCGCGCCAGATCGATGATGGCCTGGCGAATGGTGGCGGCGGCGCCGGCGTCAACG
>JBGTJO010000203.1:0-14581 GCA_041745135.1 Aestuariivirga sp. | reverse complement strand
GAATTGAGGAAGGCCAATTCGCGCAAGCGGTGTTCGAGTGTCGCAAAATCGAATTCGGTCTTGGTGAAGGTTTCGGTACTGGGAAGGAAGTTGACTTCAGTGCCGCGCGTACCCGGCGCATCGCCCACCACCTGCAATGGCGCGTCGGGCTCGCCATGCGTGAAATTCATCACGTGCTCTTTGCCGTTTCTGAAGATCGTGAGCTTCAGCTTGGACGACAGGGCGTTGACGACGGAGACGCCAACGCCGTGGAGGCCGCCTGAAACCTTGTAGGAATTCTGGTCAAACTTTCCGCCGGCGTGAAGCTGAGTCATGATGACTTCGGCGGCGGAGACGCCTTCGGTTGGATGAATGTCGGTGGGGATGCCGCGGCCATTGTCGGTTACCGTGCAGGAGCCATCGGCGTTGAGTGTCACCGTCACGCGATCAGCATAGCCAGCCAGCGTCTCATCGATCGCGTTATCGACCACCTCATAGACCATGTGATGGAGGCCCGAGCCATCGTCGGTATCGCCGATATACATGCCCGGCCGCTTGCGTACCGCATCGAGACCCTTCAGCACCTTGATCGAATCCGCGCCATAGGCTTCAGCGCCGGTATCCATGTCGTCTTCCGTCATTGGTTTCCCGTCACTTTCGAAATCCTTGCATCTTCCACATGGAAGAGTGCCGCATCACGCCCCAAGCCTACAAACAATTCCGCGTCCGTTCCGGTGAGCCACGCCTGGCACCCCAAGGCACCCAACACCTCGAACAAACCCTGCCGGCGTTCCCGGTCGAGATGGGCCGCCACTTCGTCGAGAAGCAGCACCGGCGCCATGGCGCTTGTCTCTGTCACAGCACGCGCCTGCGCCAGGATCAAGCCGATCAGCAGGGCCTTTTGCTCGCCGGTGGAGCACTGTCCGGCGGGCATATTCTTGGGCCCATGGCTGACCACGAGATCGCTTCGGTGAGGGCCTCGAAGGGCGCGCCCCGCACCCCGGTCAGCCCCCCGCGAATCGGCCAGCAGTGTACGATATTCGTCCTCTGCGCGCACGGCCGGCATGGCGTCTAAAAGGCCCTCGATTTCCCCCTCCACGGCGACTTTCGACCATGGAAATGGGGCGGCCTCGCGGGCCTCGCCAATATGGCGTTGCAAGGCCTCAACCACCATGAGGCGCGCCGCCGCAATGGCCACCGCCGCCTCCGCCATATGGGCCTCCAGGCTGGCGATCCACGCCGTGTCGAGGCGGCGATCTTCCAGCAGCAGATTGCGCTCGCGCATCACCTTCTCGAAGACGGAAACCCTGGCGCTGTGTTCCGGATCAAAAGCAGCGACCAGCCGGTCAAGGAAACGCCGGCGCTCGGAAGCGGGGCCCGCGAAGAGCCGGTCCATGGCGGGGGTAAGCCACAGGACGCGCATGTGCTGGCCAAGCGCGCCCGAGCCTTTCTGCACGTGGCCATCGATCACCACGAGCCGGCCTTGCCCCGCACCGTCGCTTTGCTGGCTCCACCCGGTGCCGAGCGAGACCTCGCCGGCAGGCGTGGCAATTTCAGCGGCGATGGCCCAGGCTGCTGCTCCGTTCTGGCGGGCTAGATCCTCGAAAGCAGCGCCCCGCAAGCCGCGGCCGGGCGCCAGCAACGAGATCGCCTCCAGAAGATTGGTCTTGCCCGCGCCATTGGGGCCGCTGAGCGCCACCAGCGCTGCTCCCGCATCGAGCCGGAGCCCCGCATAATTGCGGAAATCGGTGAGAGTGAGGCGCGTCAGCCGTGCGTGGGTCACGAACCTTCGACTATACCCGCATCGGCATCAACACATAGAGCGCATGCTCGTCGCCGGGGTCGCGGATGATGGTGGGAGAACCAGCATCGGCCAGGTTGAAGATCATCGAGGCCGACTTCATCTGCCCCGCCACGTCCAGAAGATAACGCGAGTTGAATCCGATATCGATGGGATCGGCCTCGTAGGCGGCGGCGATTTCCTCTTCGGCCGAGCCGGAGTCCGGATTATTCACCGTCAACACCAGCTTGCCTGACGAGATGTTGAGCTTCACCGCGCGGCCCTTCTCCATGGAAATGGTGGACACGCGGTCGACCGCATCGGAGAAAATCTTGGTATCGACGTCGAGCACCTTGTCGTTGTGGCGCGGGATCACGCGCTCGTAATCCGGAAAGGTGCCGTCGATCAGCTTGGATGTGAGAACGAGATTTCCGGCCGCGAAGCGGATTTTCGACGAGGAGAGAGCAACTTCCACATCGCCGTCGAGCCCGTCGATCAGTTTCACGAGTTCCAGCACCGTCTTGCGCGGCACGATGATGCCCGGCATGCCTTTGGCACCTTCGGGGCGCGCGATCTGCGCCTGGGCAAGCCGATGGCCATCGGTTGCCACGGCTCGAAGCATCGAACTGGCGGCAACCTCATGCAGATAGATGCCGTTCAGATAATAGCGGGTCTCTTCGGTGGAGATCGCGAAGCGAGTTTTCTCGATGAGGCCTTTGAGGTTGCCCGCTGGAATGGTGAAGCGGTTTGAAAGCTCGCCCGCTGCAAGATCGGGAAAATCCTCCGGTGGCAAGGCCTGGAGCGCAAAGCGCGAACGCCCGGCGAAAATGGAGATGCGGCCCTGGTCAGGGCCCTGTTCGAGTTCAAGCTGAGCCCCATCCGGCAATTTGCGCACGATGTCATAGAGCATGTGAGCGGGAACGGTGGTGGCGCCGTCCCTGGCCAGTTCGGCCCCGACGCTCTCGACGATCTCGATATCGAGATCTGTAGCCGTGAGTTTGAGCTGGCCGCCGTTCGCCTGCACCAGCACGTTCGACAAGATCGGGATCGTATTGCGCCGCTCGACCACGCTTTGCACGTGGTTGAGCGCCTTGAGAAAGGCTGACCGTTCGATCGTCACGCGCATAACCGGATGTCCCCTTGTCCTTCCCGGTCATGGCGCCGGGCCGGAGACATTGGCGCGGTTACGTCCGGCTTTCAAGCCCCGCAAGCGATCTAGCCCTGCTCCACAAGCCTTATCAGCAGTGCTACTTCGCGGGCGAGCTTGTCGTCGGTCTTGATCTGCTCCTCGATCTTACGCACCGCATGAAGCACGGTTGAATGATCGCGCCCGCCAAACCTGCGGCCGATCTCCGGAAGGGAGCGGGCGGTGAGTTTCTTGGCCAGGTACATTCCGATCTGGCGCGGCATGACGACAATTCGCGCCCGGCGGGGCGACAGGAGGTCGGTGCGCGCCACATTGTAGTGGCGGCCCACGATCTTGAGGATGTCGTCGATCTTGATCCGCGAACCATCGGGATTGGCCTGCATGTCGCGGAGCACCATGGCGGCAAGGTCGAGGGTGATCGGCGCATGGTTGAACTGCTGATAGGCCGCAACGCGATTCAGCGCCCCTTCCAGCTCGCGGCCCGTGCCGACAACGCGGTTGGCGATGAATTCGAGGACATCGCCGGGGATGTTGACGGCCGGATCGCGCAGTTGCATCGCGTCATAGCGGCTTTGCACGATGCGGCGGCGAAGCTCGAGATCGGGAAGCTCGATATCGACGACGAGGCCTCCCATGAGGCGGGAGCGCATGCGCTGGTCGATCATCTCCAGCTGGGCCGGCGGCACGTCGGCGGCAACGATGACTTGCCGCCTCGCATCAACGAGTGAATTAAAGGCGTGGCAAAATTCCTGCTGCATCGTCTTGCCCTGCAGAAACTGGAAATCATCGATCAATAGAACGTCGACCGACTGGAACTGATCCTTGAAGGAAATCGTGTCGCGCTGGCGGAGCGCCATCACAAATGAATACATGAAGCGCTCGGCGGTGAGGAACATGACCTTGCGGCCCGGTCTCCGCTCGCGGACCCGGTGGCACACGGCGTTGAGCAAATGCGTTTTGCCGAGCCCAGCCTGGGCATGAATGAACAGCGGGTTGAAGCTCACCGCCGCACCCGCTGCCGCATCGGCAACCCGGCTCACGGCGGCGTGGGCGAGCTGGTTGGAGCTGCCGACGATAAAGCTTTCGAAGGTTTGATTGGGATCGACGGCACCATTGCGGTCGATCGGCTGGGGAGCGTTTCGTGGCGGTGCGACATGAACGCTGCGATTTATGTCGATGGTTTCGGACCGCTCTACCGGCAGGCTTTCGGGACTTTCGAAGGAGCGTTGCGGCAGGCCGCGGGTCCGCACGCGAACCTGTACGGCATCGAGGTGGCCGAGCTCGGATTCGCCCGTCTTCTGCAGCCGCGAGAGATAGTGATTTTCAATCCATGATTTGAGGAACCGCGTGGGAACGGAAACCGCAAGGCGGCCCTGCTGGCATTCCTCGAGCTCCATGCGGGCAAACCAGCTTGAGTAAAGATCCTCGCCCAGTTCGGCGCGAAGACGTTGGGCTACACGGTCCCATTTCTGCTTGAGATCGGCTGTCAGTGCAGTGATCATGTCTGTCAATTCCCCGCGCTTCAATGAAAAGCGCACATCAATTTCCCTGAAGGCTCCGTACTTGCGAAGCCCGCCTTACCCGTCACCGCCCGGCACGCAGGAGCCTATCCCGTGTGCGGACCAGCCCGTTGGAATGATGTCATTGCCGCCCCTCGTTCTCTTCTGTTTCTACGCTTCCGTTGCATGAGATATTTTTTACCTTTGCTCACACACATCGCTTGCGCACAACTCACCTCGCCAAAGCGAAGCCGCCCTGTACCCACTCGTATTCATGCTGTAAAAAGTACCGGCGACGCCGCCCCCGGCGGAACTCTGAGGCTCCTTACTTACCGCGTAGCGGACGTCCACCCGCCAGCGCAGAAACAAATCTACAAAGGCCTGGCGTCTGGCCGCAACCTGAATCGAAGATCAATCAGTACACGGAGAGTGCCGGTGCCGCCTCGATTACCGGGCATTCTTGAGATGAAATTTCTAAACCCATGATGTCAAAACCGGATTCGACGGACGGCATGAAAAATTTACTGTGACAGTTTTGCAACAAAGTTCTGCGATGACGCGAAGCTGCCGGTCAAGACGGCGCTGCTTCCGGGGCAGCTTGCCCCATGGATGTGGCAGCTCCTTGAAAATAAGCGGCTATTCTTGCCAGAGACCGTCCGTTCCCTGACAAACAAAACGCGCCGGAGCGGAACTCTGGCGCGTTTGCAGAAACGATGGTGGGGAATCTCTTAAGCTTTCAGAGCTTTGACCCGGCTTGTCAGGCGCGAAACTTTGCGCGAGGCGGCATTCTTGTGGAGGACGCCTTTCTGGGCGCCCCGCATTAATTCGGGCTGGGCGGCGCTCAGAGCCACCTGCGCGGCAGCCTGATCGCCGGCGGCGATCGCCTCTTCGACCTTGCGTATTGAAGAGCGCAGCCGGCTCAGGCGGTTCCTATTGATTTCGGTGCGGCGGGCGGCGGCGCGTGTCGCTTTCTTCGCCGATTTGGTATTGGCCATGGGGCTTAATCCTGCTCTGTCAAACTGTGCTTGTGGAATTGCCCGCGCTTATAGTGAGGCATAAACCCCCCGTCAATTGCACATTGCGCTGCTACAAAAATCTTGACTAGGCAGAAGAGCTTAGGTGTAGTCGGCGCAATCGCCGTGGGAATCCTCGAGATAGGAATTGCCCGGTCAAACAGGGAGAATTGAAATGAGTTCGATGTTCAAAAATTTCGCGGGCGCCATCGCCGTCAGCGTCAGCCTTGCCGCCCTGGCGGCACCGGCGCTGGCCGCCGATCCGGCGTCTTGCCAGAAAGTTCGCCTGTCAGATGTGGGCTGGACCGACATCACCGCAACCACCGCCCTGGCGTCAGCTATTCTGGAGCATATGGGTTATACCGGCGAAATCCAGCAGCTGGCGGTCCCTGTCACTTTTGCCTCGATGAAGAATGGCGACATTGACGTGTTCCTCGGCAACTGGATGCCGTCCATGGAGAACGACATCAAAGCCTACCGCGATGATGGCTCGGTTGAAACGGTGGGCGCCAATCTCGAAGGCGCCAAATATACGCTCGCCGTGCCCAAGCACACCTATGATGCGGGCCTCAAGGACTTCAAGGACATCGCCAAGTTCAAGGACCAGCTCGGCGGCAAAATCTACGGCATCGAACCGGGCAATGACGGCAACCGTCTCTTGCTCGACATGATCAAGGATGAGCCGAAATGGGGTCTCACCGGTTTTGAACTGGTCGAGTCTTCGGAAGCCGGCATGCTGGCCCAGGTCGCCAAGTCAACCGGCGCTAACGAGCACATGGTGTTCCTCGGCTGGGCGCCCCACCCCATGAACGCCAACCATAAGATGGAGTATTTGACCGGCGGCGACGATCTGTTCGGCCCCAACTTCGGCGGCGCCAATGTCTACACCGTCGTCCGCAAGGGCTACCTGCAGGAGTGCCCGAACGCCGGCAAGTTCTTCTCCAATCTCAAATTCACCCTCGACATGGAAAACCAGATCATGGGTGAAATCCTCGACAAGAGTGCGGAGCCCAAGGCGGCGGCGGTCGCGTGGGTCAAGGCCAACCCGGACGCGCTCACGGCATGGCTCGACGGCGTCACCACTTTCGATGGCTCAGGCGATGCGCTGAGCGCCGTCAAGAAAGGCCTCGGGATGTAATTGACCGGCGCGGCGTTTCCGCGCAAGTTCAAGATCAGGAGGCGGACCGGAAGACCTAAAGGCTCCGGTCCGCCTTTCGCGTTTTGGGGGGTCCTGGACATGGAAATTCTGTTGGAGCGTATCACCGGCAATAAAATTCCGGTGGGACAGTGGGGCAAGGATTTCTTTTCTTTCCTCACGCTGAATTTCGAATGGTTCTTCGATTCAATCGCGCGCGGCCTCACCTATGTGCTCGAGGAACTGGTCGATCTCATGCTGTGGTTTCCACCGCTTGTGCTCGTCGTTCTCTTCGCAGCGCTTGCCTATTACCTGCAAAAATCTTGGAAGCTGGCGATCGGCACGGCGCTAGGCCTGCTGTTCATCGTCAACCAGGGGCTGTGGAAAGAGACCGTCGAGACGCTGGTTCTCGTCATCGCCGCCGCGACCGCGTCAATGGCGATCGGCGTGCCGGTGGGCATCTGGGCGGCTCATAATGAGCGGGTCTACCGTTTCCTGCATCCCGTGCTCGATCTCATGCAGACTATGCCTACCTTTGTTTATCTGATCCCGGTTCTCATCCTCTTTGGCCTGGGTCCAGCACCCGGGCTTATCGTCACGGTGATCTTCGCGTCCCCAGCACCCATCCGCCTCACCCATCTCGGCATCACCTCGGTGCCCCGGCCCCTGATCGAAGCCGGCGAAGCCTTCGGCGCCACCAAGCGGCAACTCCTGTGGAAGGTGGAGCTGCCCTCGGCACTCCCCACCATCATGGCGGGGCTCACCCAATGCATCATGCTCTCGCTCTCGATGGTGGTGATTGCAGCATTGATCGGCGCTTCCGGGCTTGGCAAGCCCGTGGTGCGCGGCCTCAACTCTCTCAACATTCCTTTAGGGATAGAGGCGGGCCTCGCTATCGTCATCCTGGCGATCATCCTCGACCGGGTGTGCCGCGTCGGCCGCAGGGCCAGTGCATGAACACCGCCGTCGATTTTAGAGAAGTCGATATTCTTTTCGGCAAGGACACGCGCGCAGCACTGGCGCTGCTCGACAAGGGCGCATCGCGAAGCGAAATCATCGAGAAGACCGGCGTGGTGCTCGGCTGTGCAGGCGCCAATCTCACTGTGAAGGAAGGCGAGATCAGCGTACTTATGGGGCTCTCCGGCTCCGGTAAATCGACCCTGCTGCGGGGCGTCAATCAGCTCAACAAGGTGGTGCGCGGCAATATTCTGGTGCGCGACGGGGCCGAGATGGTTGACGTCGTCACGTGCGCTCCCGAAACCCTCCGGCGCGTGCGCCAGCACAGTGTGGCCATGGTGTTCCAGCAGTTCGCACTGCTGCCGTGGCGCACGGTGGCTGAGAATGTGGGCTTCGGTCTCGAGCTCGCAGGCCTCAAGGACGCCGAGCGCAAATCCCGCGTGGCCAAGCAATTGAAGCTGGTCGGCCTCGACCAGTGGGCGGGGAAATACGCCCATGAACTCTCCGGCGGCATGCAGCAGCGCGTGGGGCTCGCCCGCGCCTTCGCCACCGAAGCGCCTATCCTGCTGATGGACGAGCCGTTCTCGGCACTTGATCCCCTGATCCGCACCAAGCTGCAGGACGAATTGCTGCAACTGCAGAAGGAACTCCGGAAAACGATTGTCTTCGTCAGCCATGATCTCGAAGAGGCGCTCAAGATCGGCAACACCATCACCATCCTCGAAAGCGGACGCATCGTGCAGTCGGGTGCCCCGGAAGACATCGTTCTCAGGCCCGCCAATGATTATGTGCGCGAGTTCATCGCCAATGTGAACCCCTTAAGCGTGCTCACCGCGTGGAACGTGATGCGTTCGTTCCACGAGCTTGAAACAGCCGGCGAAGGCTGGGTGTGGCTCGACAAGCGCAAGACCACGCGCTTCAAGCTCGATAAGAACGGCAAGGTCATCGATGCCGAGCGGGACAAGAAGAAAGCAACCTGGGTGCCCTGTACGGAGGTTGAAAATCCGATCCCTCCCGGCACGCGCCCCGTCTATTGGGCGCGCCCCGGCACCTCGCTCAAAGTAGTAATGCTCGCCATGCACAATGCCGATACTGCCCCGGTCGCGCTCTTCGACGAAGAGGACCGCTTCGTGGGCTCCATCGGCGTGCGCAATGTGCTGCAAGCCGTGTTGAAACGGTCGGATTGATTCAGCGATCTTTCACATAAGGAATGCCGCTGGCGCGAGGCGGGATCGATTTGCCGATGAAGCCTGCGAGCAGGATCACCGTCAGCACATAGGGCAAGGCCTGCACGACTTGAACCGGAATGGTCACGCCGCCTACAACGGCACCTTGAAGGCGAATGGCCGCGGCATCGAGAAAGCCGAAGAGCAGGCAAGCGCCGAGCGCGCGAAAGGGCCGCCAGTTGGCGAAGATCAGGGCAGCGAGCGCTATGAACCCCTTGCCAGCCGACATATCCTTGATGAAGCCCGCCGATTGCGAGATCGCGAGATAGGCCCCGCCGACGCCGCACAACAACCCGGTGATGATCACGGCGCGGTAGCGAAGCCAGGCCACGGAGATGCCCGCCGTATCCACGGCGTGGGGATTTTCGCCAACGGCGCGCAGGCGGAGGCCGAAGCGTGTCCGCGCTAATGCCCATGCGGTGAGCGGCACGGCAGCGAAAGCGACATAAGCCAGCAGCGAATGGCCTGCGACGACAGTTGTGATCCAGCCCACCACCGGCACATCGCGCAGCGCCGCATAACCAGAAACCGTGAGCGGCATAAAGCGGGCTTCCGGCGGCAATGGCGGCGTTTGCCCGCCTTCGCCGAACCATCGGTTGCCGAGCACCAAAGCCAGGCCCGCCGCCAGCATGTTAATGGCAACACCCGAGATCACCTGGTTGCCGCGCTGAGTAATGGAGGCATAGCCATGGATCAACGCCATCGCCGTGGAGATGATCAGTGCAAAGAATAGCCCCATCCAAGGCGACTGGAATACATAGGCGGCGGTTGCGGCAGCGAAAGCTCCAGCCAGAAGCTTTCCCTCAAGGCCGATATCGACGATGCCGGAGCGCTCCGACCATAGGCCCGCAAGACAAGCGAAGATCAAGGGGACAGAAAGGCGGATCGAGGAGGCGAGGATTTCAGGGATGAGCGCCAGCGTCTCCATCCCTCAAGCTTCCTGCCTGACAAATAACGGCGCGAGCCAGGGCCGGAAAGCCTGTTCGAGCGCACCCATGAACAGAATGACGAGTCCCTGAATGACCACGATCATCTCGCGCGTGATGGCGGGTTTGGCGAAGGAAAGCTCGGTGCCGCCCTGATAGAGCAGACCGAACAGCATGGCAGCGAGAACGACGCCAACCGGATGCGAGCGGCCCATCAGCGCGACGGCGATGCCGACAAAGCCTGCACCGCCTGCAAATTCGAGAACGAGGCGGTGCTGCACGCCGAGGATTTCATTGACGGCCATCAGGCCGGCAAGCCCGCCGGAAATCAGCATTGCGATGATGATAATGCGGCTAGGCCTGATGCCAGCATAGATTGCGGCATCCACATTGGCGCCGACGGTGCGGATTTCGTAGCCAAGCCGGGTGCGCCACAGAAGATACCACAGGCCCCACGCGGCGATAACCGCCAGGAAAACGGTGGCATTGAGCGGCGTGTTGGGCAGCTTGATGCCGAGCCACAGGCCGATCTCGCGGAAACTCGGCATGACGGCGGAGGTAATCTCGCGGCTTTCCACCGCCATGCGCCCCACGGGCCTGAACACATTGATGATGACATAGACCATCAGACTCGCCGCGATGTAGTTGAACATGATGGTGGTGATGACGATATGGCTTCCGCGTTTGGCCTGAAGATAGGCCGGGATGAAAGCCCAGCCCGCGCCGAAGGCCATGCAGGCGAGGATCGCCAGCGGCAGAACCAAAGGCCACGGCAAAATGCTTAGGCCCAGACCGACAACTCCCGCACCCAGCCCTGCGATGTAAATTTGGCCTTCGCCGCCAATATTGAAGAGGCCGGCGTGGAAGGCTACGGCCACCGCCAATCCGGTGAAGGTGAAGTTGGTGGCGTAATAGAGCAGATAGCCCCAGCCCTTGAGGCTGCCTACTGCGCCGTTCAGGAGAATGCCCAGCGCTTCGAGCGGGCTTTCGCCGATAACGATAACGACAAGCCCCGCGACAAGCAGGGCCAAGGTAAGATTGAGCAAAGGTATGACGGCGATATCGACCCAGGCGGGGAGTTCGCCGCGCGGGCTCGCCACTAGGCTGCCTCCCTGATCACCCCGGCCATCAGACAGCCAAGCTCGCGCTCGTCGGTTAAGACATCGCGCTCGCCCATGATCGCGCCGTCAAACATCACCAGGATGCGGTCGGAGAGCGAGCGGATTTCATCGAGTTCAACGGATACGAGAACGATGGCCTTGCCCTGATCGCGAAGTTCGATGAGGCGCCGGTGAATGAATTCGACCGCGCCTATATCCACCCCGCGCGTAGGCTGGCCCACGATCAGCAGCTTGGGATCGCGCCCGATCTCGCGCGCGAGAATGATCTTCTGCTGATTGCCGCCGGAGAATTTCGCCGACAAGAGAAGCGGATCGGCCGGGCGCACGTCAAACTCCGCCATCCCCTGCTTGCAGCGCGCGATGACGGGGACGCGGTCAAGGCGAAAGCCCCGGCCTAGCTCGGGATCGTTATGCCAGCCGAGGATCGCCGACTCGGACGCATCAAAGGATGTGACAAGGCCGCGATGCTGCCGGTTTTCGGGCACATGGGCGATACCCAGCCTGCGCGCCTCCGCTGGATCGCTGGCGGCGAGGTCATGGCCCTCCAACATGATACGGCCCGAAGCTGGTTTCTGGATGCCGGCGATTGCCTCGAGCAGCTCCGATTGGCCATTGCCCGAAACCCCTGCAATGCCGACGATTTCGCCCTCACGCACATTGAATGAAATATTGTTGACGCGAGCCACGTCCTGCCGGTCCTTCACGATTAGATTCTCGACGTTGAGAACGACCTTGCCAGGTTTGGCTGGACCCTTCTTAACGCGCAGCAGCACGCGGCGGCCCACCATCAATTCCGCCAGCTCTTCGATCGTGGTGTCTGCGGTTCTTTTCGTGGCGAGTAGTTCGCCCCGGCGCATGACCGAGACATGGTCGGTGGCCGCCATGATCTCGCGCAGCTTGTGGGTGATGAGAATGACGGTCTTGCCCTGATCCTTCAGCTGCCCAAGGATACGGAATAGATGGTCGGCCTCGTTGGGTGTCAGCACGCCCGTCGGCTCATCGAGGATTAGCACCTCAGCGCCCCTGAACAGGGCTTTCAGGATTTCGACGCGCTGCTGCAATCCAACCGGCAATGATCCCACAATCGCATCGGGGTCAACATCGAGTTCGTAATCGCGGGCGAGACGCTCAAGCTCAGAACGCGCCTTGGTCAAGGCCGGGCCGATCAGCACGCCGTTCTCGGCGCCCAACACAACATTTTCGAGCACGGTAAAAGGTTCCACCAGCATGAAATGCTGATGCACCATGCCGATGCCATGGGCGATCGCATCGGCCGAAGACTTGACTCGAGCAGCGCGCCCGGCGACGCGAATGTCTCCCTTGTCGGCCGTATAGAAGCCAAAGAGGATCGACATGAGCGTTGATTTTCCGGCGCCGTTTTCGCCGACAATTCCGTGGATCGAACCCTTGCCGATCGACAACGTCACGTTCTTGTTGGCGTGGACAGAACCAAACCGCTTGTCGATGCCGATGAGTTCGATCGCGGGAGTCATATGGCCTCTCCCTTTCCCCCGCGAGGGGGGAAGGGGAAAAACTCACATCTTCACTTCACCGGGCATTTCTCGTCCGACATATAGTCGTGGATGGCGAGCTTGCCGCCGATGATGTCGGCCTTGGCGGCTTCGATCTTGGCTTGCATATCGGAGGTGAGCAAATCCTTGTTATGTTCGTCCATGGCGTAACCAACGCCGTCCTCGGCGAGGCCCAGAGATTTGATCCCAGGCTTGAAGGTTCCATCCTTCGCCGTCTTCATCACGTCATAAGTCGCGACATCGACGCGCTTCAACATCGACGTCAGCACCTTCCCGGGATGGAGCATGTTCTGGTTGGAATCCACGCCGATGCCGAGCGCTCCGCCATCGGCGGTGGCCTGGAGGACGCCAACGCCAGTTCCACCCGCAGCGTGATAAACGACATCGGCACCTTGCGCGATTTGCGCCTTGGCAAGCTCGCCGCCTTTCACAGGATCGTTCCATGCGGCACCCGTGTCGCCGGTCATGTTCTGAATGACCGTAGCGTCGTTCTTCACCGCCTTCACGCCCTGCACATAGCCGCAGGCGAATTTGCGGATCAGCGGAATATCCATGCCGCCGATGAACCCGACCTTGCCGGATTTGGACGCCATGGCCGCAGCCATGCCCACGAGATAGGAGCCTTCATCTTCCTTGAAGACAATCGATTGCACGTTCGGCAGATCGACCACCATGTCAATGATCGCGAATTTGAGATCGGGATATTCCTTGGCGACTTTCTCCAGCGCTGCCGCCTGCGCAAAACCCGCGGCGATGATCGGGCTGTGGCCCTTGTCCGCGAAATTGCGCAGCGCCTGCTCGCGCTGGGCCTCATTGGAGATTTCGAACTCGGCATAGGCAATGCCCGATTCCGTCTTGAACTTCTGGGCACCGTTATGGATGCCCTCGTTGAAGGACTTGTCGAACTTGCCGCCGATGTCGAAGAGAACGGCCGGTTTGTCGTCGGCTCCGAACGCCGTTGCCATCATGGCAAGGCTCGCGGCAGCGGCCAAAACTGTGCGTCTGATCATGGGTCACCTCCCGGCATTTCGGTCACTTGATCAAACGGTTGGACCTTCGTCAAGGTCCGGCCACCCCTTGAAACCGGAACGGACAATTTTCATATAGGTTCCACCTATTGTTGCGGCGCCAAAACGGGCCGTGGCTTTAATGCTGCTTTTCAAGGGCAAGTCGATGACACGTTTATCCCTCTTTTCGTCCCCGCTGCTTCTTGGCTTCGATGAGCTCGAGCGCATGCTCGACCGGGCCAGCAAGACATCGGGCGACGGCTATCCTCCCTACAATATCGAGCGCCTGGAGCGAGCCGAGGGTGAAGCCGAGCGTCTGCGCATTACACTCGCCGTTGCAGGCTTCAACCGGGACGAAATCGATATTACCGTCGAGGAGAACCAGTTGGTGATCCGCGGCCGCCAGAAGGACGACAAGGACCGCGATTTCCTGCACCGCGGCATTGCGGCGCGGCAGTTTTCCCGGACTTTCGTGCTTGCCGACGGGATGGATGTGCGGGGAGCCCGGCTGGACAACGGCATTCTCGAAATCGGCCTCGAACGGCCGGAACCGAAACGCCTCGTCCGCCGTATAGATATTGGAGGATAACACGATGAACGCTGAAAACGCGAAAAAGACATCGATTTCGGACAGCGAATTCGCGCATCTGGGCGATGGCGCTCTCGCCTATATCCGCGAAATCGAGAGCGAAGAGGCAACCCGGCTCCTCGGCAAGGAAACGTTGCTGGCGCCGAATTCCAAACTGTTCTGCCTCTATCACGCCAACGGCACGCCGGTTTCCATTTCAGGAACGCGGGAAGCCGCAATTGGCAGCGCCTTCGAGCACGAACTCCTGCCGATGAGCGTCCACTAAGCGCGCCCTCCCCTCCCTCCCGTCATTCCAGCGAAAGCTGGAATCCCGCTTCATAAACGTGAGCTCAAGTGGGCGGATTCCGGCTGGGGAATGACGGAAGGAGGACAGTAATCAAGCCGCGCTGGCGTTGGGGGAGGCTTGTGGCTCAGTCAGGATGGCGTAGAGCCCTTCCGGCGTATCGGTGCCGCGCAACTTGGCCACCACATTCACATCGCGCAACGCGCGAGAAATGCAGGCCAGCGATTTCAGATGATCGGCGCCAGCGTGATCGGGAGCCAGCAATACGAAAATAAGGTCCACAGGCTGGCCATCCACCGACTCAAAATCAACGGGGACCGCAAGGCGGGCGAACAGGCCATGGACACGTGAAAGCCCGGCAAGCTTCGCATGGGGAATGGCGATGCC
>JBGTJO010000202.1:0-4258 GCA_041745135.1 Aestuariivirga sp. | reverse complement strand
TCTCACCGGCCGCAAGCCCGGCGAGCCGCCGCCGACGCTGTTTGAATATCTCCCCGACAATGCGCTGGTCTTCGTCGATGAAAGCCATGTGTCGATCCCGCAGATCGGCGGCATGTTCCGCGGCGACTACAACCGCAAGGCGACGCTCGCCGAATATGGCTTCCGCCTCCCCTCCTGCATCGACAACCGCCCCTTGCGCTTCGAGGAATGGGACGCCATGCGCCCCCAGACCATCTGCGTCTCCGCCACCCCCGGCTCCTGGGAGATGAAGCAGACCGACGGCGTCTTCGCCGAACAGGTGATCCGCCCCACGGGCTTGATCGATCCGCCCGTCCACATCCGCCCGGTGAAATCCCAGGTGGACGATCTGATCGCCGAGGTGCGCGAGGTGGCGCTCAAGGGCTATCGCACGCTCGTCACCGTGCTCACCAAGCGCATGGCCGAGGATTTGACCGAATACATGCACGAGCAAGGCATCCGTGTCCGCTACATGCATTCCGACATCGACACGCTGGAGCGGATCGAGATCATTCGCGACTTGCGGCTCGGCGCCTTCGACGTGCTGGTTGGTATCAACCTGCTGCGCGAAGGCCTTGACATCCCCGAATGCGCGCTGGTGGCGATCCTCGATGCCGACAAGGAAGGCTTCCTGCGTTCCGAGACCTCGCTCATCCAGACCATCGGCCGCGCCGCCCGCAATGTGGACGGCAAGGTTATTCTGTATGCGGATCAAATTACCGGCTCCATGCAGCGCGCCATGGCGGAGACCAACCGCCGGCGCGAGAAGCAGCAGCAGTTTAACGACGCCAACGGCATCACGCCGCAATCGATCAAGCGCAACATCTCCGACATCCTGCATTCCGTCTATGAGCGCGACCACGTCCGCGTCGATGCGGGCCTGGCCGAAGACGGCGCGCCGCTCATCGGCCACAACCTCGAACGGGTGCTCGCCGACATGGAAAAACGCATGCGCGAAGCCGCTGCCAACCTGGAATTCGAGGAAGCCGCCAGGCTGCGCGACGAAGTCAAGCGCCTCAAAGCCGTCGAACTCGCCGTCATGGACGACCCCCTCGCGAAATACCGCTCTCCTCTTGCGGGAGAGGGTGGCGCGCACCGCGCGCCGGGTGAGGGGCTGACCGAGGAACAAGGCACTCTCGTCCGCCCCGCAACCGCCTCGTGGCCCAAACTCAAACCCCGCCCCTCATCCAAAGGCGGCAAACCCGGCACCCGCACCTTCGGCGGAAGGAAGGGGCGGTAGCCCAAGTCGGACTGGATGTTGAGGCAATCAAGCACGCGGGCCTTCCCGGAACCGAGAAGAAAGAATGAATGATACCAACGACCCGAGTTCGAGGCTATCTGGTGATCGACCGTTAAAATCTATTGAAGATGATCAATTTGGATTGAAAACGATTGTAGAAGTAATTGCAGCCAACCTCACGAGAAATATCACGATCGGAGGCTACACGATAGGGCTTGAAGGAAACTGGGGTAGCGGAAAAACCACTCTTGCAAACTTTGTGATGGAAAAAGTTAAGAAGGATGACTCGCCTATCAAAGTCATCCGCTTTGACCCATGGCTAATCGGAAATAAGTCTGCTTTTATTCCCTCCTTTCTGGGCGATCTTGCAACAAGCGTCGACGAATACGAGCAATCCACGAAGCGGTGGTGGCATATAATATTTTGGATTAAGCGAAAATTTGGGAGAGGTATCGCAGCAAAAATAACAAGATATGGCAAGTTTTCTTTGATTCTCTCCTCCACAACGATGCCACTTGCCTCCATAGATCCTACAGGTGCAGCGGCGGTAACGGCGGTAGGACTAAGAGGATTCGGCGAGATATCTAAATTCTTCGGATCAACTGCGAAGGCAATTCCAGCGCTTAAATCAGATATTTCCGCTGCGTTGCTGAAATTGTCAGCTCACAATCGTTTTCCGCGATTTGTTGTAGTTGTAGACGACAGCGACAGACTGGAACCACCTGAGGCGTTAGAAATTCTGAGATTGATCCGTGAAGTCGCTGATTTTCCTCTGATCACATACCTTGTGTGTTTCGACAAAAAAATCCTCGAACAACAGGTTTGCAATGTTCTCCGCATTTCAGAGGGAGCGGAATACATCGAGAAGATGTTTAATCAAATCATCTCCTTGCCTCCGCAAGAACCTTTTGCCTTACGCAGACAACTCACAAACCTCCTCCGTCAGTCATTTCCCGCAGAATTCACAACAGTCGATCAAAATGAAAAAGACTACGGCTACCGCAAATATCTTTTATTCGACGTTTGGACCGGTACGCTATTGAAAACCCCTCGCGATGTCGTTCGTTTAACGGACGCAATAAAATTCGGCTGGGTCTATCTGCCCGCCACCTCGGATTTTATTGATTTCGGGTGGCTTCAATTGGTAAAGCTCAAAGCTCCTGACCTGTATAGATTTGTGCAGAGCTATCTCGTGAACGTTGGCGCTTTTCGAGACGGCGGCCGACCGGGAGATAATGAGCCCGAAGAGCAAGCAAAAACCTTGTCAGATATCATGCAAAATCTGGGTTGGGGAGAACACCGGCACCGGTCAGGGATTGGAGAGTTTCTGCCAGGAGTAAACCGATTTGTGCTGGAGGGTGAAAATAAGAAAGTTTTTCAATTTGAAAGCGGTGAACTTGCTCACTTTGAAAAGAACCGACGGCTAGGAAGCCCGAGTCATTGGCGTCAATATTTTTCATTCTCATTACCAACCTACGCACTCTCGGACGAAGAGATTGCGGAATTTCGAAAAGCGGCTGCCCTTGGGGGCGCTGAAGCTAGCGCAAAACTTGTAGAGCTATTGGGGCGGGAGCACACTCGACCGGGACATTATGTTGACGTACTCTTTGATCGTCTGAACGATTTGCCGGACAATGCCCTAACTGACCAAGAAAACAGAGGAATTGGGATTGCTCTATCCGACATCATGGATGATGTCGTTACAGTATCGCAGGAATTCGTAAACTCGGGTCACAGCGACATTTGGTCGAATGCTGTCAAACTTTTGAAACGCGGCAAGGCTGCCCATTTCCGCAACTTAGTTAAGAATGGCCGGGCAATAGGCTGGCTTTCAGAGGTACTGCGTGGTCAAGGATTCGCTCATGGTCGACCCGATGGAAATAGGGCTAATAGCGAACGACAGTGGCTAGATGATAAGCAGTTGGAAGGTGCGATAGCCTCTCTGCTAAATCGTCTAAAGAAAATGGGTTTCGACTCTGTGTTCCGCAGTCCATCACCACTGGACATACTTTACCTGTGGCATCAACTCGGTGATGCAACAGAACTTCGCCGCTTGCTTTCGCGATGGACCAAAGGAGATACACAGTTTCTGAAGGCTATGACCGGAATGCAAGGGTGGTCGAATTCATCGGAAACTGGTATTGGACATCCGTTGCGCAGATCGACGGTTGCCGCCTTCATGGATGCGGATGGTGCCAAAAGTCGACTGCAGAAACTGACAGTTGGTGAGTCGGCAGTGAACAGTACAACATTGCAAGCACAATCCCTTCTTGCCGAGTGGGAGGACGACTTTAGGCGAGAGTCGGCCTAGTTATCCAAAAAGCTCCTCAGTTTCCTACTCCTGCTGGGATGCTTCAGTTTCCTCAGCGCCTTGGCTTCGATTTGGCGGATGCGTTCGCGCGTCACGGAGAACTGCTGGCCCACTTCCTCCAGCGTGTGATCGGTGTTCATGCCGATGCCGAAGCGCATGCGGAGGACGCGTTCTTCGCGAGGGGTGAGGGAGGCGAGCACGCGGGTCGTGGTTTCGCGGAGGTTGGCCTGGATCGCGGAGTCTATGGGGAGGACGGCGTTCTTGTCCTCGATGAAATCGCCGAGATGAGAGTCCTCCTCGTCGCCGACGGGCGTCTCCAAGGAGATCGGCTCCTTGGCGATCTTCATCACCTTGCGGACTTTTTCGAGCGGCATCGAGAGTTTCTCGGCAAGCTCCTCAGGCGTCGGCTCGCGGCCGATCTCGTGCATCATCTGGCGCGAGGTGCGCACGATCTTGTTGATCGTCTCGATCATGTGCACGGGGATGCGGATGGTGCGCGCCTGATCGGCGATCGAGCGGGTGATCGCCTGCCTGATCCACCAGGTGGCGTAGGTCGAGAACTTGTAGCCGCGGCGGTATTCGAATTTGTCCACCGCCTTCATGAGGCCGATGTTGCCTTCCTGGATGAGGTCGAGGAATTGCAGGCCGCGGTTGGTGTATTTCTTGGCGATGGAAATGACGAGGCGGAG
>JBGTJO010000201.1:0-5228 GCA_041745135.1 Aestuariivirga sp. | reverse complement strand
TTCGATATCGGCATCGTCATCGCCGCCGGCATGACCATCGGCACGATGTTCACGCTCTTCATCACGCCCGCGATCTACTCCTTCGTGGCGCGGGACCGGCGCGGTGTTGTGGCGGCGCCTGAAGCCAAAGTTGTTCCGCTTACAACCAAACCCCAGTCAAAGCTGCAATCCCATCCGCAGCCACCCATGAGTGAAGCGGCGGAGTGATCCATCACCCTACTGTCATCCCCGGGGCTTGTCCCGGGAACCCACCCCTCCGCTTGCCTCATGCATCCGTGTGGTGAAATGGGTCGCCGGAATAAATCCGGCGATGACAAAATTAAATTACCTGCTTGAAAGCGGTTTCGAGCCGCCTCAGCCCCTTTTCCAAATCCGCTTCGCTTGCAGCAAATGAAAGCCTGATGCACCCTGGGGCGCCGAAGGCGGTGCCAGGCACTGTGGCCACGCCGTGCTCCTCCAAGAGCCAGTCGCAAAGACGCTCGGAGGTATCGAGAACATGATTGCCTGCCTTGCCCCCAAGCAGGGCTGAGACATCGGGGAAAGCATAGAAAGTCGCCGGAATTGCCGCGGTGCGCAAACCCTTGATGCTCTTGAGCGCCGCTATGACCATGTCGCGGCGCGACTGATAGCGCTGGCGCATGGCTTCGACGGCATCGCGGGGGCCTTCGAGAGCGGCGACGGCCGCGCGCTGCACGAACTGATTGGCGCCAGCGGTGATCGTGCTTTGCATTTGCATCATCACCCGCGTGAGTGGGCTGATCGCTGCCGTATAGCCGACACGCCAACCCGTCATGGCGAAGCTCTTGGAAAAGCCGTTTACGGCGATGGTGCGCTCGCGCATGCCGGGAAGGGCGCCGATCGAGGCCATCTCGCCCTCGAACATGATGTACTCGTAGATTTCATCCGAGAGCACCATCATGTTCGGATGGGCCAGGACGATCGCGGCGATCTCCTGGAGCTCGGCACGCGACCATACCGCGCCCGTGGGGTTGCACGGCGAGTTGAGCATGATGAGCTTGGTTCGCTCGGTCACGGCGGCGGCGATGCGGGAGGCGGGCACCTTGTAGTTTTCCTCGACGCTGGCGGAAAGCACGATGGGTGTGCCGCCGGCCAGGCGCACGGTAATTTCATAGGAGAGCCAGAACGGAGCCAGCATGATGACCTCGTCGCCTCGGTCGATGAGCGACAGCACGGCGTTGGCGATCGCCTGTTTGGCTCCGTTGGTGACGCAGATTTCGGATGGCGCGTAGTCGAGATTGTTTTCGGACTTCAGTTTCTTCGAAATCGCGGCGCGAAGTTCGGGGATTCCCTGGACCGGCGAATAATGGGTGAAACCCGCGCGCATGGCGGCGGTTGCGGCCTCCTGGATGTTCAACGGCGTATCGAAATCAGGCTCGCCCAAGGTGAGGCTGACGACATCGTGCCCGAGGGCACGAAGCTCGCGCGATTTTTGCGCCATGCGGGCGATGGCGCCTTCGTCGGCGGTCTTGCCGCGCGTAGCAAGGAGGGTGGATGGATCGAATAATCTCATGGCCCAAGGCTATACGACGGGGCGCTTGCCGGGTCGAGGTGGCGCGGGCATAAGGCCAAGATGAAACCGATTTACCTGATCGCCAGTGTTCTTCTGCTGGCGGCATGCAAAACCAGCAACACTATCGCCATCAACCAGCATAGCGGCGCGCCGGTTCAAACTGCATCACGCTCCGAACCTGTCTTTTATAACGGCAAGACCTATAAGCTCGACTACAGCTATGTAAAAAACACGAAAGCCTTCGACATGCGGGTTTCGGGCATGGGGCCGAAACAACAGAATGATGCCGAGGCTGTCGCCACTTCAAGCCTGCGCTACTTCGCCTGCAACGACCAGAAGAGTCAGGTCATCGGCGGGCCGAGCTATTCGGGCGGCGTGTGGAGCGTGCAGGCCAGATGCGTTTAGCCGAATCGCCGGTCGATCCAGTCACGCGCGCGGAAGTAGTGGCCGATGAATGGCAGGAACCAGGCCGAGCCATTGTACAGCGGATGATCGGGGAATTCCGGCCGGTCAAAGGCGCAGACGCGGTTTACGCGGCCAGCAATTTTACGAGCTGTCCGGTGTCCGAGATAGGACATCATGGCGACCCCTGAACCGTTGCAGCCCAATGCATAGTGCAGATTGCCGAACTTCCCCATGTGGGGAACTTCATCGATGGTGAAGGCGACGTTGCCTGTCCAGGCGTGGGTGATTTTGGTGCCGCGCAACTGCGGAAACCGGTCCAGCATGAAGCGGTGGAGGATGGGCGCGGTTTCAACCGGATCGGTTTGGCCGAATTTGGCGCGGCCCCCGAAGATCAGACGCTTGCCGTCCGGCGACAAGCGGTAATAGGTGAGCACGCGGCGTGTATCGGCGAAGGAGCGATTCTTCGGGCTGATGGAGGCGGCCATTCCCGGTGGCAATTCTTCCGTCGCGATGATGTAGGAGCCCATCGGGACGACGCGGCGCTGCAACTGCGGCGTAACAGCACCGGTATAGCCATTGGTGGCGATGATGACATCGCCGGCTTTGATGGTTCCGCGCGGTGTTTCCACTTGCCAGCCCGCGCCCGATTGCGTGAGCCCGGTAACTGGGGTTTTCGATGCGATGGTGACGCCGCGCTTTGCGCAGAGGTCGAGCAGACCCTTGAAATAAAGCGCAGGGTGAAGATGCGCGGCGCGGCCCACCACGATGCCGCCCCGATAATAATCTGAACCGATTTCCTCGCGCTGGCGTTCCGGCGGCACGGTGAAAGCTTCGGCTTTCGAATATTGATTCAGGATTGCGGCCTTCTTCGCCATGCCGTCAAAATGACTCTTGCACCATGCGCCGAGGAAATATCCCGTCTTGCTCCAGCCGCAATCGATCCTCGCACTGGCGATCAAATCCTCCACATGGCCAAAAGCGTCGGCGGCATCGGCGAGGAATGGCGCTGATTCCTCGGGGCTCATTGCCTTGGCGATGTAGCGCTTGCCGACATTGACGCCACCGGAGACAATGCCGCCATTGCGGGTCGAGCCGCCGAAGCCAGGCTCGTTGGCATCAAGGACGATGCAGTCGAGGCCCTGGCGGGAAAGTTCAAGTGCGGCGTTGAGCCCCGCATAGCCCGCGCCGGCGATGGCGACGCGGATGCTCTTTGGCAGTTCTACTTCCGGCAAAGCTTTCGGTTCATGCGCTTCCCACCAATAGGGTTGTGGTTTAAAATCCCGGTGGAAAATCGTTTCCGGCATCACGGTCCTCCGTTCGTCGCCGCAACCGCTTCCGCTATGATCCAGTCGCGGAAGGCATTGATCATGGGATTTTGGGCAGCGAGCGGGGTGATCACGTAATAGGCGAACTGCGGCGGGCTCTTGAGGCTGAGCTCGAAAGGTTTGACGAGGCGGCCTGCGGCGAGATCGTCGACGGTCAGAGTGGAATCCCCCAGTGCTACGCCCTGGCCGTCGATGGCGGCCTGGATCGCCAGGGACGAGTGGCTGAAATGGAGGCCGCGGGTTTCGTTGAAATCCGTAACGCCTGCCGCCAGCATCCACATGCGCCAGTTGGGCCAGACTGCATCCTGGGCCTCCCAGACGAGATGGATGAGCGTGTGCGCCAGCAGATCGCGGGGTTCGCGGATAGGCTTCCGGCCCTTCAGCAGAGCCGGGCTGCAAACCGGAAACAGCACATCCTCGAAGAGCTTTTCGACCTTCAAGCCGGGATAGTCGCCCTTGCCGAAGCGGATCGCCACATCGACATCGTCGCGGTCGAAATCGAGCGTGGTGGAGGAGACATCGACACGGACATCGGCGCCGGGCATCGCCGCCAGAAAACGGTCGAGGCGCGGCACCAGCCATTTGGCGGCGATGGAGGGCGAAGCCGTAACCCTGATCTGGCTGGGGTTCTCCAGTTGCCTCAGGCGCTGCAGGGCTCGGGTGAGGCCGGCGAGGGCGTCCGCTATTGCGGGCCTGAGGATGGCACCCTGCCGGGTCAACTGCATGGTGCGGCTGGTGCGCTGAAACAGGCTGACGCCGATCTGGTCCTCTATCTCCTTGATTTGATGGCTGACGGCAGCCGGGGTGACGTTGAGCTCAGCGGCGGCCTTGGTGAAACTCAGGTGCCGGGCGGAGGCATCGAAGGCTTTGAGGGCCTGGAGTCCCGGAATGAAACGCAACATGGCTCGATCTTCAAATGGTTTTTGCGGATTCTGATAAAACTAGTCGGTTGTCCGCTATTCTACAATGGCTTATCTCATTGCCATAGCAGAATAGTAAGAAAGGATTGAAGATCATGACCCGCCGCACCTTCTGGAACAGCTTCGAGATGGCTCTTTTCGGCGTCTCGGTGTTTCTCGCCGGCAAGCCAAAGGCCGAAACCGGCCTCGACTACCTGCAGCGCGACCACAACCACCTGATGTTCGAAAACCGCCACTGGCTGATGTAGACGTCCAACCTCCCCTCACTCCCCTGGCCGCCTTCGGGCGGCCATTTTTATTTCAGCGCCCCTTCCAGCGGGGCTGGCGTTTTTCAGCGAAGGCTCGCGCTCCTTCCAGTTGGTCCTCGCTGGCATAGAGTTGATCCACGGCTTTGAGCTTGCGCTTTGTCACCATGTCGAAGGCCTGCTGGATGGAGAGGTGCATGGTTTCGCGCAGGGTTTCCTTGATGGCGGCGAAAACCAAAGGAGGGCCGGCCGCAAGGTGATCAGCGAGTTCGCGGGCCCTTGTCATTAAATGAGCGGCGGGGACGATTTCATTGACGATGCCCCAGTGTTTCGCTTCAGCGGCATCGAACCTCCGGCCGGTGAACAGCATCTCCGAGGCCACGTGATAGGGGATGCGGCGCGGCAGCTTGATGGTGGCGGCGTCGGCCAGTGTTCCGGAATTTATTTCAGGCAGCGCGAAGGTGGCATGGCTGGCCGCGATGATGATATCCGTGGAAATCATGATCTCGAAGCCGCCGCCGAAGGCCAAACCATTCACCGCGCAGATGACCGGCTTGTTGAGGCCGGGTAGTTCCTGCAGCCCACCAAAGCCGCCGACGCCATAGTCTGAATCGGGCGCTTCGCCCTCCGCGGCGGCTTTTAAATCCCAGCCGGGGCAGAAGAATTTTTCGCCGGCACCCGTCAGGATGGCCACGCGCAACTCGGGATCGTCGCGGAACTTCGCGAAAATATCGCCCATGATGCGGCTGGTGGCCGCGTCGATGGCATTGGCCTTGGGCCGGTCAATGGTGACTTCAAGCAC
>JBGTJO010000200.1:0-2266 GCA_041745135.1 Aestuariivirga sp. | reverse complement strand
CACCCCGCCGCTTGCTCATTCCGCGCAATTGACCCCTGACCATCATGCACTTATAGCGGGGACGCTTCTTAAGTGACGAAAGCCGAACATGATTTCCCCCGTTCTGCCAACCTATGCACGCGCCAAAATCGCATTCGAGCGGGGCGTTGGCGTACGTGTTTTTTCGGCCACAGGTGAAGAATATCTGGATTTCGGTGCAGGCGTCGGCGTCACCAGCTGCGGTCATGCTCATCCGCATCTCATCAAGGCGTTGACGGAGCAGGCACAGAAAATTTGGCACACCTCCAATCTCTATGAGATGCCGGGCCAGGCGAAACTCGCGAAACGCCTGATCGATGCGACATTCGCCGACACTGTGTTCTTCACCAACTCCGGCGCCGAGGCGATGGAATGCGCGATCAAGATGGCGCGCAAATATCATGCGGCATCAGGGCATCCGGAAAAATATCGCCTGATCACCTTCGAAGGCGCCTTCCACGGGCGCACGCTCGCCACCATCGCCGCCGGCGGGCAGATGAAATACATCGAAGGCTTCGGCCCCAAGGTTGAAGGCTTCGATCAGGTTCCCTTCGGCGATCTCGAGGCGATCAAGGCGGCAATCACGCCAAAGACGGCCGGCCTTCTGATCGAGCCCGTGCAAGGGGAGGGCGGCATCCGCCCCGTACCCGCGCCCATGCTGCAGGCGCTGCGCCAGCTCTGCGACCATCACGGCCTCCTGCTTGTCTTTGACGAAGTGCAATGCGGCATCGGCCGCACCGGCAAGCTCTTCGCCCATGAATGGGCAGGCATCGCGCCCGATATCATGGGCATCGCCAAGGGCATTGGCGGCGGCTTCCCGTTAGGCGCCTGCCTTGCCACCGAAAAGGCGGCGGCCGGCATGACGGTGGGCAGCCACGGCTCGACATTCGGAGGAAATCCGCTCGCGACGGCTGTCGGTAACGCGGTTCTCGACGTCATTCTCGAACCGGGCTTTCTGGACAGTGTTCAGCAGCGCTCACTCACCCTGAAACAAAAGCTGGCCCGGCTGAAAGACGAACATCCAGCCATCATCGAGGATATCCGCGGAGTTGGGCTGATGATGGGTATCAAGTGCAAGATTCCCAATGCCGAGTTGCAGGCCGCTGCCATGGACCAGCGTCTCCTCACCATCGCCGCGGGCGACAATGTGGTGCGCCTCCTGCCGCCGCTTGTTGTGACTGACGCCGATATAAATGACGCAGTCCATCGCCTCGACCGCGCCTGCCACAGGCTGGAAGCGAAAGCCGCCTGAGGCGCGATGGCCGGAGCCTCCAGACATTTTCTCGATCTCTCCGATTTTGATCGTCCCGCTCTTGAAAACATCTTGGGGGTGGCGCGGACCATGAAATCGGCGCGGGCCGGTTTGCCGAAGGGCGTGCGCGATCCGGGCGAACCTCTGAAGGGCCGCGTGCTTGCGATGATTTTCGAGCGTCCTTCGACGCGCACCCGCGTCTCTTTCGAAATGGCCATGCGGCAATTGGGCGGCGATACTTTGGTGATCTCGGCCAGCGATACCCAACTGCGCCGTGGCGAAACCATTTCCGACACGGCCCGCGTCTTGTCGCGCTATGTCGATGCCATCATGATCCGTGCTGCGAAACATGAGCATCTCACGGGCCTCGCGGCGGGAGCCACCGTTCCCGTCATCAATGGCTTGACCCCTCTCTCGCACCCTTGCCAGGTCATGGCCGATGTTATGACGCTTGAGGAACATGTAGGTCCCTTGCGCGATCTCACCGTTGCCTGGGTCGGCGACGGCAACAACGTCGCCGCTTCATGGATTCATGCGGTGGCCCACCTGGGCGGCAAGCTCAGGCTCGGTTGTCCTGCCTCGCTGAAACCGGATGCGTCTCTTTTTCAATGGGCAAAAAATGAGAAAGCCGAAGTGATGCTCACCGAGAGCGCCGAAGAAGCGGTGGCCGGAGCGGACTGCGTCATCACCGATGCCTGGTCCTCCATGCACGATACCGATGCCGCCAACCGTCATAATGTGTTGAAGCCCTATCAAGTAAACCGGCGCTTGATGCAGGCCGCCAAGCAAAACGCCAAATTCATGCACTGCCTTCCCGCCCATCGCGGCGAGGAGGTGACCGACGAGGTGCTGGACGGTCCCAATTCACTCGTCTTCGATGAGGCCGAGAACCGGCTTCATGTGCAAAAGAGCATTCTGCTCCATTGCCTGAAGGTCAATGGCTGAGCACGCCGAAATCGCTTGGGACAACCTGGTGCTTGCCTTTGAGGTAAAGCC
>JBGTJO010000199.1:0-4418 GCA_041745135.1 Aestuariivirga sp. | reverse complement strand
GGTCCTCGGCCTTGCGGAAAAGCGTGTGCAATTCACCCCTGACCTGATGCCCGCCGACATTTTGGGCTCCGAGGTTCTGGAAGAGAGCGAGAAGGGCCGCCGTGCTTTCCGCTTCGTGCCGGGCCCGGTTTTCTGCCAGTTGATGATGGCCGACGAAATTAACCGCGCCAGTCCCCGCACGCAGTCCGCCCTGCTGCAAGCCATGCAGGAGCACCACGTCACCATCGCCGGCGTCCGCCACGATCTCCCTCGCCCCTTTCATGTGCTGGCCACGCAAAACCCCATCGAACTTGAAGGCACCTATCCCCTGCCCGAGGCGCAGCTCGATCGTTTCCTCGTGGAGATCGACGTGCCCTATCCAGCACTCGACGCTGAGCGCCGCATGCTCTTCGCCACCACGGGCACCACGGAGGCCGAGCCGGAGGCTATCCTCTCCGCCACCGAACTCCTCAACGCCCAGCGCCTCACCCGCCTCATTCCCGTAGGCGAACAGGTGGCCGAAGCCATCCTCCGCATCGTCCGCGCCGCAAGGCCCGGGGCCGATGCCGATGACTTCGTCAACCGCAACGTCGCCTGGGGCCCGTCGCCCCGCGCCAGCCAGGCCCTCATGCTCGGCGCCCGCGCCAGAGCGCTCCTGCAAGGCCGCCTCTCGCCATCGGTCGATGACGGGGCAGCCCTCGTGGCCCCCGTCTTCAAGCACCGCATGGCGCTCAACTTCACCGCCCGCGCCGATGGCCACACGGTCGAAAATGTAATCCCCCGCTTCCGCGACATGCTGGCTTAGCAGGCATGAATTGGGATCCAATCAATTTCCCCTTCTCCCATAGGGAGAAGGAGAGGCCCACCGCGCAAGCGGTGGGAGGATGAGGGGTTACGGTGCCAAACATCGAAGACCGTAACCCCTCACCTTCCCAAGCTTCGCTTGGGCCCCTTCCTCTCCCTATGGGAGAGGAGATATTGTCATGACCGCAGCCTTCACCCTCAACGACCAGGCTGAGCGCGTCTCGGCAGCACTTCCACCTTTGCTCGTCGAGGCCGAGCGCGTGGCGGCAACCGTCATTCTCGGCATACACGGACGCAAGCGCGCAGGCCCCGGCGAAAACTTCTGGCAATATCGCCCCTACAGTTTCGGCGATCCGGTCACCCGCGTCGATTGGCACAAGTCGGCCCGCTCCGACCGCGTCTTCATCCGCGAGAATGAATGGGAAGCCGCCAACACCCTGTGGCTGTGGTCATCGCCCTCGCCCACCATGACGTTCAAATCCCATCTCGCAACCGTCAGCAAGCGCGAGCGCGCCGATCTCGTGGCCCTGGCGCTCGCCAGCCTGGCACTCCGCGCCCAGGACCGTGTCGGGCTGATCGGCAGCCCCACGGCACCTGGCCACTCTCGCGCCATTCTCCTGCGCATGGCCGAACATCTGCTCCACCACGAGGGGCCATCGCTTCCCGCGGCCACCAACCTCAAACGCTTTGCCAGCGCCGTATTGCTGGGCGATTTCTTCGAGGCCGTTGCAGACATCGCCGCTGCAATAACACCGCTCGCTGAGGCGGGCGTCACAGGCCATCTCGTCCACATCGTCGATCCCGCCGAAGAAACGCTACCCTATGCGGGCCGCATCGAGTTTCAAGACATGCCTGGAGCGCTCAAGTTCCTCTCCGCCAAAACCGAGGTCCTCCGCCAGCCGTATGCCGAGAAGCTGCGCGAGCACCGCGAAGCTCTGCGCGATCTCACGCGCAAGCTCAGCTGGAGCTTCACCATCCATCGCACCGATCAGTCGCCAGCCCACCTTCTCATGGCGCTGCACGGCGTCATCGGCGGCGCCAGGTCCCGCGCGCTCAGAGGCGGGGCCGCCGCGTGAACAATCTGCTGCAAGCCCTGACCTTCACTACGCCGTTGGCGCTTGGTGCGCTCCTGCTGCTGCCAGTCATCTGGTGGCTGCTGCGCTTCACCCCGCCGCGTCCCCAGACAGTCCGCTTTCCACCGCTCCGCCTGCTGCTCGAGCTCGTCAATCGCGAGGAACAGCCGGACCGCACGCCCTGGTGGCTCATGGCGCTGCGCCTCGCCATCGCCGCCCTTATCATCATCGGCGTGTCCCATCCCTTCTATGCGCCGGGCCATGTCGCGACCCTCCGCAATGATCCTCTGCTGCTCATCGTCGACGACAGCTGGGCGGCCGCTGCCAATTGGGACAAACGCCAGGCGATCATCACGGAACTTCTGGATGCCGCCCGCAAGGCCGATGCCATCGTGACGCTTGCCACCTCCGTGCCGCAAAGCCGTCTGGCCGGACTTGAGCCTGCCAGCGCTGAAACCGCGATGAAACTTGCCGCGGCGGTGCAGCCTATGGCTCTTGATCCCGATCGGCCCGCGCTGCTCGCCCGTCTTAAGTCCGCTTTCGGGAATGCCACATCGCTTCGCGTGGTTTGGCTTTCCGATGGCATCGATAACGGCAAGGCAACCGAGTTCGCCACAGGCCTCACAAACCTCGCCCGAGGCAACGCCGCGGTCGAAGCCATCGTTCCGGAAACCTCGCAATTGCCGCTCGCCTTGACCACGCCAGCAATCGACGGCGGCCGCATCAAAGTGACAACCCTTCGCGCCGCCGCTGCGGCGGCGGAGACAAAGATCATCGCTCGTGCCGCCAATGGCCGGAGCCTCGGGGAATCGCGTCTCACCTTCCGCGCCGGCCAAGCCAAAGCCGAAGCCCTGATCGAGCTTCCCATCGAGCTCCGCAACGACATCCAGCGAATCGAGATCGAAGGCGAGCGCAATGCCGCCGCCACCTACCTCATGGATGATCGCTGGCGGCGCAAATCGATCGGCCTGCTGTCCGGTGAGTCCCGCGAAACGGCCCAGCCCTTGCTGTCGCCGCTTTACTATGTCTCGCGCGCTCTCGAACCCTACGGCGAAATGGCGTCCCCGGGCGATCCGCTGGCGCTCAAGCAATCCCTCGACAGCGGCCTCTCCATGCTGATCCTGGCGGATATCGGCGTGCTGTCGGAGGAAAGCCGGAGCAACGTTCAGACATGGGTGGAACGTGGCGGCGTGCTGCTGCGCTTTGCCGGCCCCCGTCTCGCCGGCGCTGCTTCCGAAGGCACCGATCCACTCTTGCCGGTAACGCTTCGCGAGGGCGGCCGTGCGCTGGGCAGCGCCTTGAGCTGGGAAACTCCGCAGGCCATGCAGGATTTTCCCGCGCAAAGCCCCTTCGCCGGCCTTGCAACCGATTCTACGATCCGCGTCTCCCGCCAGGTGCTGGCCGAACCGGATACTGAACTCTCCTCCAAGGTCTGGGCTGTGCTGGACGATGGCACGCCGCTGGTCACGGCGAAGCGCGAAGGCAAGGGACTTGTCGTGCTGTTCCATGTGACGGCCAACGCCGATTGGTCGAACCTGCCGCTCACCGGCCTGTTCGTCGAGATGCTGCGCCGCGTGCTTGATCTCGCACCCAGGGCAGGTGGCGGCTCAGTCGTTGCCGGGGAGCGAGCGGAAGCGGCGGCCTTCGCCCCGTACCGCGCGCTTTCCGGCGCCGGCGATCTTGTTGAGCCAGCCCCCGAGACCAGGCCGATAGCGGCGGCTGCCATCGACAAGGCCGTGGCCTCTCCCGCAACGCCTGCCGGCCTCTATCGCCGGGCCTCAAGCGAGCGCGCCATTAATATCGTGCGCGCCGGCGATGGCCTGACGCCCATCGGCGCGTTGCCATCCGGTATTACCCGCCGCGACCTCACTCCCCTTCCCGCGCAAGCGCTCGCGCCGTTCGCCTTCGCGGCCGCATTTTTTCTTTTTCTTCTCGATTGCCTTGCGGCTCTGCTTCTCGGCGGTGGCTTGAACAGGCTCCGCACCCGTGGCGCGATGGCGGCAATCCTGGTTGCGGCCCTTCTGCCCTCGCCGCAATCGGCTGATGCCGATGCGCTGGAAGATTTCGCCATGCGAAGCGCCCTTGAGACTCATATCGCCTATGTCATCACTGGCGATGCCGAGATCGACCGGGTGAGCGAAGAAGGCCTCAACGGATTGGGGCTGATCCTCAACGAGCGTACCTCGGTTGAAGCGGGCGAGCCTATCGGCGTCAATATCGAGCGCGACGAGATTGTCTTTTTCCCGCTGCTCTATTGGCCCGTCAAAGGTGATGCCGAAGCGCCTTCCGCCGCGACCCTGGCGCGCATCGATGCCTATATGAAGAACGGCGGCACCATCTTCTTCGATCTCCGCGAAGATGGCGCGGGCGCCAATGCCCTGACCGGGGGCGCTTCGCCAGCCGCCGATGCGCTCCGCCGCATCCTCGCCAAATTGGACATTCCGCCGCTCGAACCGGTGCCTGCGGATCATGTGCTGACCAAGGCTTTCTATCTCATGCAATCCTTCCCCGGCCGCTACGCGCAAGGGCCGCTCTGGGTCGAGCGCGCCGATACGCAAGGTG
>JBGTJO010000198.1:0-2638 GCA_041745135.1 Aestuariivirga sp. | reverse complement strand
TTCTGGGCCAATGTGAATCCGGAAGTGCCGCATCCGCGCTGGAGCCAGGCGGATGAACAGGTGTTGGGTTCAAGCGAGCGGGTGCCGACCGTTTTGTTCAATGGCTATGGCGAATACGTAGCCTCCCTCTACACGGGCCTCGAAGGCGAAAAGCTTTACATCTGAATAAAAAAGGCCGGACGCTGCGTCCGGCCTCAGTCACCAGTTAGACCGAAAGATCACGGCTGCATGTGTGGGGGGGATGCAGCGCTTGTGGGCGTTACAAGGGGAGGCGTAACATCCGCAAAAGCCTGTGGTCGGAGAAACGTGGCGGACGGAGGATGCTTCCCTTGCGGACTTCCGGCAAGCGGTGGAGCCGTCATGGGAGCCATGAAAGCCCGGCATGACGCGTCCACCCTTTCCGTGTTAAATTAGGGCATGACCGCTGACCTTTTTCTCGCCTTGGTCGTGTTCGCCTTCGTTTCTTCGATTACCCCTGGGCCGAATAATCTGATGCTGCTGGCGTCCGGAGTGAATTTCGGTTTCCGGCGCACGATTCCCCACATGCTCGGGATCGGCATCGGCTTCACCGTCATGGTCGTCCTGGTTGGGTTAGGCTTGGGAGAATTGTTCGAGCGCTATCCGACCGTTTATACCGGGCTTCGCGTGGCGGGCGGAATTTACATGCTGTGGCTCGCCTGGAAGATCGCCAATTCCGGGCCCGTGGGGGAGGGGCGAGCGCGCGGCACGCCTATGACTTTCCTTCAGGCCGCACTCTTCCAGTGGGTCAATCCCAAGGCCTGGGTCATGGCGATCACCGCCATCGCCGCCTATACCTTGCCTGACGAATATCTTCGGTCGGTGCTGCTGGTCGCCCTGGTTTTCGGCGCCGTGAACCTGCCCTCCGTCAGCACCTGGGCCCTCTTCGGCGTGGGGCTGCGGCACGTGCTGAACAATCCCCGCGTGCTCCGCGCCTTCAACATCACCATGGCCGTGCTGTTGGTCCTGTCGCTAGCACCGCTGCTGTATCATTAACCTAAGTCCTCACCCTGAGGTGCCCGGCGCAGCCGGGCCTCGAAGGGTGTGCTTCAACTTTGCCAGTATGCTTCGAGGCTCGCGGTTCCCGCGAGCACCTCAGCATGAGGATTGGTGACTACTGCGCCGCGATCTGCGCCGCTTTCTGCACCAGCACTTCGGCCTGGCGGATGGAGGCATAGTCGATCAAACGGCCATCGAGGGAGACCGCACCCTTGCCGGCCTTGGCCGCCTCTTCCATGGCCACGATGATGCGCTTTGCGCGGGTAACATCGGCTTCGGATGGGCTCATCACCTCATTGGCAAGCGCCACCTGCGAAGGATGGATCGCCCACTTCCCCTCGCAGCCCAGAACCGCGGCGCGGAGGCCAGCGGCGCGGAAAGCGTCGGCATCGGAGAAATTGCCGAAGGGCCCATCGACCGGGCGAAGACCGTTGGCGCGCGCCGCCACCACCATGCGCGCAATCGCATAGTGCCACATGTCGCCCCAATGGGTCTGGCGCGAGCCATCGCCTAAAGGCTCTGTAAGCACGGCGTAATCCTGATTGGCGCCGCCGATCGACGTGGTGCGGGCCTTCGTGGAAGCGGCATAGTCCGCGACGCCGAAATGCAGCGACTCGTTGCGCTTCGAGGCGGCGGCGATCTCCTGCACGTTCTGCATGCCAAGCGCCGTTTCGATGATCATCTCGAAGCCCACCCGCTTCTTGCGGCCCTTGGCGGCTTCAATCTGTGTACAGAGCATATCGACGGCATAAACATCCGACGCCGTGCCGACCTTGGGAATCATGATGAGATCGAGCCGTTCGGATGCCTGCTCGAGCACATCGACAACGTCGCGATACATATAGTGGGTATCGAGGCCGTTGATACGCACCGAGAGCGATTTCCTGCCCCAGTCGAGATCACCGATCGCCTGGATGATGTTCTTGCGCGCCTGCGCCTTGTCGTCAGGCGCGACCGCATCCTCGAGATCGAGGAACACGACGTCGGCTGCGGACTTCGACGCCTTCTCGAAAAGCTGCGGCTGGCTGCCGGGCACCGCGAGCTCGCTGCGGTTAAGCCGCGCCGCCGCCTGTTCGACATTGAAGAAACTCATGGCAGTGATCCCCTGTTCGTTCGCCGCCTCATAGCCGCGATCCACGGCCTTCCGCAATGGGGTTGCGACAATCAGTTCATCAGTCTACGGATTATCTCTCCCGTTCGAATAATGAAAGGCGATGGCCTGGGAGCGGTTCCGCAAGCCCAGCTTTTCATAGAGATTGCGCAGATGGAATTTCACCGTGTTGATGGAGATGCCAAGCTCCCCCGCAAGCTCGGTATTGGTGCGGCCGCGGGCGAGTGCCGCCAGCATGGCTTTCTCGCGGCCCGTCAATTCCTCGCGCGGATCGCGCTTGAGCGCGCGCACGTCGAGGAAGGGGAACACCATGCGCCCCTGCGCGACGGCCGCCGCGATATCGAGCAGTTGCTCGGGCGGCGTCTCGCGGGTGCAGAAGCCCGCAGCCCCCGCCGCCATGGCCCGGCGCGGAATATCGGCTTCGCTGGAGGAGGCGTAGACGACGATCCGCGGCGGCTTCGGCCGCTCGCGCAAAATCGCCAATAAGCGCTCGGCCCCCAGTTGCGGCAG
>JBGTJO010000197.1:0-10369 GCA_041745135.1 Aestuariivirga sp. | reverse complement strand
CGGATGCGCCGCCTGCATGGCCTTGGTCAAGAGCGACACCATGGGGAGTGCAGAGGGAATGACGCCGAGCACGAGGCGGCCGACGAGCTCGCCCTTCTTGTTGCGGATCTGGCCCAGCTCCTGTTGCAGGGACTGCCAGTTGTCGAGAATGAGATGGGCCCATTTGAGGACGCGCTCGCCCTCGGGCGTCAAGCCGATATAGCGCTGGCCGCGCTCGACGATGGGAACGCCCAGCTCCTGCTCAAGCTGGCGGATGCGGCCCGACATGGTGGGCTGGGTGACATTGCAGGCCTGCGCCGCGCGGGTGAAATGCTTCTCGCGGGCGAGGGCGGCGAGGTATTGGAGCTGGCGGATATCCATTTGGGGACAATAGATTGCGCGGAGTTAAGCGGCATTGTGAAAAACAAAAATCCCAACACAGGAAAATAAGCCTTGACACCGTGCGCTGTCTCGGTTAGAACACGGCATACTCCACAAATGGGTTACGGGACGGGCGGACAGGCGATAGACTGCACCTGATCAACGAAGGTCTCGAGCCATGCAAAACCGACCGCCGCCGGACCCGGACACCAAGCCAATTCCTGTCGAGCCGCCGCCAAAGCCCGAGCCGGAGCCGGTGAAGGAGCCGCCTTCCGAAAAGGCGCCAGTGCGAGCGATATGGTCTTTCGGCCAGAGACAGGAAAATAGTCCTTGACAGCGCACGTTGTCTCGGGTAGAACACGGCATACTCCACAAATGGGTGAGAAGATGAGCGGCGGGAAACCGGCGCGGACGGCCGACTGGGCGGCGATCCGGCGCGATTATGAAACCTGCCGCGATCCGTTGCGCAAGGTGGCGGAGCGTGGCGGCGTTCCGCGCAGCACGGTCCATGACCGGTGCAAGTGCGAGGGCTGGCAGCGCCAGAGCGGCGTGGACTGGAGAAAAGTGCGCGCCGAATATGAGGATGGCGAATTCTCGGTGGCCGATATTGGCGAGCGCCACGGTGTCAGCCAGTACAGCATATACCGCCGCAAGCGAAACGAGGGATGGGAGGCGAGGTGCGCCGCTTATCCCAAGGCGTTTGGCGCAGGCGGTGCTGTCAACGCGGGGGAGCGGCTGAAGGGCCTCGTGGCGCGCGAGCTTTCGAGCATCGAGGCGCGCCTGGGGCTTGGCGGGAAAAAGCTCGATGCGGGCGAGCCGCTGCGGGCGCTGCATACGCTTGCCAGCGCCGTTCAGAAAATTCTCGATATCGAACGCAAGGAAAAAGCCGCCGATGATGCAGGGAGTGCCGGACGGCTTGCCATCGACGATGCCAGCCGGCTGGCGCTTGCGGAGCGCCTTGAGACGCTCGCTCGCCACTGGGAAAATGACGGAGATCCTGGCGGGGCTCGAGGGGACAGGGCAGGCGGAGATCGAACAGGATTGGCTGGCGCTGTGGGCGAGGGCTGAGCAGAAGCCGCCTTGGGGCGAGGGCTGGCGGAACTGGATTTTGATCGGCGGGCGGGGTGCTGGGAAAACCCGCGCCGGTGCGGAATTTGTGAAGGCGCGCGCCACGGGGCTTGGTTTTCCCGAGGGAGCGAGGGCGCGGCGCATCGCGCTCGTGGCGCCGAATTTCGATGAGGCGCGGATCGTGATGATCGAGGGCGTCTCGGGGCTTCTCGCCATTCACGAGAAGAGCTGGCGGCCTGTGTTCGAGCCTTCGAAGCGGCAGCTCACATGGCCCAATGGCGCGGTGGCCCAGGTGTTTTCGGCGGAGGAGCCGGAGAGCTTGCGGGGGCCGCAGTTCGATCTCGCCTGGTGCGACGAGCTGGCGAAATGGAAATATGCGGATGCCGTGTGGGACATGCTGCAATTCAGCTTGCGGCTTGGAGAGCATCCGCAGGCGCTGGTGACGACGACGCCACGGCCTATTCCGCTTTTGAAGCGAATCATGAGCGATCCGGCGAGCCTCGTGGCGCATGCGCCGACGGGACGGAATGCGTTTCTTTCGCCGTCGTTTCTGGATGAAATGACGGAGCGCTATGGCGGGACGAGGCTCGGGCGACAGGAACTCGACGGCGAGCTGATCGAGGACGATCCCGATGCGCTGTTCAAGCGGGACGGGATCGAGGCGTTGCGCGTCAAGGCAGCGCCGGCGCTCAGACGGATTGTGGTGGCGGTCGATCCGCCGGCGGGATTTGGCAAGCGGTCGAACGCCTGCGGCATCGTCTGCGCGGGAGTGGGCGAAGATGGACGAGCTTATGTGCTGGATGATTGCTCTGTGAACGGAGCAAGGCCGGCGCAATGGGCGGCCAAGGTCGTGGCGCTCTATCACGGACGCGCCGCCGACCGGGTGGTGGCGGAAGTGAACCAGGGCGGCGCCATGGTGGAAGCGGTGCTCCGCGAGATGGATGCGGAGGTGTCGTTCCGCGCGGTGCATGCGACGCGGGGCAAGAAGGCGAGGGCTGAGCCGGTAGCGGCGCTCTATGAGCAGGGACGGGTGTCGCATGTGGGGACGTTTCCGGAACTGGAAGACGAGATGTGCTCGGTGATCGATGGACGCAAAAGCCCGGACAGGCTCGATGCGCTGGTGTGGGCGGTGACGGATTTAATGCTGCGGCGAGGGGCTGAGCCCAGGGTGAGGGTGGTTTAGTGATTTCTATTGCCGTCATTCCGGCGAAAGCCGGAATCCCGCTTTGACAGTCAAGCGGGACCCCAGCTTTCGCTGGGATGACGGTAAAAAATGGCGCCACTGAGGATAATAGATGCTTGCAAAATTGAAACAGCTCTTCGAACAAAAGCGCTCGGCGGCAGCGCCTGTCATTGCGCTGCATACGGCAGGACGGGCGGTATGGACGCCGCGGAATTATGCGGCGCTCGCAAGAGAAGGGTTTGCCGGGAATCCTGTTGGTTATCGGTCTATCCGCATGATCGCGGAGGCGGCGGCTTCGATACCGTGGCTGGCTTTTGTCAACCAGAAAGAAGCGAGCGAGCATCCGGCGTTGAAACTTTTTGCGCGGCCTAATCCGGGGCAGCCGGGGCGGGAATTTTTTGAGATGATCTATGGGTTCTTGCTGGTGGCGGGCAATGCCTATGTGGAGAAAGTTGAGGCGGGCGGGGAATTGCGCGAACTGTTCGCGCTGCGGCCTGATCGGATGAAGGCGATTGCCTCGGCCAATGGCTGGCCGGAGGCGTTTGAGTATTCCGTCAACGGACAATCGGTCAGGTTTCCCCGCGAGAATATTCTGCATATCAAGCTGTTCAATCCGCTGAACGATCATTACGGCATGTCGCCGCTGGAAGCGGCGCAGCGCTCGATCGATACGCACAATGCGGCTTCCGCCTGGAACAAGGCGATGCTGGATAACTCGGCCAGGCCATCGGGCGCGCTGGTTTATGGGGCGGCGGAGGGTCATCTGACCACGGATCAATTCGAGCGGCTGAAGCGGGAGCTGGAGACGAGCTACCAGGGCGCCAACAATGCGGGGCGGCCCATGGTGCTGGAGGGCGGGCTCGACTGGAAAGAGATGGGTTACAGCCCGCAGGAGATGCAGTTCAGCGAGGCGAAGAACGCGGCCGCGCGCGAGATTGCGCTGGCCTTTGGAGTGCCGCCGATGCTGTTGGGGATTCCCGGGGACAATACGTTTGCGAATTATGCGGAGGCCAATCGGAGTTTCTGGCGGCAGACGGTTGTGCCGCTGGCTGGCCGGTTGGCGGAGGCGATGACGGGGTTTTTATCCGCTGAATTTGCGGAGCTGCGGCTCGCTCACGATCTTGATCAGGTGGAGGCGCTCGCTGGCGACCGTGAGGCGCTGTGGTCGCGGATTGAGAAGGCGAGCTTCCTGACGGAAGACGAGAAGCGGGCCGCGGTGGGCTACGGGGCCAAGTAACTCCCTCTCCGTGCGGAACGCACGGGGAGGGTGCCGAGCGCATGCGAGGCGGGTGGGGTGCCTGCCGCATGCGAGAGAGAATACCACCCGCGCTGAATCACCCCATCCGGCGCGTACCGCGCCACCTTCCCCGTGCTGACGCACGAGGAAGGAGATCAGTACAAGGATTACTTCATGCAGACCCGCCGGGAGAAGAGCCGGCTGGGGCGGCCGTTGTCGGCTTGCTCCGGCACGGGCGTGTTCGTGGGCTATGCGAGCCTGTTCAATGAGCGCGATCAGGCGGGCGATGTGGTGTTGCGTGGCGCGTTCGCTCGGACGCTTCAGCGCAAGGGGCCTTCGAATTTGCGCATGCTGTTTCAGCATGATCCCGCCGAGCCCGTTGGCACCTGGCTTGAAATGCATGAGAACGCCAAGGGCCTCCATGTCATGGGCCGGCTTGATTGCAATGTGCAGCGCGGGCGCGAATTGCTGTCGCTGCTGGAGAGCGGCGGGCTCGATGGGCTCTCCATCGGCTTCAAGACGGTGACGGCGGGGCGCGACAGGGCGAATGCTTCGCGCACGCTCATCGAGGTGGATCTTTGGGAGATTTCGCTTGTGACCTTTCCCATGCTGGCGGGGGCGCGCGCCACGCCGGCTCGAATCGCGGCGGAGCGGCTGTTTGCTGCTTGCGCTGCGCCAGTGCCCCGTCCGGATGACGAAGCTGCCGCCTCCCTGGCTTCGCTGTTCCGCGGCGGGGCACGTCAATTTCAACAAGGAGTGAACTGAGAGATGGATACGGGACTTGAGACGAAGGTCGCCTTCGGCGATTTCATGGAGGCTTTCGAGGCCTTCAAGGACGCCAATGACGAGCGCCTGGCGCAGATCGAAAAGCGCATGGGCGAGGATGTGGTGACGGCGGAGAAGGTTGAGCGCATCAACCGCGCGGTGGACCAGACGAAGGCGCGGCTCGATGAGATGTCGTTGAAGGCGCGGCGTCCGCGGCTGGCGGAGACGGAAGAGGCGGTGCCGGTTGCTCGCGAGCATAAACAGGCGTTCGAGAATTATGTGCGCAAGGGCGAGACGCAGGGGCTGTTCGATCTCGAGGCGAAGAGCATGTCGGTGGGCTCGGGTGCGGATGGCGGATATCTCGTGCCTTCGGAAACTGAAACGGAAATCGGCAAGCTGCTCTATGCGGCATCGCCGATCCGTTCGATCGCCGGTATCCGGCAGATGTCGGCATCGGTTTACAAGAAACCCTTTGCGATCACCGGAGCTGCGACCGGCTGGGTGGGCGAGACGGCGGCGCGGCCCGAGACCACGGCGCCGACGCTGGCTGAACTGCAATTCCCGGCCATGGAGCTTTACGCCATGCCGGCGGCGACGCAGACTCTGCTCGACGATAGCGCGGTCAATCTCGATCAGTGGATCGCCGATGAAGTGCAGCAGGTGTTTGCTAGGCAGGAGGGCACGGCGTTTGTGACCGGCAACGGCACCAATCGGCCGAAGGGCTTCCTCTCCTATACCAACGTGGCGGATGCGTCCTGGAGCTGGGGCAATCTCGGTTATATCGCGAGCGGCGTGGCGGGCGCGTTTCCGGCGTCCAATCCTTCCGACAAGCTGATCGACCTCGCCTATGCGCTGAAGAGCGCCTACCGGCAGAATGCCCATTGGGTGCTGAACCGGAAAGTCCAAGGGGCGATCCGCAAGTTCAAGGATGCGGATGGCAATTATCTCTGGCAGCCGGCGGCGACGGCCGAGGGCCGCGCCACGCTGATGAATTTCCCGGTGGCCGAGAGCGAGGACATGCCGGATATCGGCACGGATGCGTTCGCGCTGGCGTTCGGCGATTTCCGCAGCGGCTATCTGATCGTCGACCGTGTCGGCGTGCGGGTGCTGCGCGATCCCTACACCGCCAAGCCTTATGTGCTGTTTTACACGACCAAGCGCGTGGGCGGGGGCGTGCAGAACTTCGAGGCGATCAAGCTGATGAAGTTCGGCGTGTCGTAAGGAAGCGAATAACCAACAAATTATCCGTCATTCCGGCGAAAGCCGGAATCCCGCTTTGACTACCAAAGCGGGACCCCAGCTTTCGCTGGGGTGACGGTATTTTGAGGAATCTTAATGTCATCCATTCTTGTAACGCCGCCGGCGCTCGAGCCTGTGTCGCTCGCCGAGGCCAAGGCGCATTTGCGGATCGGCCATGTTGACGAAGACGCGATGATCAGCAGGTTGATCATCGCGGCGCGGCGTCACGTCGAGGCGCACACGGGGCTTGGGCTTATCTTCCAGGGGTGGACGCATTTTCGCGACGACTGGCCGGAGGGCGGCGTGGTGGAGTTGCCGCTATCGCCGGTTATCGCGGTGACGCAGGTCAAGACCTGGGGCGAGGACGATGTGGCGGCCAGCGTCGATCCTGCGCATTATTATATCGACCGCATTTCCCAGCCGCCGCGGCTGCTGCTCAGGGGCTCGCGCGTGTGGGCGAGGCCGGGGCGGATCGGCAATGGCATCGAGATTGTGCTGACCGTGGGCTTTGGCGCAGCTGCCGGCGATGTTCCGGCGGAGTTGCGCCAGGCTATTCTCGATCTCCTGGCCCACTGGCATGCCCAGCGCGGCGATGTGGCGGAAACGGCGTTGCCGCTCACTGTTGCGACCGTGATCGAGCGCTTCCGGGAGAAACGCCTGTGAGCAATCCCGGCTTCGCTTTGCAGGAGGCGATGCGGGCGGCCTTGCTGGCGCATGGGCCGCTTGTTGCCTTGCTGCAGGGCCAGCATGTTTATGAGGAGATGCCGCGGGGCGCCAAGGAATCCTACGTCGCCTTCGGCGCGATCGAGACGCGCGACTGGAGTGTGAAGGACCAGAAGGCGCATGAGCATTTTGTGACGCTCGATGTCCGCACCAACCAGAGGAGCCGCAAGCTCGCCCAGGATATCGTGGGCGAGATTGAAGCAGCGCTCGACAATGCGGCGCTTTCCCTTGCGGGCCATACGCTCGTCAATCTACGCCTCGTGTTCTGGACTGTGGCCCGCGACAAGGCGGGAGAGAATTTCAATGCAACGCTGCGCTTTCGCGCCGCAACGGAGATAACGCCATGACTGCTCAAAAGGGACGCGACCTTCTGCTCAAGCTCGACAGCAGCGGGACGGGCACGTTCGTGACCGTTGCCGGATTGCGCAGCCATACGCTCTCGTTCAATGCCGAGAGCGTTGACGCGAGCAGCCAGGAATCCGCCGGCCAATGGCGCGAGCTGCTGGCGGGCGCTGCGCTGAAGACCGCTGGCATTCGCGGGCAGGGGATATTCAAGGACGCGGCATCGGATGCCACCATCCGCAGCTATTTCTTCGACGGCACCATCCGCGACTGGCAGGTGATCGTGCCGAGCTTCGGCGTGATCCAGGGACCTTTCCAGATTTCCAGTTTGGAGATCGGCGGCCGCCACGACGGGGAAGTGACATTCGAATTGGCGCTGGAATCGGCGGGCGCGCTGACGTTTACAGCGCTCTGACGCCCATGCTTGCGGGCCAGCGGCAAATCTGGCAGCTTTCATGTCGGGCTAAAAGAACGGGAGATGCTTCGATGGCATGGCGGCGGCCTTTCGGCCTGGCGATTGCCGGTGTGGCGCTTTTTGCGCTCCCCGCGCATGCCGATTGGGGCAATTGTCACCCCTTGGGTAATTTTCAACACGGAATCGACGCCTGTTCGGCGATCATCGATGCCGGCACCGATACAGCGAAGAATATCGCAAGAGCCCACAACATTCGCGGCCGTGTCTATTCCCGCATGGATGACATTGACCGGGCCATCAGCGACTATGACCGTTCCATCGCGCTCCACCCGACCTATGAAGCCTACTTCGACCGCGGCGCTGCCTACACCTATCTGAAGCGCGACCACGACCGGGCGATCAAGGATTGGGACCGGGCCATTGCCCTCAGACCGAAACTTGCATTCTCCTATTTGCATCGCGGGTTCAGCCATGAACAACTCGGCAATACGAAACAAGCGATAGCGGATTTTCGCAAGGTGCTTGAACTGAAGCCGGGAGTCGCCGGCGCCACACAAGGCTTGGACCGTCTTGCGCCATAAAACCTGAAACAGAAGCAAATCTATCACTAGTCAAAATGAGGAGTGAGAATGTTGATGGGATGGCGGCGGCCTTTTGACCTGGCGATCACCGGTCTGGCGCTCGCGCTCCTTGCGCTTCCGGCACATGCCGATGGTTGGGACGATTGCAAGAGGACGGATTTCTATGCCAAAATCAGCAGCGCGGATGCCGATGTGATAATCCGCGGCTGTTCGGCCATCATCGATGCCGGCGCCGATACGGCTAAGAATCTCGCAATAGCCTACTACAATCGCGCCAATGCCTATCAAAGCAAGGACGACTGGGGCAGGACGCGGGCGATTGAGGACTATGACCGGGCCGTCGCTCTCAATCCGAAATATGAGGACGCCCAGTCCACTCGCCGCACCGCTTATAACAGAGCCTGCGTTTGGGTTGTGACGTATCTTCGAGTCGGGAGGCCAGCGTCTGAAATAGTGGAGATTATTGACGATTGTACCAACAATCCAGTCTAGGAAATATGCCAAGCGACGGTTGCGACGGTTGCGATAGTCTCCCGCCCAGATCTGAACCCCGAAAAAATTGGGTTAACCTGTAAAAACAACAATTAGTCTTCGGCAAGGGCGAGCGCCGCGACAGCGGGAAATCTGGCAGCTTTATTTTCGACCAAACAGAACGGGAGATGCTTCGATGGGATGGCGGCGGCCTTTCGGCATGGCGATTGCCGGTCTGGCGCTGGCGCTCCTTGCGCTCCCAGTACATGCCGCTGATTGGGACGATCGCACGAGCACGGATGACGATGTGCGTATGGGCGGCTGTCCGGACATCGATGCTTTCACCAAGACTGCATATCCCTGCATCGACTTTACCGAGATACCATATCCCTGCCGCGACTGTAGCAACGACCCAGAATGCGATTACGCGGTGATTATTAACGGCTGCTCGGCGATCATCGATGCCGACGCCGGCGCCGAGACTTCAGAGGCTCTCATTGAAGCCTATGTTAATCGTGGCATCGCCTATGGAAACAAGGGCGACAACGTTCGGGCGAGCAAGGACAGCGAGCGGGCTGTTGCTCTCGCAAGGAAAAAAAACGCCTGCGCTTTGCTTGTGGCGGTCGCTCGATCCATAAAGCCAGCCGCGGAATGGAAGCAGTTCGTTGACGATTGTAGCAACAGCCCAGATTGCGAGGGGTGGCCTCTGATCATCCGCCTCTCGCAGCTTCCTTACCCGGAAAAAATTAGGTTGACCTGCAAGAGCAGCAATTAGTCTCTCGGGCAGGGGTGGGTCTTGCGAGTGCCGCGAAGCGTCCGCGCAGGATTTAGAGCGGGGCCGCTTCGGCCTAATTTTTAATCGCGCATACTGAATTTCGAGACCGTCCGTTTCTCTCTCGTTACAGGAGAGAATGGCGCGCTGACGTTCACGGCGAGTTGGAATAGAAAATAGCCAGTATCAGTTCCGTCATTCCGGCGAAAGCCGGAATCCCGCTTTGATCGCCAAGCGGGACCCCAGCTTTCGCTGGGGTGACGGAGCTAAAAATTTGGAACAAGAGGCAAGCATGGCGAACCGGCATCGCGGCGAGATCGAGGCGGAGCTGGGCGGCAGGACCTATACGCTGTGCTTGACACTCGGAGCGCTGGCTGAACTGGAAGGGGCGTATGGCGATGAGGATTTGATCGCCATCGCGGAGCGGTTCGAGAAGGGGCGCATTGGGGCGACGGATGCTATCCGGGTGATCGGCGCGGGATTGCGCGGGGCGGGGAACGCCATCGGCAATGATGAAGTGGCGGCGATGACGAGCGAGGGTGGCGCTTCGGGTTATCTCGCGATCGTGATCAAACTTCTGAAAGCCACCTTTGCCAATGAGTGAAGGTTTCCCCTGGGCGCGCATGATGTGGCTCGGGCTTGGCGTGTTGCGGCTATCGCCGAAGGAATTCTGGGCCGCGACGCCGCGCGAAATCGCGGCGGCGTTTGCGACGGCGGATGCGCCGATGACGCGGGGCAGTTTCGATGAATTGATGAAGAAGTTTCCTGACGAATAGCAACCATTAGTTCCGTCACCCCAGCGAAAGCTGGGGTCCCGCTTGAGCAAAACGGGATTCCGGCTTTCGCTGGAATAACGGTTATTTGAGAGCCCAGATAATGACAGAACAGATCGACACGCTAAACCTGCAGACGCAGCAGTTGCGGACGGAGATGGCGGAGTTGGGAAGGCTTGCCGACAGTTTTGGCGGGAAGCTGGTGAATGCCTTTGCCGGCGCTGTCATCCATGGGCGGAAGCTTTCCGATGTGCTCAAGGGGCTGGCGCTGTCGCTGGCGCAGTCGGCGCTCACTTCGGCGCTGAAGCCGCTCGGGCAATTGTTGGGTGGGGCGATCGGCGGGCAGGTGACGCCGTTTGCGGCCGGAGGGATCGTAAATTCGCCGGTGCTGTTTCCCATGCGCGGTGGCGTGGGCCTGGCGGGGGAGGCGGGGCCGGAAG
>JBGTJO010000196.1:0-6624 GCA_041745135.1 Aestuariivirga sp. | reverse complement strand
GGTTCATCTCTTGATCGGTCCCACGATTGCCAACCTACTTTCACGGCTTTGGTTATCTTTATAGGGGCAAATTCAATTCCATTAAATTTCTCTCTCGCGATGGCTTCCTTAATCTGGTCTGTTACATAAAGAAGCCCTAGAGGCATGGCGATATCTGGAGCCCAGGAATCTGCCCTCATCACACACGGAATGCCGTGAACCTCGCCGCTTTCAAAATCTACCAGACCGTGGATCAATGTTCTACCATAGTCTCCCCAAGGATGCGGCCCCACCTCCATAGTGTAATATTTCATGCTCGGATCCACTCTACCCCAGCCGCTTCATCGCCTCTTTCATCCTTGCCCTGCGGCCTTCCAGTTCGGTTTTGCGGTCACGGGTTTCGGTTAGAACCTCTTCCGGCGCCTTGGCGGCGAAGCCCGGGTTGTTGAGGCGGGCTTCGATCGCGGCAGTGTCCTTGGCGATCTTGTCGAGCTCTTTGTTGAGGCGGGCCTTCTCGGCGGCGAAATCGATGACGCCTTCGAGCGGCAGTGCCACGGTCGCTTCGCCCAACACGATCTGCGCTGAAGCCTTGGGCACCTTGTCCTCGAAGGTAATGGCGGAAAGGCGCGCCAAACGCATGATCTCGTCTTCCCACTGGGCGGCGCGGCGCCTTGTTTCCTTGGCGGCGCTGATGATCACGCAGGAGATTTTGGCGCCGGCGGGCACATTCATTTCCGCCCGCACGGATCGCACCTCGGAAATCAACCGAATCATCCATTCGATTTCGGCATCGGCTGCCTTGTCGCCCAGCCCCTTATAGGAAGGCCAGCCCGCATCGATGAGCCAGTGCTCGCGCGCCGCCGTCTTTTGCCACAGCTCTTCGGTGATAAAGGGCATGAAGGGATGCAGCAGCAGGAGTATCTGATCGAGCGCCCATGCAGCCGAGGCTCTCGTCTCCGTCTTCGCCGCGGCATCCTCTCCCGTGAGAATGGGCTTGATCAACTCGAGATACCAGTCGCAATAGATGTTCCACACGAAGTGATAAAGTGCCGCGGCCGCTTCGTTATATTTGTGTTCCTCGATGGCGCGGCTCACCGATTTTGCCGTCCTCGCGGCTTCTCCTGCGATCCACCGGTTCACCGTGACCCGCGCGGCCACCGGATCGTAATTCTCATCTCGCGCTACGCCGTTCATCTCCGCGAAACGAGCGGCGTTCCAAAGTTTGGTCGCGAAATTGCGATAACCTTCAACGCGAGACTTGGCGAGCTTGATGTCGCGTCCCTGCGCCGCCATCGCCGCTAATGTGAACCGCAGCGCATCCGCGCCGAACTCATCGATCAGTTCCAAGGGATCGATGACATTGCCCTTCGACTTCGACATCTTCTGGCCCCGCTCGTCGCGGACCAGCGCGTGGATGTAGACCGTATGGAACGGCACCTCCTTCATGAAGTGCAGCCCCATCATCATCATGCGGGCCACCCAGAAGAAGATGATGTCGAAACCGGTGACGAGCACATCCGTCTTGTAGTGACGCTTGAGCTCCGGCGTCTTGTCGGGCCAGCCTAGCGTCGAGAATGGCCACAGGGCGGAGGAGAACCAGGTATCGAGCACATCCTCATCGCGGGTGAGCGCCACCCGCGAGCCGTAATGGCGCTGCGCGGCGGCGAGCGCTAGATTTTCCGTTTCCTCGACGAATATTTCGCCGTCTGAACCATACCAGGCCGGAATCTGATGGCCCCACCAGAGCTGGCGCGAAATGCACCACGGCTGGATGTTTTTCATCCATTCGAAATAGGTTTTGTCCCAGTTCCTCGGCACAAACACCGTATCGCCCTTCTCGACAGCTGCGATGGCCGGCTTGGCGAGTTCAGCGGCGTTCACGTACCATTGCTCGGTGAGCATCGGCTCGATCACAACATTGGAGCGGTCGCCGAAGGGCTGCGGGATGATTTTATCCTCGCGGCCACGGAGGAAACCGAGCTCCTCGATTTCCTTCAGCACCATTTCACGCGCCCCGTAACGGTCCTTGCCTGCGTATCGCTCCGGAACATTGTTCTCCGGTGTCACGATCATCCGCGCCTGAGTGTCCATGAGCTTGATGAGCGGAATGTTGTTGCGCCGCGCCACCTCGAAATCGTTGAAATCATGGGCGCCGGTGATTTTCACCGCGCCCGTGCCGAACTCGGGGTCTGGATATTCATCGGTGATGATCGGGATATGCCGTTCGGCGATCGGCAGCCGCACGAGCTTGCCGATCAGTTTCTTGTAGCGCTCGTCGGAGGGATGAACGGCCACGGCACCATCGCCCAGCATCGTCTCGGGCCGTGTCGTCGAGATCACGATTTCCGATATGCCGCCGATTTCGCCCTCGACGAGCGGGTAAGCGAAGGACCACATGGCCCCCTTGGTCTCGCGCGTTTCAACTTCGAGATCGGAGATGGCGGTCTGGAACACCGGATCCCAGTTCACCAGTCGCTTGTCCTTGTAGATCAGCCCTTCCTTGTAGAGCTGCACGAAGACCTTAAGCACCGCCTTGGACAGGCCCTCATCCATGGTGAAGCGCTCGCGCGACCAATCGCACGACGCGCCGAGACGGCGGAGCTGGCGCGAAATCGTATCGCCCGATTCCTCTTTCCATTGCCACACGCGCTTGAGGAAAGCTTCGCGCCCCATGGTGCGCCGGTCGGTATTGTTCTCCGTTTGCAGCAACCGCTCGACCACCATTTGCGTGGCGATGCCCGCATGGTCCGTCCCCGGCTGCCACAGCACATCGCGTCCGCGCATCCGCTCGAAGCGGGTGAGAATATCCTGGATCGTGTTGTTGAGCGCGTGCCCCATGTGGAGCGAGCCCGTCACATTGGGCGGCGGGATCACGATGGTGAAGGGCTTAGCCTTGGGCTTTCGGCCCGCTTTGAAAAAGCCGCGCGCCTCCCATTCGCCATAGAGGCGCGCTTCCATTTCGGCTGGCTGGAACGTCTTATCGAGCATGGGATGGGATTCGACCGGTGATTGAGCTGGCGGCTATAAACACCAGCGGCCAGGCCCATGCAACCGCCGCCGGATGGCGCTACTACCCCACCCAGTTTACCACTTGCGAGGCGGTGCCCGGCGCGCCTCGCCGGTGAACCGGATGCCAACTTTGTCGCCCCGCCGCCACATCACCTTGGCGTCGCGGATCATGTTGTCGCTGAGCGTCACCAAACGGCATTCGTCCGGCACGCCGCCGGGATTATCGCAGATAATTCTGGCCCCGGTTTCGGACATGTCGCGGATGGTACAGTCGATGACCGAGGAATTGCTGTTGAACACAATCTTCCCGTCCTTGAGAACGCGTTGGCGCCTGGCACTCCTATGGTTCTCTTGGGGCGTATCCGTCATGGCTCAATCATACACGCCGAGAATCTTTCAAAAGGCTGAACAACCTCACCACTTGCGCGGCGGCGCGGAGCGTGGGCCGCTGGTAAAGATGACGCCCAGAAGCTCCTCCCGCCGCCAGACCACCCGGGCGTCCCGGATGGTGTTGTCCCCCGGCATCATCAGGCGGAATTCGTTGGGGAGCGCTGCCGCGTGGCGGCACTTGATCCTGGCGCCTGTGGCAGAAATATCGCGCACACAGCAATCGACCACGGACTGGAAGTTCCCGGTCACGATTTTACCGTCCTTGAGCACCCGCAGGCGCTGGGCAACGCGATTTTCAATGGTGTTCATAACGTCCAGGGTGGGATGTAACCGGACGTTAACTCTACTCAGGATTGATTAATTGTTTCTTTTACAACCTGGCTAGCGGCGGCGGGCAACGCGTTCGATCTCTTCGCGCACCAGTCTTTCCACAAGGGCCGGAAGGTTGGCATCCAGCCATTGCTTCAGCATGCCCCGCAACAATTCCCGCGTCAGGTCTTCGATAGGCTGACCACCCGCGGGGCGGTTTAACAGAGTATGGGCCAGCTTGTTGAAGGCCGTGCCGGTCGCAGCTTCAGCCTCCGCTGAAAGAATGCTGGGTCCGGCGGTCGGCGCCTCGTCCTCCCAGTCCCTTTCGGCAAAACTCGGCCGCAAGAGCCGGCGAGGCTGCTCAGGCTCACCATTCACAATTTCGGCCGCCCGGGAGCGGCTGATCTTGTCGCGCAAATCCTTGATCTCGAGGGCGGCGGCCGATGCTTCCTCGGATTTGATCCGAAGTTCGCGCATCTCGCCTTTGAGAACGGGGCTGCGGGATTGGCCCGCCGTGGACGGCGCTATGCCCCCGATATCATCGTGGATCGCCCGCCTGATGGAGGCGAGCAGATCTTCCATTCGTGGTTCGGCCGTCACAGCTGATGCCCCAGACCCGCCTCAAGCCCCTCGTGGCGGACTCAAGACTTAACCCGTCGAATCACACTTGTCGATATGCTGGGTGGTTATTCCACCGTTTCGACGCCGGTGCCAATCCACTTGTTGCGCACCCGGCGGTAGTTCTCTTCGACGTCGTAATAGGGGACGTTGAGCCGCAGATCCTGGGCGGTGAGGCGGCCGATGGCGGCGATCAGCTGATATGCGGCGATGACGCGGTTGCGCTCGGCATTGACCTGGGTGGTGCGAGACACGACGACCGCGGCCTGCGCGTCCAGAATATCGAGCGTGGTGCGGGTGCCTGCGCTGAACTCCTCCCTGATGCCCTCAAGAGCCAGCCGTGCCGCGGAAACGGCCTGCCTGGCCGCTGAAATGATCTGCCGGTAGGAGACATAGGCCCGCCACGACGCCGTAACCGCCTGGCGAACCGAGCGCGCCACTTCGATGATCTGGATGCGCCGCTGGCTGGCCAGCTGTTTGGCTTCACGCACCCGGGAGTAGACGAGGCCCGCCTCATACAGCGGCACTGTCAAGAACCCGCCGACCGCCGCCGTCTCCGTTTTGTCACCATTGGGCCCTTTGAAGTCCTCGGTGACTTCGGCTTCGGCCCGGACGGACAGTTCGGGCAGAAGCGGCGCCAGCTGCACGCCGATATTGTGGAAAGCCGCATCCTCGACGAAAGCGGCGGCGAGAATCTCCGGATTGGTTTCGGAGGCTATGGCCAAGGCGCTGTCGAGCGAGGCTGGCAGCCCCTTGAGGGAGGGATATTTCAACCGGCCCGGCGTGTGGCCGACAATCTGCACATATCGCGCGACGGCTTCGCCCAAAATCGCCTGCTGGTCGGCAAGGGTGGCTTGGGACTGGCTGAGGCTGGCGCGGGATTGAGCGACATCCGTGCGCGTGATCTCGCCCACTCCGAAGCGTTCGTTCGAGGCGTTGAGCTGGCCCCGCAGCACGGTGACGTTTTCCTGCTGCAACGCCACCAGCTGCCGGCCGCTATAGACATCCATATAGGCTTGAACGGCGCTGAACAGCACATCCTGTTCGGTGGCAAGCAAATTCTGTTGCCCGGCCCTCACCGTGGATTCCGCGGCTCTCGTCCCCTCGACGGTGGCGAAGCCCCGGAAAATCGGCTGCGACAGGCCAATGCTGAGGGATCCGGGCGTGGCGTCGAGGCTGCGGCGCACGGTCACGGGTTCCGTCGCGGGAGCGCCCCCCGCCCCGGGAGAACCCTCGGTCGTTGTTGTCGCGGTTCCTTCGATCTCCTGGATATCGCCATTCACCGTGATGGTGGGGCGCCAGCCCGACAGAGCCTGCGGTACCTGCTCATCCGTAGCCCGCTGGCCGGCGCGGGCGGCGTTGAGCGTGGGGTTGTTCAAATAGGTTTGCGCCAGAGCGTCAGGAAGTGTCTCTGCCATCGCCGCGCTGGTGATCAAGAACAGCGCGCTCCCGAATATCGAGAAGAAATGCCGAATCAGCTTGGATTTCATTTGCCACTCATTAACGCAACTTACCTTTCAGAGACACCGGGCAATCTAACTCACGGGAGACCCGTTGACACCCTCAAAAACAAATGGAGCCCTGTTCCTGTCAAAACCTGGCAGCGCTGCAACGGAAGCATCGAACGCGGCCCTTCGAGCCGTCGTTCCGCCCCGGACGACCCAGATACACGCCTTGGCCATAGCCATATCGCCAAACACAGCCACGATGCGGCCGCCCTCGCCCGCTTGGGCGATGATGCGTTCCGGCAGCGTGCCGATCCGCCCTTCGATGACAATCACATCGAAAGGTGCGTGGGACGCCGCACCTTCGGTCAATTTACCTTCGACAATTGCCACATTGGCGAGGTGACCGAGATTGCGCCGGGCAGCCGCTGCGAGCGAAGCATCGCTTTCAACCGCCACCACCTCCGCCGCAAGCTGGGCCAGGACGGCGGTGCCGTAACCCGTTGCAGCGCCCACATGCAGAACCTTGTCGGTAGGTTTGATTTCCGCCAGTTGCACCAGCCGGGCAAAGGCCATGGCTTCGATCAGGTATCGTGGGACGGGATTGCGGGCCAGGAGAACATCTCCATCCATATAAGCCACGGCCTTGCCTGCTTCGGGCACAAAATCCTCCCGCGGGATTTCCGCCATTGCCTCAATAATCCGGTGGTCGGTTATGCCATTGGGCCGCACTTGCGAGTCAATCATCGCCGCGCGCGCTGCCGCAAAATTCAACATGGCGATCCTGTTAGCCAATTCACCATTCTAAGTCCACGCGCGGGTTGTTTCATCAAAATCCTTCGCTTATAAGGCGCGCTCTTGAGGCCTCGTGGCG
>JBGTJO010000195.1:0-8830 GCA_041745135.1 Aestuariivirga sp. | reverse complement strand
GCTTGCCCCGGGGTTTCAAATCCGTGCAGGTCCATGCTCGCCGGGTCGTTACTCATGATGCCTTGCAACCGCCCTCTCCAACCGGGCAGAAAAGACCGGCAACGCTGTAAAACTGCTTAAATTGGCGGGAATACCGGGATTCGAGGCAGCCTTGGCTGCGCTTATGGTTAACCAGCGGTAAAAAACCCCCCACAAAAGTGTGAGCGGCATAGGCGCTTCACAAGCCAGCGCCCATCCCCCATCTTAAGCGGCGAAACAGGGAGCTTCAGCCATGGACAGCAAAATCGCCAAGACGGATGCCGAATGGCGGGCGGAACTTTCACCGGAAGCCTACCGCGTGCTGCGCGAGCACGGCACCGAAAAGGCCGGCACCAGCCCGCTTAACGCGGAGAAACGGGAGGGCATGTTCGTGTGTGCCGGCTGCGGCAAGAAACTGTTCCCATCCTCGACCAAATTCGAATCGGGCACCGGCTGGCCAAGTTTCTACGCGCCCGCGGCGAACGGCGCGGTCGCTGAGAAAGAGGACCGCTCCTGGCTGATGCGTCGCACGGAAGTACATTGCGAAGCCTGCGGCGGGCACCTTGGCCATGTCTTCCCGGATGGGCCCAAGCCCACGGGGCAGCGCTATTGCATCAATGGCGCTGCACTTGCGTTCAAGCCGGACAAAGCCGATTCATGAAGCCGCCCAAGGCGGAGAAACGCCCTCATGTCGAAACCTGGCACGGCTACGAAAAGCGCGACGATTACCGCTGGCTGAAGGCTCAGAACTGGCAGGAGGTGATGCACGATCCCTCGCTGCTGCCGCAGGATATCCGCGATTACCTTGAAGCCGAGAACGCCTATCAGGAAGCGGCGATGGCGGACACCGCGGCGCTGCAGGAGAAGCTCTTCGCCGAGATGAAGGGCCGGATCAAGGAGGATGATTCCTCGGTGCCGGCGCCTGATGGTCCGTATGCATACTATTCGTCCTTCGTGACCGGCGGCCAGCATCCCCGCCTCGTGCGCAAGCGCCGCGACATGGCGGGACCGGAGCAGCTTTTGCTCGACGGCAATGAGCTGGCCCGGACCCGCGGCTATTTCCGCTTCGGCGGCATCGCCATGTCGCCCGACCATTCGCTGGCGGCCTGGGCTTTCGACGACAAGGGTTCGGAATTTTTTGAGTTGCGGGTGCGCGATGTGGCAAGCGGCACGGATCATGGGGATGTGCTGCACAACACGGCGGGCGGCGCCACTTGGGATGCGCAAGGGAAAAGCTATTTTTATACCTTGCAGGATGAGAACCACCGGCCGCTCAAGACTTTTCTCCATACATTAGGCCAGCCGCAATCGGCGGACCTACTGGTTTTCGAGGAAAAAGATATCGGCATGTTTACCGGTGTCGGGAAAACCCAATCGGATGCCTTCATCGCCATCGACATCCACGACCACGACACGTCGGAAATCTGGATCCTCGATGCCGCGCGGCCCAAGGATGCGCCGAAGCTGATCGCCGCGCGCGTGAGGGGCGTTGAATACGACCTCGAGCATTGGAACGACCGCTTCATCATCAAGACCAATCGCGATCAAGCGGAAGATTATAAAATCGTGACGGCGCCCGTCGCCGATCCAAGCCCTGAGAACAGGATTGATCTCGTGCCGCACCGGGCCGGCATACACATCATCGGCATGATCGTGCTCAGGAACTGGCTCATCCGCATGGAGCGGGAGAATGCGCTGCCGCGCATCGTGGTGCGCAATATGGATTCCGGGGAGGAACATTCGATCGCCTTCGACGAAGAGGCTTATTCGCTGGGCTTCGGCGAGATGCGCGAATACGACACCGACATCTTGCGTTTTACCTATTCCTCGATGACAACGCCGGCACAGGTGTTCGACTACGATATGCGCGAACGCACCCGCGTGCTTCGCAAAATGCAGGAGGTGCCGAGCGGCCACGATCCCTCGGATTATGTGACGCGGCGTGTTCACGCCAGGGCCCATGACGGCGAGGAGATTCCCGTCACCCTGCTCTATCGCCGGACCGCGAATCTCGATGGCTCAGCGCCCCTGTGGCTCTATGGCTACGGCTCCTATGGCATTTCAATCCCTGCAGGTTTCAACACGAACGTTCTCTCGCTGGTGGACCGGGGTTTCATTTACGCAGTGGCGCATATCCGGGGCGGGCAGGAAAAGGGGCGGAACTGGTACCAGACCGGCAGGCTCAACAAGAAGACCAACAGCTTCCGGGATTTCATCTCCTGTGCCGAACACCTGATCGCAGCGGGATTAACGCGAAAGGGCAATATCGTGGCCCAAGGCGGCAGTGCGGTGGGTATGCTGATGGGGGCCATCGCCAACATGGCGCCAGAGCTGTTCGGCGGCATCGTTGCGGAGGTGCCCTTCGTCGACGTGCTGACGACCATGCTCGATGATACGCTGCCGTTGACGCCGCCCGAGTGGCCCGAATGGGGCAATCCCATTACCGATAAATCCGCCTATGAGGCGATCTCCGCCTATTCGCCCTATGACCGGGTAGAGGCCAAGGCCTATCCCCCGATCTTGGCGGTCGGCGGCTTGACCGACCCGCGTGTCACCTATTGGGAGCCGGCAAAGTGGGTGGCGAGGCTGCGCGAGCTGAAGACCGACGACAACCTGCTGCTGCTCAAGACCAACATGGGTGCCGGCCACGGCGGCGTCTCCGGCCGCTTCGACCGGCTGAAGGAAGTAGCGGAGGTTTACGCTTTTGGGCTGAAGGTGGTTGAGATTGAATCTTCTGAATAACAAGTATATAAAGGTAATACCATTTACTACTTGGAAGAGCAATGGCCAAAGCCGTTTCTATCAAGCTCGAGGACGATGAGCGCGAGAGACTTGCTTCTCTTGCGGAGGTGAAACGACGCTCCCCTCACTTTCTGATGCGAGAGGCCATTACGGAGTACATCTCACGCGAGGAGAAGCGGCTGGCCTTTTACAAAGAGGCGGAAGCGGCCTGGAAGGACTATAAGGAAACCGGCTTGCATCTCGGCCTCAAAGACCTAGAGGCTTGGGCGTCGAAGAACGCCGCCGCACTGCCGCCATGGCGGAAGTAGTCATCTCGCGGACGGCCGCCCGGCAAATCGCCAAATTTCGAAATTTTTATAAGAGAAAAGATCCCGATGTAGGCAACCGCGCCGTTGCAGCCATTCTTTCCGCCTTTCGAATTCTAACGAAACATTCCGCGATCGGACGGCCAGCTCTGACCCATCCGGGGCTTCGCGAGCTCGTGATACCGTTCGGCGCGGCAGGTTACGTTGCCCTTTATCGGATCGATGCTTTGGCCAATCGTGTCGTCATTCTGGCCATTCGCCACCAGCGCGAAGCGGGATATGAAGCGCTTGAGCGCTGATTCATTCGTTATACCCTCCGATAATCGGCAGCAGTTCGCCGGTGATGTAACTGGAGCAGGAGGGGGCGGCCATGAAGACGAAAGCGGGGGCGATTTCTTCGGGCTGGGCGGCGCGTTTCATGGCGGAGTCGGCGCCGAATTTCTTGACCTTTTCGGCGGGCTGATCGGCGGGGTTGAGCGGAGTCCAGACGGGACCAGGCGCTATGGCGTTGACGCGGATGCCGCGCTCGATGAGATGCGATGAGAGCGATCTGGCGAAGGCATGGATGCCGCCTTTGGTCATCGAATAGTCGAGGAGCTTGGCGCTGCCCATAATGCCGGTGACGGAGCCCGTCATGATGATGGAGCTGCCGGGCTTCAGATGCGGAACGGCGGCGCGGGCCATGTAGAAGTAGCCATAGAGATTAGTCTTCATGGTGAGGTCGAACTGTTCGTCGCTTAGGTCGAGGATGTCGCCCACATGCTGCTGGAAGGCGGCGTTGTTGACGAGGATGTCGAGCTTGCCAAACTCCGCGACCGTCTGTTCCACCGCCTCGTTGCAAAACTCCGCCTTGCCGACATCGCCCGCGATCAAGAGGCACCGCCGGCCTTCTGCTTCGACGGCCTCTTTGGTCGCTTCGGCGTCTTCATGTTCGGAAAGATAGACGATGGCTACGTCCGCGCCCTCGCGAGCGTAAAGTACCGCTACGGCGCGGCCGATGCCGGAATCGCCTCCGGTGATGAGCGCCACCATGTCTTGCAGCTTTTCGGAACCCAAATACTCCGGCGCTTCAAACATGGGCGCGGTTTTCAGGTCCGCCTCAAGGCCGGGTTTCCGCAAATGCTGGGCGGGGAATTTGGCAGGGTAATCGCGCTGGCCAGCCTGCATCGGCTTTTCGCTTTTGCTTTCGGGCTTTTCAAGGCGGTCGGCCTTTTCCTGGATGCGGCGGCCCTCGGCCTCCGCTTGGCGCGATGAACTCTTCTGAACCATGGAATGCTCCTTTGTCCCTTCAGCTAAACCGGCGCGAGCGGGCTGTGGTTCCGCACGGTCCGCAAATTTTGCAGCGCTGGCCGAATTGACAAGCGGCGGGACACGCGCTCTTAAGAGGCCCATTCGCAGGGGTTAAGCATGGCCGAAGGCGCAGACTTCAATTGGGAAGACCCGCTCGATCTCGAAAGCGGGCTCACGCAGGATGAGCGCATGATCCGCGATTCGGCCCGGGCCTTTTGCCAGGACAAGTTGGCGCCGCGCATCAAGCAGGCCTTTCGCGAGGAAAAATTCGACCGCGCGATCATGACGGAACTTGGCGAGATGGGCTTTCTCGGCGTGATGACGCCGGAGGCCTATGGCGGCTCGGGGCTCGGCTATGTGGCCTATGGGCTGGTGGCGCGGGAGGTCGAGCGCATCGATTCGGGCTACCGTTCGGCGATGAGCGTGCAGAACTCGCTGGTCATGCATCCCATCGATGCTTACGGGACTGACGCGCAGAAGAAGAAATATCTGTCGAAGCTTGCGAGCGGCGAGCTGGTGGGCTGTTTCGGTTTGACCGAGCCCGATGCCGGCTCCGACCCGGGCGGGCTGAAGACGACAGCGAAGCGCAAGGGTGCGGGCTTTGTGCTGAATGGTTCGAAGACATGGATTTCCAATTCACCGATTGCCGATATCGCGGTTGTTTGGGCGAAGCTTGGCGATGAGGGCATTCACGGCTTTCTCGTCGAGCGCGGGGCGAAGGGCTTCTCGACACCCGTCATCGAGGGGAAGATCAGCTTGCGGGCCTCGATCACAGGCGAGATCGTGCTCGACAATGTGGAAGTTCCGGAAGACGCACTGTTGCCAAAGGCTAAAGGACTCGCTGGCCCCTTCGGCTGCCTGAACAAGGCGCGCTACGGCATCTCATGGGGTGTCATGGGTGCTGCGGAGGATTGCTGGCACCGGGCGCGGCAATATACGCTGGACCGTAAGCAGTTCGGCAGGCCACTCGCCGCCAATCAGCTAATCCAGAAAAAGCTCGCCGACATGCAGACGGAAATAGCCCTTGGACTCGCCGGCTGCCTGGCGCTCGGCCGCTCGCTTGAACGGGGCACCGCGGCACCGCCTGCAATCTCGCTCATGAAGAGAAATAATTGCGGCAAGGCACTCGACATCGCGCGGGCTGCGCGCGACATGCATGGCGGCAACGGTATCTCTGATGAATATCACGTGATCCGCCACATGGTGAATCTCGAGACGGTGAATACTTATGAGGGGACTCATGATGTGCACGCGCTGATCCTGGGGCGTGCGCAGACGGGCATTCAGGCATTCCAGTGAGCATCGTCATCGAACGCGACGATCCGCGGCGGCCGGACGTGAAGCGGCTGCTGGAAGCGCGCGATGCCTTGATGCAATCGCTCTATCCGCCGGAAAGCAATCACTACCTGGATGTCGAAGAGATGCGGCAACCCCAGATGCGATTTTTTTCCATTGCGGTTGATGGGGAAGTGCGGGGCTGCGGCGGCATCTGGCTGCATGAGAGCTTTGCTGAGATCAAGAGCGTCTATGTGGATCCCAAGGCGCGCGGATTGGGGCTGGCCAAGAAAATCATGGCGCGGCTCGAAGATGAAGCGCGAGCGGAGGGTATGGCGGTGGCGCGGCTCGAAACCGGCATCCATCAGCACGAGGCGCTAGGGCTGTATCATGCGTTGGGTTATGCCGATCGGGAAAGTTTCGGGGATTACCCCACCGATGACCCCAACAGTGTCTTCATGGAAAAGCCGCTGAACGTTGGCTGATGGCCCGTTCCTTGCGTGTTCCAGAGGGAACCACTAGATAGGGCACCTTGCAAAACGGAGGAACTTTCGATGGCCCTGGAACTGCCCGCCCTGCCCTATGCCTATGATGCGTTGGCCCCTTACATGTCGAAGGAAACTCTTGAGTTCCACCATGACAAGCATCATCAGGCCTATGTGACCAACGGCAATAATTTGTTGAAGGACAGTCCGCTTGCCTCGAAGTCGGTTGAGGAAATCTGCAAGGCGGCGTTTGCGGAAAAGAATGCCGGTCTCGTGAACAATGTGGGCCAGCATTATAACCATGTGCATTTCTGGAAGTGGATGAAGCCTGGTGGCGGCGGCAAGAAACTGCCGGGTTCGCTCATGAAGGCGATCGACAGCGATCTTGGCGGCTATGACAAGATGCGCACCGACTTCGTGCAGGCGGGCGTCACGCAGTTCGGTTCGGGCTGGTGCTGGATTGCGGTCAAGGGCGGCAAGCTGGTCATCATGAAAACGCCGAACGGTGAAAATCCGCTGATGCACGGCGCTGCGCCGATCCTCGGCTGCGATGTGTGGGAGCACAGCTATTACATCGATTATCGCAACGCCCGGCCGAAATATCTCGAAGCTTTCGTCGACAATCTGGTGAACTGGGAGCACGTCGAAGAAATGCGCGCCGGCGCGTGAGGGGACACGAAGCTGCATCCGTTCCGATCTTCGACGGGCATAACGATGTTCTCCTCCGCTTATGGCTGAAGCAATCGGACTCGGCCGTCGCCGATTTTATTTCGGGCGACGGCAAGGGCCACATGGATCTGCCGCGCATGGCGAAAGGCGGCTTCGCGGGCGGCCTGTTCGCTATTTTTGTTCCGCACCCGGATGATCCCGATCTCGGCGATGACGAAATAAATCCGCCGCCATCTGGCGAGCTCGCCACTCCGGCGGCGGTGCAGCCGGCGCTGGCCATGGCATCGCTGCTGTTTCGCATCGCGCGGGAAGCGCCGGAGCGCTTCAGGATTTGCCGGACGGCGGCCGATATCAGAAACAGCATGACGGCGGGCGCCGTTGCCGCCGTGCTGCACATCGAGGGAGCGGAGTGCATCGACGCGAAGCTCAGGTCGCTTGATGTTCTGTATGAGAGCGGCCTGCGCTCGCTTGGGCCCGTGTGGAGCAGGCCCAACCAATTCGGCCATGGCGTCCCTTTCCGTTTTCCCTCTTCGCCGGATACGGGGCCGGGATTGACCGAGGCCGGCAAGGACCTTATCCGCGCGTGTGACGAACTTCGTATCCTGATTGATCTCTCCCATCTCAATGAAAAGGGATTTTGGGATGTGGCGAAGCTCAGCACGGCGCCGCTGGTCGCCACCCATTCGAACGCGCACGCCCTATGCGCTTCCTCGCGCAATCTGACCGACGATCAGATTCGGGCTATCGCTGAGTCCGGCGGCATGATCGGGCTTAATTTCGCCAACGGCTTCCTGCGCGCCGACGGCTCTTGGCGCAGCGACACAGGTTTCGACGTGATGCTCCGCCATCTGGATCATCTGTTGAGGCTGGCGGGGGCCGATCACGTGGGATTGGGCTCCGACTTCGACGGCGCGCGCATCCCTGCCGCCATCGGCGATGTGACGGGGCTTCCGGTTTTGACGAAAGCTATGGCGGCGCATGGTTATGATGCCGCCCTGCTCACCAAGCTCTGCTCGGAAAACTGGATCAGCACGCTCGAACGCATTTGGGGAAACTAACGGTCTGGGCTTTCCACCGATTGCGAGAAAACTATTATTCCTGCTAATATCACGACATGAAGCTTTCGGATTGGCTGGTTAATAGCCGTACCTCGCAATCGGATTTGGCCCGGAGCCTTGGCATCACGCAAGGGCGGGTATTGCAACTCGTGGCGGGAGCCCAGCCGTCGCTGGAGCTTGCCATGCGCATCGCGGCCGCCACCGGCCATCGGGTTCAACCTAAGGATTTCAAAGATATGGACATGATGGATAATGCAAAGCTTGATCCCGTGGAGGATGCCATCAAGGCTGTTGCCCGGGGGGAGATGGTGGTGGTCGTCGATGATGACGACCGGGAAAATGAAGGGGACCTGATCGGGGCGGCGGCCAAGATTACGGTGGAGCAGATGGCTTTCATGATCCGGCATACGGCGGGGATCGTGTGCACGCCCATCACCGCAGAAGAGGCCAGGCGCCTTAAGCTCGATCCCATGGTGGCGCTGAACGATGCGCCCATGGGAACGGCGTTCACGGTGTCGATCGATTACAAGGAGGGGCTCACCACCGGCATTTCCGCCAAGGAGAGGTGCGCCACGGTGCACGCGCTGGCCAACCCCAATGTGCAGGCGGGCGACTTCGTGCGGCCGGGGCATATTTTTCCGCTGGTGGCCAAGACGGGGGGCGTGCTGATGCGCTCGGGGCACACGGAAGCCGCCGTCGATCTGGTCAAGCTCGCGGGGCTGCATCCAGCCGGCGTCATCTGCGAACTGGTGAATGATGATGGCACGGTGAAGCGGGGGCCCCAGGTTCTGGCGTTCGCGCGCGAGCATGGGTTCAAGATCATCTCGGTTGCCGATCTCATCGCGCATCGGCAGAAGCGCGAGCGGCTGGTGGAGCAGACGGCGCAATTCGATGTGGCGACGGCCATCGGCACGGCCAAGGGGTTTTCCTATGTGACGCCGTTCGATGCGGTGGAGCAGCTGGCGCTGGTTCACGGCGATATTTCAGG
>JBGTJO010000194.1:0-9058 GCA_041745135.1 Aestuariivirga sp. | reverse complement strand
CCCGATGAGTTAGCGCTTTTGCTGCGTCTGTCCCACGCCGTGGACCATGAGAATGGCCTGCGGATCGTGCCGATGGCGGGGAAGGGTCCGGTGCAAACGCTTACCGATCTGGTCCATATCCGGGGTGTGGATGCCGCTCTCGTGCCCTCGGACACCCTGGCATTTATGGAACGCAACGGCCTCCTGGAGAGCGTCGGTGGCAAGTTTGCCTATGTGGTGCGCCTCTTCCCCATGGATGTTCACGTGCTCGCCCGGGACGGCATCAATTCGCTCGCCGATCTTGAGGGCAAAACCGTCGCCGCTGGACCGCCCGCAAGCACCTCCTATGTGGCAGGCCAGTTCCTGCTGGGAGCCACCGGCATTTCAGCGGAAACAATCGAAGCAAGCGGCAGTGCCGCGGTTCGTGCGGTAGCGGACGGTACGGCCGATGCGGCAATCCTGGTGGGCCGCAGGCCCTTGCCCGAACTCACGCAGCTAGGTCCCGATAGCGGGGTGCACCTCATCGATGTGACGGCGCCGGAGGGATTGCAGGATATCTACGCGCCTTCGCTCGTTACCAGCGAAGATTATCCGAAGCTCGTCGAGGCTGCACGGCCTGTGGAGACTATATCCACCTCGCTGGTTGTAGCCGTGCTGGACCGGCAGCGCGGCGTGCCGCAATATGACAAGGTGGAGCGCTTTGCCGATGGCTTGTTCACCGCCCTGCAGCGCGGCGGCGGCGGGGATGCCAGCCTCAACCTCGCAGCTTCGGTGCCGGGCTGGAATCGCCATCCGGCGGTGGTGGAAGCCCTCAAATCCCATGCGGAAAAATTGCAGACCGCAACACAATCAAACGGGGAGAACTGACATGGCTCTTTTCAGCTCGCAGCAGCCGGCCGAAAACGGAACGGAGGGAAATACCCAACCCCTCTCCCATGAGGAACCTGCCCGGGAACGCCGCACGCCGAGCTGGTTTTCACAACCCCTCCAGGCCATGGACCCGGATGAGGCCGCGGAGCGCTACCGCGCCATGCGGGGCGAGGTTTTGCGCGGGCAGCAAAAGCCGGAAAGCTCAAGATCGTCGCTCCTCGACCGGGAGATAAAGAGAAGTTTTGGAATCGAGGATGAAGCCCCTGTGAGTAACTCCGTTCAAATTCGGGCGCCAATGGCGCCACGCAAGGTTGTGGCGCCGCGCGCCATCGAAGATGCCCAACAACAATATGAGCTGCCGGATCATCGCCCCCAGGGCGCCGCCCGCAAAGCCAGGGCGAGACCAGCCGTCGCGACGCGGGGCCGTCTGCCGCTGGAATATATCGCCGCGGGCGTGGCGGCGGTTCTGGCCGGCGGGCTTCTGGGTTATGGAGCGACGCACTACAAGGCCATCGGCGCCAAGGCTGACGAGATTGCCAGCCTTGTGAAACCCGCGGAGGCGCCCGTCGCCCAAGCTGAAGCTGCGACTGTTGCCACGACCGTCCTGGCCAAGAAGTCGATTGCAACGGCGACGCTTGCTGTCTCCGACGTCAGCGGCGAGCTCAACAGCATGATCCCCCTCATGCTCCATGCGGAGCCGGCCGAGGCGGGCGAGGACCTCATCCTGAAGCTTTCCGGCCTGCCGCAATCGGCCTATCTCACCGCCGGCGCCAAGGCGAAGGATAACGCCTGGCAGCTCGCCGCGGTGGATGCCGCCGATGTCAAACTCGTGGTCCCGCAAACCAGCGAACCGAGCTTCGATGTGGCAGTTGCCGCCTTCGAAGCCGATTCAGGCCAACTCGCAGCGCCAATCAAGGAGATGACGGTCGCCATCGACAATCCCGAGCTTCAGATTGCGCCAGCCGCAGCACTTCCGGAAAGCGTAATGGTCAAATCCGCCGAACAATCCCAGGCGCTGGCCGCGGCGGAACCGGAGCCCAAGGAAGAGCAGGTCGCAGCGATCGAACCGCCCGCCGAGGCTCAAAACCTCCTGGCGAAGGGCGATATCCTGCTCAAGTCAGGCGATCTCGAAATGGCCCGCCAGTTCTACGAACGAGCCTTCGCGGAAGGTTCTGTAGAGGCGGCCATTGGTGCCGGAAAGACCTATGATCCCGTCGTCTATGCCGAACTGAAGGTGCACGGCCTGAAACCCGATCCGGCTCGCGCTCTCGAATGGTACGGCCGCGCCAACGCCGCCGGCAACGCCGAAGCCGCCGCCGCAATCAACGCCCTGAAGCAGGCCGAGCCGTAATCCCCTTCCCCCTCGCGGGGGAAGGTGGCGCGAAGCGCCGGATGAGGGGGCTGCTTCAGCGAATGAGGTGCCTAACGATAGGACTCGCTGAACCAGCCCCCTCATCCGTCTCGCGCCTGCGGCGCGATCCACCTTCCCCCGCAAGGGGGGAAGGAAAGTGCGGTCAGCTCGCCGGTTTTCCGAACAGGGCCGCGTAGAGTTTGCGGTCGCGGCCGTAGAGGTCGGGGCGGAATTCGATGCCGTTGGTGCCGCTGAAGGCGGTTGCATAAATCAGATGCACCGGAATGCGCCGCGGCAGCGGAACCTGGATAGTCTGGAAGCCCGCAAGTGCTGCTTCAATCTTCGTCGTGGGCCAGCGGGCAACGCCGCCCACCAGCGTGTAAAGCAGATCGATGGGCCGCGAGAGGCGTATGCAGCCGTGGCTGAACGCCCGCGCGGTGGCGAGGAACTTATCCTTGGCCGGCGTGTCATGCAGGTAAATGTTATGCGTGTTCGGCAGCATGAACTTCACCTTGCCAAGCGCGTTCTTCGGCCCCGGACGCTGGCGGAAGGTAAAGGGAAAGTTGCCGCGCCCATAGGCGAACCAGTCCACCGTTCCCCACGGTGCGATCTTGCCCTTCGCGAAGAGATCAAAGTCGGCCGCATAGGCGTAAGGGTCCGCCCGGAGCTTCGGCAACATTTCGCCAGTGGCGATCGAATAAGGCACCGTCCAGGTCGGGTTGATCTCCACATATTCCATTTCGTCGGAGAATTCCGGAGTCTGCGTCGCGACGGCGCCCACGACCACATCCATGCGGTCGACGATTGCTGAGGCACGCACCTCCTGCAATTCGAAGGCCGCGAGATTGACCATGAAATGATAGTCGCCCATCGTCTCCGGCATCCAGCGCCAGCGTTCCATATTGAGCATGATCTGCCGGGCGCGTTCGGCGGGGGGTTCGTTCATGGCGATCAGCGTCTGCTTGCCGATCACCCCCTTGGCCTCCAGGCCGTTGCGGCGCTGGAACCGTTTCACGGCATCGGCCAGCAAGGGATCATAGTCAATCAAAGAGGATTGCGGGCCAATATAATCGCCGGCCAGAGTGAGTAGTGACCGGATCTGGGGAATGCGCGCGTCCTTACCGCCGGCAAGAATGTTGGCCCCTTGCGGTATCTCCGGCCAGTCGCCCGATGCCGCCATGCCGCGATAGAGCGCCAGCATTTTCTTGAGCGCTTGATAGTGCGGGTTCTGCGTTTCGAACGCGGAAAGGAATTGTCCGGGCTCGTCCTGCTTCTTCAGCTCCGTCAGGATGCGCAGCACATCGACGGCCTTGCGGCTCCGGAACAGGCGGGGATCGACCTTCTGGGGCGTCACGCGTCCGATCTTGAGGTCTGCGGCATAGGCGACAAAAAAGGTCGAGAACAATAGTTCGGCTTCCGCCGCGCCGTAGGGATCATCGGCGGTTAAGCTGTCACGGATTTGGGTCAAGGGCCCGATGGGATAATCGCCGGGGTTCAAGCCGTCATCCTCGGCCCGTTGCAGCCGCTGGATGAAAAGCGTCATGCGCTCCGTTCCAGCCCAGTAGATGGCGCCCGCATCCCTCACGTAGTGCGCTCGCAAGGCAGGGCGGATGCGCTCCAGCGGCAGCGGCAGGCGTTCCGGCCCGTTCAGGATCTGCGCGACCGTGGCGGATACGGCATTGTGGACCGGCTCCCGGTCCCCCTTGGCGGCGAGCGCGGGAGCGAGACTGAATACGAGGAAAAGCAATGCCGCTGCGATTACCTGGCGCAATCCGGAATGCCGGAGGAAAGAGTCACACATTGAGCAGCAGGTACTCCCGTTCCCATGAGCTGATGACTTTCCGGAAATGCTGCATCTCCTGCAACTTCACATCGTTGTACGCTTCAACAAAGAGATCGCCCAGCACTGTCTTGAGAGGCTTGGTGTAGTTAAGCTTGTCGAGCGCATCATCGAGGCTGATGGGGAGCGTGTGCGCATAACGGTAGGCTGAGCCTTCGACAGGCTCGGTGGGCTTGATGCGCTCGACCATGCCGAGATAGCCGCAGGCAAGCGAGGCGGCGAAGACCAGATAGGGGTTGGCATCAGCACCCGGCACACGGTTTTCCACGCGGAGGTTCATGGGATCCGACGCTGGCACGCGCAAGCTCACCGTGCGGTTATCGATCGCCCAATGAACATTGGTCGGCGCATCGGACTCAGGGACCAGCCGGCGATATGAATTCACGTTCGGCGCCATCAACGGCAGCGCACCGGCAAGATAGCGCTGCAAGCCGCCGATATGCCCGAGGAACAGCTTCGAATGTGCGCCGTTCTTCCCGGCGAAAACATTCTTGCCGGTTTTGATATCGAGCACCGACTGGTGGATGTGCATGGACGAGCCCGGCTCATTCTCATGGGGCTTGGCCATGAAAGTCGCATACATGTCGTGCTTGAGTGCCGCCTGCCGTACGGTGCGCTTGAAGATGAACACCTGGTCCGCCAGCTCCAGCGGATCGCCGTGATTGAAATTGATCTCGAGCTGCGCCGGGCCGCTTTCATGGCTCAGCGTGTCAACGTCGAGTTCCTGCACTTCGCAGAAATCATAGATGTCCTCCACGATGGGATCGAAGTCGTTGGCGGCATCGATGCCATAAGCTTGGCCGCCCGGTTCCTTCCGCCCTGACCGGCCGACTGCCGCGTCCAACGGATAATCCGGGTCGAGATTTTTCTTGACCAGATAGAACTCAAGCTCGGGAGCGACGATGGGTTTCCAGCCCTTCTCCTTGTAGAGATCGAGCACGCGCTTCAACACGTGGCGCGGCGAAATCTCGACCGGTGCGCCGTTCAGGTGAAAGGCGTCGCAGATGACTTGCGCTGTGGGTTCGGTATACCAGGGAACGAAGCGTATCGTATCGGCGTCGCCCTGCATGTAGATGTCGATGGCGGAGTCGCTCACCGCCTTTGTGTCGGATGTATAGCGGCCGTTGATCGTCAGCGTGAAGACTTCCTCCGGAATGCGAAGGCCCCGCGAGCGGTTTCCTTGCAGGAACTTCTTGGGCGGTAAAATTTTCCCGCGGGCCGTCCCGGACATATCGGCGACTAGACACTCCACCTCGCTGATTTTGTTTTGGCCGATCCATTCCTCGAAACGCGCTTGCGACATGATACCCTGATGTTGTTGTGGGCCCACAGTCTAGCCCGGCGTCTTGACCTTTCCAAAGGGGGAGCGATAAACCATTAATATTATGGCTAAATCCATTGACTCACCGTCATACTACACCGCCACCACCCCCGTTCCGCAAAGCCATCCCGCCCTGGCGGGAGATATCGAAACAGACGTTTGCATCGTGGGTGCGGGGTACACGGGCCTGTCCGCGGCACTTGAATTGGCGGAGGCCGGCTATCGCGTCGTGGTGTTGGAAGCGCGCACCGTGGGCTATGGCGCTTCGGGGCGCAATGGCGGGCAAATCTGCACGGGCTTTTCCGCAGGGCAGGAGAAGATCGAAGCCCAGCTTGGCAAGGATGATGCTCGCAAATGTTTCGATCTGGCGGAAGAGTCGAAGGCGCTTCTAAAAGACCGGGTTGCGCGCCATGCCATCGATTGCGATCTGCGCTGGGGCTATCTGAGCGTCATTCCCAAGGCCCATCAGATGGACGACCTTCACGCCTGGAAAGCAGAGCTTGACAAACTTGGCTATACGAACACCGCTGTTCTCACCAAAGCGGAGTTGCAAGAGAAACTGGAGACTCGCGCCTATCACGGCGCTTTGCGCGATGGCGGCGCCGGCCACCTTCAGCCGCTCAAATATTGCTTGGGCCTTGCCCGCGCGGCGGTTGCCGCGGGGGCTACGATCCATGAACAATCGCCGGTCGAAAGCATCGACACGCAACCATCCGCGCTGGCGCGGACGGCGAAGGGTACGGTCCGCGCCAAATTCATGATCATCGCGGGCAATGCCTATCTCGGCCGCACGGTGCCCAAGCTCTATGGCCGGATGATGCCGGTGGCGAGTTACATCATCGCGACCGAACCCTTGGGCGAAAACCGGGCGCGGGCGTTGATCCGCGATGGCGAGGCGGTGGCCAACACCAATTTCATCGTCGACTATTTCCGGCTGAGCCGCGACACACGCCTGCTGTTCGGCGGGCGCGCCAGCTATTCGACCCTGGAGCCCCGCAATCTCGGCAACTATATGCGCCCGCGCATGACCGCGGTGTTTCCGCAACTACGCGATGCGAAGATCGATTATGCCTGGGGCGGCTATATCGCCATCACCGCGAACCGCATCCCCGATTGCGGCCGGCTTGCCCCCAATGTCTTTTATGCCCACGGCTATTCGGGACAGGGCGTGGCGCTGGCCGGGCTCTACGGCAAGCTCATGGCGGAAGCCCTTCGCGGCACTGCGGAGCGCTTTGATCTTCTGTCGCGCGTGAAGCATATGACATTTCCCGGCGGCCCCATCCGCACCCCCATGCTGGTCGCCGCGATGATGTACTACCGCCTCAGGGACGCGCTGAGTTAGCACCTTCCCTTCTCCACAGGGAGAAGGAGGGGCCCATCGCGTAAGCGATGGGAGGATGAGGGGATCGGGTCTTGCAATTGAAGCACCGTGTCCCCTCACCCTCCCAAGCTCCGGGAGAGGGAAACAAAAGGTCTCTTTTCGTTGCCAATCTTCCGCCGCCCCGCCATAAGAACCCGAACACTAATCGGCGGAATCATATGTCCAAAAGCTTGCGACTTGGCATTGCCGGCCTCGGCACGGTGGGAGTAGGCGTCCTCGACCTGCTGCGCGACCATGCCGGGCCGATAGCCACGCGGGCTGGCAGAGCAGTCGAAGTGACGGCGGTAAGCGCCCGGGACCGCAAGAAAAACCGAAGCCATGATTTGTCCAAGCTAGCCTGGTTCGACGAGCCCGTCGCGCTCGCCAACAGCCCGGACATAGATGTGTTCGTGGAAGTGATCGGCGGTGAAGCCGAACCTGCAAAGGCTGCGGTTGAGGCGGCGCTTAATGCGGGGAAATCTGTCGTCACCGCCAACAAGGCCCTGCTCGCGCACCATGGCGCAGCGCTGGCGCGGCTGGCGGAAGGCAGGGGTGCGGCGCTCAATTTCGAGGCGGCGGTGGCGGGCGGCATTCCCATCATCAAGACGCTGCGCGAGGGCCTTGCGGGTAATCGCGTGGAGAAGCTGTTCGGCATCCTGAATGGGACCTGCAACTATATCCTGACCAAGATGGCCAATGAGGGCAGAAGCTTCGCTGATGTGCTGAAGGAGGCGCAGGCGCTGGGCTATGCCGAGACCGATCCAGAGTTCGACGTTGGCGGTTTCGATACCGCCCACAAGCTTGCAGTGCTCACCGCCCTGGCCTTTGGCGTCGAAGTGAACCTCAGGGCGATCGACATCGAGGGCATCGAGGCGATCACGCTCGCTGATATCCGCAACGCTTCGGAGCTTGGCTACAAGATCAAGCTGCTCGGCGTCGCTGTCGCCCATGAGGAGGGAATCGAGCAGCGGGTGCATCCAACGCTGGTGCCCAAGGGCTCGCCCGTTTCCGACACCGATGGCGTGTTCAACGCCGTGGTGGTGAAGGGGGACTTCGTGGGTGACCTCATGCTGGAAGGCAGGGGAGCGGGCGCGCACCCCACGGCGTCGGCTGTTGTGTCGGACATCATCGATATCGCACGCGGGAATTCGCGGCCGGTCTTCGGCGTGCCGGCAACCGAGCTTCGCCCCTATCGCGAAGCGCCGAAGAAAGCCCATGAGGGCGGCTTCTACGTGGCGCTCGAACTGCATGATCGCCCGGGTGCCGTCGCCGCCATCGCAGGTCTCCTCGCGGAACAGAAAATCTCCATCGAAAGCATCGTGCAGCGGGGCAAGCTGGAGAAGGATACGCCGCGCGCGGTAGCGCCCTTCATCCTCATCACCCATAACACATTGGAGACGGCCATGCGCGCGGCCCTGGCGCGGATCGAGAAGGATGGCCACGTGGCCTCCAAGCCGCGCATGATCCGCATTGAGCGCCTTTGACGCGAAGCTTCCTCAATGTCGAACGCTCGGCCACGGGCAGGCGCTGGGAGGCAAGGCTTGAAAACGTCCGCATGGCGGAAGCGATTTCCCAGCGCCATGAACTGCCCGATATCCTGGGTCGCGTACTGGCGGCAAGGGGCGTCGATGTGGACGAGGCGGAAGCATTTCTGACGCCAACCTTGCGCCGGCTGATGCCGCAGCCTTCGGCAATCCGCGATATGGAGAAAGGCGCGGAGCGCCTCGCGGAGGCGGTGATGCGCGGAGAGAAAATCGGCGTCATCAGCGATTACGACGTCGATGGAATATCCTCCGCCGCCCTGCTGCTCAGGTTTCTGCGCGCCATTGGCAGCGATGCGACGGTTCATATTCCGGACCGGCTCATTGAAGGCTATGGCCCCAACGTCCAAGCGGTAAGCGCCTTGAAAGAGCTGGGCGCGCACATCCTGGTGACGTTGGATTGCGGTGTCATGGCGCACGATCCTTTGGCCCATGCGGCGGAGCTTGGCCTCACCGCCATCATTGTCGATCATCATCTGGCGGGCGAAACGCTTCCCGAGGCCCATGCCGTGATCAATCCAAACCGGCAGGACGACATATCGGGCATGGGCTATCTCTGCGCCGCCGGCGTGGTGATGATCCTGATCGCCACCATCAATAAAATTCTGCGGGCACGCGGCTGGTATGGCGGAGAGCGGCCCGAGCCCAATATGCTGCAATGGCTGGAACTCGTGGCGCTAGCCACGGTGTGCGACGTGGTGGCGCTGAAGGGTTTGAACCGCGCCTATGTCACGCAAGGCCTGAAGATCATGGCGAGGCGCGAGAATGTCGGGCTCGCGGCCTTGGCCGATGTGGC
>JBGTJO010000193.1:0-7930 GCA_041745135.1 Aestuariivirga sp. | reverse complement strand
GCTTGACCGGTACCGTACGCTTAGCTGATACTTAACGAATCAGGCAGGGAATACCGGGATGATCTACCGTCTGCTGCAGGTAACTGCGACATTGAGCTTTCTTGCGCTCTGGGCTGGGGCGGAAGCAAAGCCGGTGCAAACGACGAAGTACACCTATTATTCGATCGGCGGCGCCAGTGCCACCGCCATTTATACCAACATGCTCCGCCGCGGCCCCCATGTGAACGGCCAGAAGGCCTATGCGGCGACCTCCGCCACCACCTCCCAGGACGGCAGGCTCCTGCAAGCCAAAAGCTGCGTCGTCCAGGATTACCGGCTGAAGATCGATTTCGTCATCCGCCTGCCGCAGATCAAGAACGAGTCAGCACTGCCCTCCTCCGACCGCACGCGATGGCGGCAATTCTCCCAGTTCCTCAAGAAGCATGAGGAAACCCACCGCTCGATCTGGCTCGCCTGCGCCCAGGATTTGGAGAGCAAGGCTAGGGCCATTGTGGCGGATAACTGTGCCGAGGCCGACGCCAAGGCTGCGAAGCTCTGGGATCAGATGCGCAAGACGTGCAGCCGCAAGCACGATGCGTTCGACGCCGCCGAGCAGAAGCGCTTGATGCAGCAGCCTTTCGTCAGGCACGTCATGCGCAAGAAGGGCTCCCTCGCCCACGCCGCCAAGGCGCCCTGATAACCTCCTCCCTCGCAGGCAAGACGGTCGTCATCACCGGCGCCAGCCGTGGCATCGGCCTTGGATTGGCGAAAGGCTTCGCGGAAGCGGGCGCGCGCCTGACGCTAATCGCCAACGACGACGCGATGCTGGCGAGGGCTTCGGAGATCGGCGCGGAAGGGGCGGTCGCAGACATCACCGATGGCGAGGCCGTGTCGCGGGCGCTTAGCCGTCTCCCCGAGATCGATGTCCTCATCAACAACGCCGGGCTCGAACGTCTCACGCCGCTTGAAGCGGGCGACGATATTGAGCCCGTGTTCCGGCGGATCATTGAAATCAACATCATCGGCACGCAAATCGTGACGCGGCGGGCGTTGCCGAAGATGCGGGGCGGCGGCTCCATCATCAATACCGCATCGATCTGGGGGCGCGTGGCGGAGCCGCTGTTCGGCGCCTATGTTGCGTCGAAACACGCGATCATCGGGTTGACCAAGACCTGGGCGAAGGAGCTTGGGCCACGCGGCATCCGTGTCAATGCGGTATGTCCCGGCTGGGTGCGGACGGATGCCTCGATGCTGTCGCTGAAGAAAATGGCGGAGCGACGCAGTGTGGGCGAGGACGAACTGCTGTCGGACATCGTCGGCGGCCAGGCCTTGCCCGGCCTTATGGAGCCGCATGACATGGTGGAGGCCTATCTCTTCCTTGCCTCCGACGCTGCGAAAAACATTACCGGCCAGTCACTGGGCGTTGATCGCGGCGAAGTGCCCTGGTGATTGACTCACACATATCCCGTCGGTTATAGATCAAATCAATAGCCAACGGGTTATGCGTCCCGATGCCGAACGCCAACAATGTGCTCTTCAAGACGCTCGCCGATCCAACGCGACGGTCTATCTTCGAGCGGCTGTGCCGCGACGGAGAGCAGACGGTCGGGGCTCTGACGGCGCGGGCTGGGGTTTCGCAGCCGGCCGTCTCAAAGCATCTCGGTGTTTTGAAGCGGGCCGGGCTGGTGCGCGACCGCCATGAGGGCCGCCAGACGCACTATAGCGCGCAGCTCGGCGCCTTGGCCCCACTGATCGACTGGACAAACCAGATGGCCGGGTTCTGGCAGAACCGGTTCGACGACCTCGAAGATCTGCTCAAGAGGATGGACCAATGACCGATGCTGCGGCCGGAACGCGGTCCGTCGTTGTCGAACGCGAGATTGCTCATCCGCCGGAAAAGATCTGGCGCGCGCTCACCCAACCCCAGCTGATCGAGGAATGGCTGATGAAGAACGATTTCAAGCCAGTCGTAGGCTACCGTTTCGATCTTCGCGCGGACTGGGGCCAGGTCGAATGTCAGGTCCTGGAAGTCGAGCCCAACAGAGTGCTGTCTTACACATGGGGCGATGACGATCTTAAAAGCGTCGTCACCTGGACTCTCACCCCTGCAAGCGCCGGGACCCAACTGCGCATGGAGCAGACGGGCTTCCGGCGAGAACAGCCGCGCTACTACCATGGAGCCCAGGCGGGGTGGCCGCGGTTCTTTGCAAAGCTGGAGCAGGTCTTGGCGCGGATGGACTGAAGTCTGCTGGCACACTCGTCTTCAGAGGAGGCCCTATTGAATTGGAGCATATGGATTCGGCAGGCCCACCGCTGGCTGTCGATCATCTTTACGGCAGTCGTCATCGTCATCTTCATCGCCTTGGGAGTAGGAAAGGAACCCGCCTACTGGGTGTACTTCTTGCCGCTGTTTCCGCTCGCCTTGCTCATGTTCACCGGTCTGTACATGTTCGTGCTGCCCTATGCAGCCAAGTGGCGCAGCGGACGACGCACCGGCGGACAGGAGTGAACAATGGCAAGCAAGAAGAGCGAGACCTGCTCGAAGGAAGGAAAAGGCAGAGACTCTCCTTCCCGGCTGATCGATGCAAGAATCAAGGAACTCAGCGATTGGCAGGGCGAGATGCTTGCCAAGCTGCGAATGCTCATCAGAGAGGCCGATCCCGAAGTGGTCGAGGACTGGAAGTGGAGAGGGGTTCCGGTGTGGGAGCACGACGGGATTATCTGCACCGGGGAGACGTACAAGAATGCCGTGAAGATGACCTTCGCCAAGGGTACCTCGCTCAAGGACCCTTCAGGCCTCTTCAACGCTAGCCTCGAAGGCAAGGTGAGGCGCGCCATCGATTTCCGTAAGGGGGACAAGATCGATGAAAAGGCGTTGAAGGCGCTCATTCGCGCCGCCGTGGCGCTGAACATTTCGACTGCTGCTCGGAAGAAACCAAAGAGCGCTTGAGGGAGCGTCGGCCAGTCAGCGACGGAATTTGCCTGACTGCAAACTAAGCAAATGGGTCCCGACCCTAGTCCTCCGGCTCTTCTTCCTCGACCTGGTCTTGCAGCGTGGTGACGTCGGGGGCTGTTTCGACCAGCGGCGGCGGGGCTTTGGGGTCGCGGCAGCCGGTGAGCCAGACATCGTAGATCGGGTGCTCCACGGCATTAAGGCCGGGGCTTTCGGCGAACATCCAGCCGGAGAAGAGACGCTTTCGCGTGTTGCCCGCCTCGATCTCGTCGACTTCGACAAAGGAGGTGGTCTTCGGCTCCTCGGTGACGGGACGGGAATAGCAGACATTGGGTTTCACGATGAGGCCGCCGAAGCGCTTCTGGTCGCCGATTTCAATTTCGAAAATCGTGGTGAGGCCGGTGATTTTGTCAAGGCCGTTGAAGACCGCAATCGGATTGGCGATGCGTCCGGCGTTGGCCGTGGTGGCACAACACAAAAACACCGCGATGATCGCTGGGAGACGCATCACTTGACCGCTTCGACCCTGATCCGCACATAGTCGGCGGTCCAGTTGCCATGCGTGTCGCGAAGGGACGGGCGAAGCAATTCCACGCACTCCGCGAGCGCGTTTTCGGCCTCATCGCCGAATTGCTCGAAGAATGGCTTGCGGAAGAGTTTGAGCCACTCGGCCATGCCGGTCTTGAGCGGAGTTGGGCGTGGGAATAAGCCGACGCGCCGCACGGTGAAGCCGGCGTTTTCCAGCAGATCACGATACTCAGCCGGTGTGGGATAGAACCAGGGGGCGGCAAGCTCGCCGCTGACACCGCGCGCCTTGGCGACGGCGAGGATGGCGGTGACGATGGCGGCGACGTTGCCGTGACCGCCGAACTCGGCCACGAAGCGGCCACCCGGCTTCAGCGCCCGCGCCACGCCGGAAGCGACCGCCGCACCGTCTCGCATCCAATGCAAGGCTGCATTCGAAAACACCGCGTCGAACTCCGCATCGAACTGCAAAGCCTGGCCATCCATGTGACGAACGTCGAGACCGCGTTCTCTCGCGGCGCGCAGAAGATCATCGCTAGTGTCGACGCCCACGACATGGACTTCCCGCGAAACCAACTCTAACGTCAGTACGCCATCGCCACAGCCCAGATCGAGAATGCGCTCACCTGCTCTTGGACTGAGCCAGGCCAGCACTTCGCCGGCCAGGTCCGAGACGAAACGGGCGTGGGCGTCGTAGGTTTCAGCTGACCATTTCTGGGCTTTGGCTTCGGCTGGCTTCACTGCGGGGGAGTTTCCGTGTTGGCGCCGTCCGCTGTTTTGGCGCCGGATTTATCGAACATGGCCTGGCTGATCAGCGACCAGATATCGACTGCACCTTGCGTGTACTGGATCATGCCGCCATCGGCGAGCTTGGTTTCCGATCCGCCCTGCTCCAAGGTGATGAAGTTGGAGCCGAGCAAGCCTTCCGCGGTCACTTTAGCGGTGACGTCATCGGTCAGTTGCACGGCGGGGTCGATCAGCATTGTAATGGCCGCCTGGAAATTTTCGTGGTTGAGGGATTGCCCCACCACCGTGCCGATCTTGACGCCCGCCATGCGCACGTCGGTTCCGACATTGATGCCGCTCGCATTGTCGAACTCGGCGAGCAGGCGATAACCGCCAGCCGCACTGCCCCTTCCAGAGGACTGGTAGGCGAAGAGAAAAAAGGCCGCGGCAATCACGATGACAGCCGCCCCGATCAGGGTTTCAACCGCCGCATTCTTCATTTGTTGTCTCCGTTCTTCATTCCGGCTTCCAGGCTTCGTAATCGGGGGTTGGCGGCTCAGGTCGGTTGGCGCCCACAATGCTGCCGGGCGGGCGATAAGCAAAGGGAGTGCCCGTGAGATTGGGCAGATGGGGCTTCTGCCATTCATGGGCGACGTAATCCCGGTCCAGTGGAGTCATATCGCTGCGATGGTGCATCCAGGCGTGCCAGCCCGGCGGAATGGCGGAGGCTTCCGAATAGCCGTTGTAAATCACCCAGCGGCGCTCAGGGATGGAATCGGGAATGGCCGAAGGCGCGCGGTAATATGTGTTGCCGGCTTCGTCCTGGCCTACGAATTGGCCTTTGCGCCAGGTGAAAAACCGGGTGTTCAGCGTCTGCCCGCTCCACCAGGAAAAAAATTGCCGAAAAAACTTCATGGCCGCGTTGTTCCGTTTGAAGAGAGAAAGCCGATGACATCGCCGGCGCTGCGGTCGGGCGGGAAGACCGGGTAGAACACGTGATCCACGCTGCCGCCTGAGATGACCAGCGTGAAACGCTTCAGGAGAGTCATTCCGTTTATCTCGAAGGTGGGCAGGTTCATGGCCCGCGTGAGCTTCAGGTGCTCGTCGGACAGAAGTGCAAAGGGCAAGTGCAAGCGCTGGGCGGCTTCGCGCTGATAGGCCGGATCTTGAGTCGAGAGGCCAAACAGATGATCGACGCCACGTTCCTTCAGTTCAGCGAAATGATCGCGGAAGGAACACGATTGCGGCGTGCAGCCGCGGGCCCCCGGTATCATGTCCCAGCCATCGGGATTCTCCACGCCGGGCTGGCCGGTGCGGGGATAGGCGTAAACGACGGTTCGGCCCCGCAAGGCTGAAAGGTCGATCACTCGGCCATCGGTTGCTTGCAGCGCGACAGGCGCCATTGCTGTGCCCGGCAGATGGCGGGTGGCTCCCTCATCGACGGGGGCTGGAATCGCCGACCAGTCGGGAGCGTCAACGAAGTTGTTCATGAGGGCTCTCTACTGGTTTTCGGCAGCGTTGTCAGGAGTGTTTGCATGGCACCTTCGACCGGATTTTCGCCCAATACCTTCAACCCAGGCGCGCTCTGGAGCGTGGCGCGGAGGGCGGTTTTGTCTGAATCGGTGGCATTGAGCGCGGCTGGCATGGCGTAGAGATTAAGCCCCTCATTGCGATGCTCACGCTGAAGGCTGACGAGATAGACGGTCTGGGTTTCGGCACCGCTGGTTGCCTGAAGGAGGGTTTTGTACACGCGCAGGACCTGACGTTCGCCGGGACTGGCCTCCGCAGAACGGATCATGGTGAGCTTGGCCTTCAATCCCTCATGCAAGGCGGGGCGTGGCGGCAGTTCGGCAAGGTTGGCGTTGGCATTGAGATAGGGAATGCTATCGCGCCAGGTCCATTTGGGCGTGGCGCGCCAGCCCGCTGCTGTCATGGCGGATGCGAACGTGTCGAGGTTTCCGGCCAATTGGGCGAGGAAAACTTCCTCGGGCTTGCCGGCGAGATCAATGCGGCGCTCCGGAAGTTGTTTCCAGCCTTGCTGTTGCCAGTCAAGCAGCGTCGTCCCGGTTATGATCTCCGGTGAAGCATAGGCAGCTTCGGCCCTTTGATAGCCCGTGAACACGTTGAAGGCCCCGGCCGTCACGAAGGCGATCAGTGCTGCGCCGAACAGCCCCACGGGTTTGATGCGACGCGGCGGAATGGCTTCGATGGCGACGCCGAATGCCGCCGCCACGACCGCGCCGAACAGCAGTCCGCCCATGACATCGGACAGCCAATGGACACCCAGATAAATGCGGGAATAGGCGATCGACACCACCGCGAGCGCGCATACGGCATAGACCAGCGCACGGGCCCAGCGCCCCATGGAATGACTGACCAGCACGGCGAGAATGCCGAAGGTCAGTGCCGCGATGGTGGCATGGCCCGAGGGGAAGCTGAACAGTTCGACCCCTTGAAAGGATTCGATGGGCCGCGGGCGCTGGATGCCGTATTTCAGCAAACCCACAAAAATCCTGGCGGCAAGCACCGCGATCATCGCCGCGAGGGCCGCGCGATAGGCCTTGTGCCAGATGAGCCAGATGACGATCGCTGCGAGAAGTGCGGTCATCACCAAGCCATCGCCCAACATGGTGATGATGATCATGAGCTCGTCGGCGGGAGCGTTGCGCATTTCCTTGAGCAGGTTGGAGACGGAAACATCGATATTGGAGACGGCATCGTTGGACACGACGCGGACCGCCATGTTGGCAAGCACAATGACGCCGGTGAATACGACCGCGGCGAACAGCACGACCAACAGGGAGCGCGGATTTTCCGGATCGATGGCGCGCGCGAAACGCTGCAGCGAGCGGCTCTTTTTCGAGCGCGCCCACGCGGCGATCCGTTCCAAGACATGCCGGAGATAAGGCGAGACACCGCCCGCCACCATGCGGATCGCGTAACCGGCGACGGCCAGGATGCCCAGGAGCATGAGGAGCACGATCACCAGGCGGCCGCTGAGCTCACTGGCGAAGGCCAGGCTCTGCCCAAGCAGAATGCCCGGCAGGATATGGGCCGCCGTCCATACGAGGCCTGAAGAAAAGTTCACCGCGACGAAATAGAGTTGCCCCATGCCCAGCATGCCGACGATGCCGGGGACCACAGCCTTGACGCCCGGGATGAACCGCCCGATGGCGATGCTCTTGCCGCCATGCTCGCGCACAAAATCCTCGCCCCGCGCCACTAGAACCGGATAGTGGTTGAGAGGCCAGTAGGTTTTGAGGCGCTGGCCATAGAGGCGACCCGCCCAATAGGACACCTGGTCGCCGGCTATTGCGCCGATGGCGGTTGCGAGGAATACGGGCCAGAACGGCAGCAGGCCAGTCCCCACCAGCGCGCCGGCACTCACCAGGACGACGGTCGATGGCACGAACAGGCCGATGATCAGCAGCGCTTCACCGAAGGCGATCAGGAATATGACCGCAATGGCCCAGTGCGGATGGGCCACGAAATAGTCGATGTAAGGCTGGATATAGTCCATGGGACAGAAGTTGCTAACGCGATTCTGATGCGATGAACCGGCGTCGAGAGGCCCTCATCCGGCCTTCGGCCACCTTCTCCCATTCTTCGAACGGGAGAAGGCGCATCAATGTTATGCCTTCTCCCGTCCGAAGGATGGGAGAAGGTGCCCGATAGGGCGGATGAGGGCTCTTGGTCCCAGTTCGCTGCATTCGGAAATCTCATTAGCTGACGGCCGCACTCACCGGA
>JBGTJO010000192.1:0-1916 GCA_041745135.1 Aestuariivirga sp. | reverse complement strand
CGAAAGGCTGGGCACAGAGCATCGCGAGGTCGTCGACCTCGTCTATTACCACGAAAAATCCATCGAGGAGGTCGGCGAAATCCTGCGCATCCCCCTCAACACCGTGAAGACACGTATGTTCTACGCGCGAAAGAAACTCTCCGAAATGCTGCGCTCCGCCGGCATCGACAGGGGCTGGCCATGACACAGAACGAGCTCCTCCCCGAATATGACGAACTCGAAGCCTGCTTGCCCTGGTACGTCAACGGCACCCTCGATTCCGAAACCAGCAACCGGATCGCCGCGGCCCTGCCAACCAACCCCCGCCTGCGCCAAGCTCTGGAGCTCGCCCGCGATGAAGCTGACGCGGTAGGCGGCATTAACGAAGCGATCGCCGGACCATCGCCTCAGGTTCTCGACCACCTCGTATCAAGGCTTCCACCCGTCTCGCGGACCAGCAGTGCATTTGTCCGCTGGTTCCTCGCCGAGCGGGTTACCGAGTTCATGGCCGCAACGCGCCCCCGCACCCTTGCCTATGCGGTAGCCGCCATGGCGTTGGTTGTCATGGTCCAGGCCGGAGTGATCGGTATCATGGCGATCGACAATGCTCCCGGGCCCGAACTTGCTTCCGGCCCCAGCGTGGAGCGAAACCTGCATTTGATCGTCAAATTCGCGCCCGGCGCCGAGTTCTCGAAAACCACGGAACTGCTGGAGGAACTTGACGCTGAAATCGTCGGCGGGCCTTCGGGCGGCGGCCTCTTTACAATCGGCCTCGAAAAGCCACAGGATGGCGAGGCTGGGATTGAAAAGCTCATTAAGGAGCTGCGCTCGAAAACCGGAATCATCGAATTCGTCTCGCGGACCGAACCATAGGAGGATCGCATGTCGAAATTTCTATCGCTGTTGACCGTCCTCCTGTTGCTGTTGGCCACCGGTGCAAGCGCCAATCAAGAGCAACAGCACAAGAAGAAAAAGGGCGGCGGAGGAGGTGGCGTTGGCATGGGGATTTCCATCGATGTCATACAGCTTCTGAACAAGACGACGAAGAAGAAGAAGACCGCCGCGCCGGCTCCCGCTCCAGTAAAGAAAAAAACTGCGAGCACCCCCGCCAAGAAGAAGACCGCAACGAAGACGAAGACCGCTACCGCCACCGCACGGAAGCCCAACAGCGGCGTGCCGCCCAAAGGCGAAACGCGCTTCCGCAAGAACGAAGTCCTTTTCGTCTTGAAGCCGAACAGTTCATCGGATGCGCTTGCCGCCGTCGTTCAAACGCAAAACCTCAGACGGATCGCGGAAGCGCCCCTTCAGCTCCTCAGCCGCACCGTGCACCGCTATGCCATCACCGATAACAGAACCTTATCCCAGGTCATTGCCGCGCTCGAAGCCAATCCCAATATCGAATCCGCCCAGCCGAACTATCGCTATGAACTGATCGAAAGCGCGGCCTCCACCGCGGGCGAACAGTTGCAATATGCCAATGCCAAATTGCGCATTGCCGAAGCCCATAAATGGGTGACGGGCAAGGATGTCGTCGTAGCGCTCATCGACTCGCGCGTCGACGCCGCGCACGATGCTCTTCGGCAATCGATCAAGGCGTCCTATACGGCGGTCGACAATCTTTCCACCGAAGCCGATACCCACGGCACCGCCATGGCCGGCGCCATTGCCGGCAATGGCCAGACGATAGGGACAGCCCCCCAATCGCGCTTGCTCGCGGTCGAGTGCTTCTCGAAAGACAAGGAAGGCCGCATGGAGGGCGTCTCCTTCAACATCCTCAAGGGCGTCGACTGGGCCTATGGTGAGGAGGCGTTCATCATCAATATGAGCTTTGCGGGCCCCCGCGATCCGCTGCTCGGCCGCTTGATGAAGGCAGCCGCCAGGGAGGGCGTGATCCTCGTGGCCGCGGCGGGCAACGCCGGCCCCGAATCTCTTCCGCT